>JAKEEH010000321.1 GCA_022616725.1 Limisphaerales bacterium | reverse complement strand
GTTGGAAGACCGGGCAAGTGCGGCTGCGTCTCGCGTATGAGCGGGGCACCAACGCGCCCTTTACGCATGACTTTGTGTTTGAACGGCGGAAGGTCGAGTAGGCCCTTATCCGCGCCTCCAAAGCAAAGCCACCGCCAGCCCCGCGGTTCCCCAAGTGGGTGAAGAAGCCCTGCCAAGCGGCCGATCTATTCTGATATGCGGCATGTCATGGCTTTAGTCGTTATGGCATTGCCGCTGGGGCTTTCCGGCGCCGAACGAATCAATCACGAGGGCAGAATTCTCGGCGCGGTGCCGGTCGTGACCAACGCCATTCTGTTCAACACGCCAGAGGCCGACGCGGTCATGTCGGCGCTCCAGGTTTTCCCAAGGGACAACGCCTGGAATGAAGACATTTCCCTCCGGCCGCTCCTTGCGAATTCCGACGCAATGATTCGCCATATTTACACGAACCTCGACGCCGCCCGGCGAACATTGCGCGCCTTCAAGGAAATGAATTTTGTCATTGTGCCCGACAACCAGCCGCTGGTGCCCATTGACTTCTGGTATGCGCCCGATGAGTCTGATCCAAGCCCCTATCCCATTCCGCCGAACCTGCCCGTGGAAACCTGGCCCAGCGAAGCCATGGGCCTGAGCCTTTACGACTGGCAGCGCGACATCAATGGCGACGGCGGCGACCGCCACGCCATCGTCGTGCAGCCCGGCCTGGGACATACCTACGAGACGTGGTCCACCCTTATGGTGGTGGCGAACAATCAGACCAATTGGCAAGCGGCTAATGGCGCAAAGTTCAGCCTGACGAATAACGCGCTACGTCCGCTGTATTGGACCTCCGGCGATGCCGCCGGATTATCGATGCTAGGCGGATTGGTGCGCTTTGATGAATGCGAACGCGGAATGGTCGAGCATGCAATTCGCCTGGTGGTGAGGATCACGCGCCACGCGTTCATCTATCCCGCGACACATCGGGCCGGTGCCACTAGCGATACCAACGCGCCCGCGATGGGCCAGCGCTTGCGGCTGAGATCGTCTTTTGTGATTTCGAACAGTTGGACGCTACAGGAAAAGGCCGTCCTGAAAGCGCTCAAAAAATATGGCGCGCTTGTCGCCGATAACGGGAATTTCTTTTCCATTTCCGTCGTGCCCGATCAACGCTGGCCCGTCAACGCGTTCAATAACCTGAGCCGCTATCTCTCGGTCACGAATTTCGAAGTGATACAAACGACTGGACCCAACGAAGGACCGCGCTCTCCCGGCGCGCCAGTTGTTTTTGCCGGGGTGGACCGCACGGTGTCGCCCGGTGAGACGATCAACCTTCAAGGAACCGTCCAGTACACAAATGTCGCGCCCGTGGCGACGGCGTGGCGTTTGTATTCCGGACCCGACGGAATCGTTTTCGGGAACACCAACCAGACGAACACGACGGCGAGCTTTCCCGCGCCAGGCACTTACACCTTAATGCTAAGCGCGGACGACGGTGTGCACACCGTGGCCTACGACGCCGTCGTTATCACGGCCCAGGAGCCGATCCGCCTGACGGTTTCGCGCAATGGCCCCGCGGTGTCTCTGCGGTGGGCCGGCGGCCGCGCGCCCTATCAGCTCGAACAGGCTGCCGAGTTGACCCCTGCAGCGTGGACCTCGATCCTGACCACGAGCGGAACAAACGCAACCCTGCCGCTAAGTGCGGGCACGAAATTCTTTCGAGTCCGCGCGGATTAGAACCGACCCAATAAAGGCGGGCATCCTTTCACCTGGATCTTCCGGCTTAGTCGCGGTGCCATGCGGATTAGCAGTGAAAGCGGCAGAGGACAGCCGCACTCCACGAGCTGGCGCAATTTCGTCAAGCCGATCGCAATTCGGAACTGGGTCAGGCGCACGGCCCTCCCCTGCCCTGTTTATGTGGAGGGCTCGCGGTCATTTCTCCTTGAGTTCCACTTCGCCATGCCAATGTGCGGGCAGGTCTGCCGCACGGAGTTCCTCGATTTTGTGCAGGTAAAACTTCGATGGACCGTCCTCTTTGCGAAGTTCGAGCACGCGCCGGAATTCGTGCGCAGCCGAATTAAAGTCGCGATTGCGAAAGCTTTCTAACGCAGAGGAAAAGTGTTTGTGCCACGCCTCAATTGCGTCGCCTTCGCGCCCCAAAAGCTCGAAGACGTCCACCGATTTCTCAAAGCCCTTGAGCCGGAATTTGCCGAGGAAACGCGTTGTGAACCTGCCACCGATTTCCGCCTGTGTGGCGCCTGTGACCAGGACCGTCGTGCCAAGATATTTATTTAACCCCTCCATGCGCGAGGCGAGATTGATACTTTCCCCCAGGGCCGTGTAATCGACGCGTTGGACGCTGCCGAAGTTGCCGACGTTGGCGACGCCCGTGTGCAAGCCGATGCGGGTGAAGAGCGGTTGGCCGTTGACATATTCGACATCCTGATCGCGAAAACGCAGCGCCGCTTCGCAGGCGCGAACCGCATGGTCGTGTTGCTGGTCCGGAGCATTCCAAAAGGCGAAGATCGCATCGCCGATGTATTTGACCACCGTGCCGTCGGTGACGTGAATGCACTCACTGACCGCACGCTGAAAATATTTGTTCATCAGCTTGGCGAGATCATCGGAATCCATCCCCTCGGAGATCGTTGTGAAATTCGCAATATCGCTGAATAGGATCGTGAGCATCTGCTTTTCGGCGCCAGGTTGGCGGAAACGTTCATCCTGCGAGAATTTTTTGACCAGCTTGGGCGACAAATAGAGGGCGAGGGTTTGTTCGTAGAGCCTTCTTTCAAGATAAAGCCGGAAAGAATTGACGACGACGGACACCGCGAGCGCCAGCGTCACCTGAGAGACTGGAATCAGCCAGGGGAACCAGATGCGAGTGCTCTTTAAGAAAACGAAGCTTGAAGCGGCGGCTAGCGCTACGAGTAGTACAGCCAGCCATGTGGCTGTCCAAGGGCGCGCCAGCATTAAAATTGCCCCGGCAACGGCGCCAAAGATCAGGATCAGAGCACGTTCCTGCCCAACCGGAAGCCGCAGCAGCCAGTCGCCGCGCAGAAGGTTCAAGAATGCGGTTGCCTGAATCTCGACGCCGGGGATGAACTGTCGTTTGTCCGCCCAGAATGAGTGTGGCGTGCGGTATTCGTCTTTGCGATCGCCAGCGAATCGCGTAAAAACGCGCGCTCCGACAAAGACAAATTTACCCCTGAAGAGCTCATCTGCATCGGTCTGCGACGCCTCATCATATCGCAGAGATGGAAGCGAATTGGCCGGCCCATAATAGTTTAGCCAGCGCATTCCAGGAAGGCTGTCCATGCGTACTCCGGCGAGGCTGGCGACAGCTTCACTTAGGCTTGGCAAATCCTCGGGCGGAGTGTGTGTGCGAATGACAAGATCGCGCGAGGGCACGACCTCGGCGGAACCTACGTCGCGGGCGCTGTCCCGCAGGACGTCTATTGGCATATCGAAGCGTTTGCCGGTCTCGCTGAAGCGCACGTGGTCGGCAGCAATAATCACGCGCTTGCTCGCCGCGAAGGCCCTGCCCAGATCACGGTCAGATTCTGGATTTGTGGGGAAGGGATCGCTGAACACAATGTCGAACACAATGGCTTTGGCGCCGGCGGCGGTCAGCTTGTCGACGAGTTTAGCGTGGAGCGAGCGGTCCCACGGGGCATTGAGCGGTTGCTGGAGTTTTTGATGTGAATCCTCGTCCATGACCACAAGAATCGCATCGTCTGGCGTAGTCTTCGGTGTGTTCGCCACGGTGAGCAAATCGTAGCTGAGATTAATGAGCCCCCCGCCAAACGTGAACACATGCAGGCACAACCCGGACAGAGCGGCTAGAGCAGCGCCGACGACCGCCGCCATCCAGCGTTTGCTAAATTGGCGTCTGAGGTTTGCAGCCACCGCGGTGATTGAAGCGCAAGCGGCTTAGAAATAGAATTTCAAATTCACCGCCAGGGTGCGACCGCGGG
>JAKEEH010000002.1 GCA_022616725.1 Limisphaerales bacterium | reverse complement strand
TCACGCGCTTCGCGGCTGCTGTCAGTGAAGGACGACATTACTGCGCTGCGCAAGAAGGGCGCTTCGTATCGCACCATCAGCGAACTGCTCACGCAGAGCGGCATCGCTGCGTCGGACACTTGCGTCATGCGCTTCTGTCGGCGCGTCCTGGGAGAAAAGCGTGTGCGCGGTGAGGAACGCAAACGATCCGCTGCGCCTCGTGCCGCATCTGCCGCAGGCAGTCACACTGCGCCAAAGCCTGCGCTCAACGAGACGGCGCAAGCTGCGTTTCTCGATGATTTGTTGAGCGCGGCTCCATCGCTGCTACCGCCGCCAGCGAAGGCCGAGGGCGGGCCGCGCATCGCCCGCATCGAGTTCGCCAAACCCGAAGACCTATGAAACGACAACTCAATCTCATCCTTAACGGCAAGGGCGGTGTCGGAAAGAGCTTCTTTGCCGTCAACTTCGTCCAGTTCTTCAAAGACAAAGGGACACCCTTCGTCGCGTACGATTCCGACAACGAGAATTCCACGCTCAAGCGGTTTCATCCTGATGCCGGGTTCGTGAATCTTGCGCAACCGCGTTCCCTCGATGAAATGTTCCGGGCGCTGGAGCGCACCGAGCTGGTTGTCGTGGACTGCCGCGCCGCGTCCACGGATGTCTTCCTGAAATACTTCGCCGCGATTGATGTTGCCTCGGTGCTTCGCTTGCTCGACGCCCGGCTCACGCTCCTCATGCCCGTGAACCACGAGGCCGACAGCCTCGACCAGATTCAGCGGGTCGTGGATGAACTCGGCGAGAAGGCGCGCTTCGTCATCATCCGCAACCAGGTTCATGGCGAAGCCTTCGCGCTCTACGACCAGTCGGCGGTGCGCGTGAAGTTGATCAAGAAGCTCGGCGGCAAGGAAATCACCATGCCGCGCATGGAAGAATGGCTCGTCGAAGGACTGAACCGGATGAACTTCACCATCACCGCCGCCGCGAAGCACGAGAGCTTTTACCTGCTCGACCGGCAGCGACTCGCGACGTGGCAGAAACGGCTCTACACCGAGATCGAAACCGCCGCCGATCTACTGTTGCCGGAGAATCACAAGCCCGCTCATGGAAGCACCGCCAACAAAACCGCCTGACCGCTTTCAGCAGGCCATCGAGCAGTGGCGGCAGCAACACAAGCTGCGCGACGATGAGCCGTTGTTGCTCTGCCTCGAACTGTTCCGCATCCACCAACAACAGTGGGACGCAATCCGCCGCGAGGAACTGCCGTCATTCTCGGATTTCCGCGACTCGCTGGTTCAATTGCACCAGCACACCACCGCCTTCCAGCGTCAGGCGGCGGCGTTGACGGAAGAACTCCGTCGCTACAAGAGCGCGACACGGCTGGTTGCGCCCAGCGTGACTGGGCTGTTGCTCACCGCGCTGCTCGCGATCGTCGTTGGCATCTTCATCGGCAGGTATCTCCTATGAATCTCTTTGGCATTCTCATGTTCGGCATCAGCGCGGCCCTCGCGATTGGTTGCTATCGCTACCTGCCGCAACCCTACGGCTCGCTGCTCGCGGTCCTGGCGGGCGGGCTTGGGATTGTTGTCCTCGTGATGCCGGGGCGCCGCGAGAGTTGTGTTGTGCGGCTCAAGGGGCTGACTTGGAAACGCAGTCAGTTCTGTCGTGGCTGGCTCATCACCGGCGACACTGGCTCCGGCAAGACAAGTTCAGGCGTGAACCAACTCGCTCACCAAGTCTTCCGCAACGAACCACGCTGGGGCGGGCTGTTGATCGACGAAAAGGGCGTCTATTGGGAAATCCTCAAAGCGATGGCGGAGCACTACGAACGTACGCCTGACTTGATTCACGTTCAGATACGTCCGGACGACAGCGGCCCGGACTGGCAGCCCACGCACCGTTTCAACCTTGCCGGCAATCGCACGATTCCGTTCAACACCTACGCCAAGTTTGTGGTGGATACCGCGACGAGTCTCGGCCAGGGCGGCGACAAGGGCTTCTTCAAGAGCCAGGCGCAAACCCACATCGCCCACGCGCTGGAACTGCTCTACGAAACCCGCCGGCCCATCACCCTCGCCGGGGCTTACGAACTTCTGTCCGACAACGAAGCGGTCGCGGACGCCGTGCAGACCCTCAGCGAACTGCTCCCCATGCCGCGTCGCACTGCGCTCATCGAACATTTCGGGAACCGTTTCCTGGCACAACCGCCGGAACAGCTCGGCGGCGTGCGCGAAACCATCGGCAACTACCTTCAATACGTCCTCACGCCCGAAGTCGCCGAAGTCTTTTGCTCCCCCGTCAGCAGCTTCGACATCAGCGACGTGGACGCGGGCAAAATCGTTTGCGTCACCATGCCGCAGAAGTTCCAGACCGAGCGCCGTTACGTGAACACGTTCCTGAAACTCCTGTTCTACAACCACGCACTCCGCCGTTTCGACAAAGCGCGCGACGAACGCGCCAACGACAATCTCCTCATCCTCTGGGCTGACGAAGCGCAACGCTTCATGACCGCGAGCGAAGACGGCACGAGCGACTATAACGTGGTTGATGTCATTCGTGAGGCCGGCACGACCATCATCGCCGCCGCGCAGTCCACCACGTCACTCGTTCCGCCGCTTGGCCACGACAAAGCCAAGGTGCTCACGTTGAATCTCCGCAACCGGATGATTTTCCGCGCCGCTGACGAACAGGATGCCGTGCAAAGCGCCGACTTTCTCGGCAAGAAGCGCCTAATCAAACGGTCCTGGGGCTACAGTGCTGGCAAGCGCAACGTGAACTACTCCGAAACCGAGGAACACAAAATCAAACCGCACCTGCTCCGCAACCTCCGCGACCACGAATGTGTCCTTGTTCACTGCGAGCGCGGCTTTCGACGTGTCACCCTGCCGCCAGTCGAACCGGACGGCAGCGTAGCAAAGTGGTTTCCGTGGTGGAGGCGCTTGACTTAATTCAAGTCGGATGAGGGCAAAATCTACTCGGCCTTGATCAGCCCAAACGTGATTTTACTCATGCAGCGCAACGCGAATCCAATCGCGGCCTTCTTTGCGGGCGCAAAACGGGTTCGCTCCGTATGGTCTTGCTCCAAGTTTGCAAGACGAGCGTCATGATTTGCGAGTTGACCAGAGGTAAGCAGACCGATGAACTTTTCCTCCGTTCCTCGCAATTGAGGCGCAACCTGCCTCACAAGCCCCCACAAATACCCCGTGCGGCATGACTCGGCCGTCTTAACGGTGTCGAGTTTCCTAAACATCTCGCCCCAGCCGAATAGGCGGGCCGGAACTTGCCCGGCCCGCCAGGGGAAGGATCAGCCTTTCGGCGGATACGGGTCGCGCCCGTGGCTATCCTTATCGCGGATTCGCCCGTTTGGGCGATGGACAATCAGCTCGACGCCGTCGCGTTGCGCGGCTCGCCGCGCGGTGCGTTCAGCTTCCGCCTGTGTATCGGCGGTGCCGGAAACGCGGTTTGCGCCTTCACGACGCCAGGCCCAGCTATCGTCGTGAGGCACGACGTGAATATCTTTTGCCATAGTTGTGATGGTTGTTTTGCAACCCCTCCAATGACTTGACGCCCGCCCGGCAGGCCGGCACTTTGTAGCTGCTTCCTAAAACAAAGCGCCTCCGGTGAGCGCCTCTCCAGCGAGAGGCACTGTCTGGAGCAGAAAGCCGGTTTCGGTTACTACCGAGGCCGGCTTTTCCGTTCTGGATTTCGATCTTGAGTGAATCCATTCGGGGTTAATTTAATCGGTTTACAAACGAATAGCAAGTGTGATATTTTGTAAACCTATGAGCGACGAAGCAAAAAACATCTTCGGCCGCCGGTTGCATCAGGCGCGGACCATGCAGGGGCTTTCCCTGCGGGCGCTGGCTGACAAGATCGGCGCGACTGTTTCCCACACCGCGCTCGCGAAGTTTGAGAATGGCGAGTTGGAACCGAACAGCACCGTGCTGATTGCATTGGCGAACGCCCTGGGCCAGGCCTCAGATTTCTTTTTTCGCCCGTTCACCCTGCACTTGCAAAACATCGAGTTCCGAAAGCGAGCGAGTCTTGGCTCGAAGGCCGAGGAAGCCATCAAGGAACAGGCACTGGAATTTTTCGAGCGTTATCATGAAATCGAGGAACTGCTTGGAGAGAGCCGTCCATTCGCGGGCAAGCTTGACTTCCCGCCGCTCAAAACTTCCGAAGATGCCGAAGGGGCGGCGAATAAGCTTCGCACCGACTGGAAGCTGGGGCGCGATCCACTGCCCAACCTGGTTGAGTTGCTCGAAAGCAAAGGCGTCCGGGTTTATGAACCGGATGTGCCGGAGGATGCATTCGATGGGTTCTCGGCCGATACTAAAGTGGGGCCGGTTGTCGTCATTCGTCGCGGATTGAACAAAAACCTGCTTCGGAAGCGCATGACCACCGTGCATGAACTGGCGCACATCGTCCTGTCGTTGGACCGCTCTGTCACCGGGACCAAGGAACGGGAAGCCATTGCCGCACGATTTGCCGGTGCGTTCCTCTTGCCAAAGGAAACCTTCATCGGCGAGTTCGGCAAAATGCGTAACGGAATCAGCTTGGGAGAACTGATTGAGTTGAAAGTCAATTTCGGCGCATCCATTTGGGCTATTATGATGCGCGCCCGGCAATTGGGTTTGATAAGCGAAGCCATCTTTCTGCGATTCTGCAAAGAAGCAGCACCGTGGCGCTCGGCGAAGGAAGAGCCTGGCGACGAGCTTTACCGGGGGAATGAATCGCACTCGCGCTTTCGTCAGTTGGTGCATCGTGCGGTCGCGGAAGATCAAGTCAGCATGTCCAAAGGAGCGGCGTTGCTCAACCAAAGCCTCGGTGAACTGAGAAAAGAGTTGCGGAGCGTTTACGCCTGAAACGGGGGGAATGAAAGTCGCCGTCAAGGACGCCTGTGTGCTTATCGACCTGGCAAACGGAGGTTTGCTGGATTCCTGGTTTGAACTGGGGTTCGAGACACACACGACGGACTTCGTCATCAACCAAGTGCAACGGGAAGCACAATGGCGCGTAGTATCCGGCTTTGTGCAGGCTGGCCTTCTGAAGGTGGAAACCCTGAACGCAGCGGAACTCAGTCAAATGCAGACGGAGTATCAGGAGTCACGCCTCGGGATCGAAGACAACTCGGCTCTGTTTCTTGCCGTCAAACTCAAGGCCGTGTTGATTACTGGAGATCGCCGTCTGCGTTCACAAGCTGAGAAACGCTCCGTGAAAGTGCATGGCGTCTTATGGATACTCGACCAATTGATCGCGGCGAACAAAATTGTGCCCAAGCTGGCCGCTGCCAAACTGCGGGCCATGATTGACGAAGGTGCTTATCTGCCATCCGAGGAAGTAAATAAGCGTTTTCGGGACTGGAGCGGTGGTTCAGATGCTACAGGGTAATTGCTTCGACAAATGCACGCCGCGTTCACCGCGCAAGTTGCCGCGCCTTGGCCTGTTGCACCAGGACGGCACGCGCGCGATTGACTTGGGGGCCAGTTCCGACTCCAGGGGCGCGCGGTGAGGTATTTGGCATCCAGCAACGCAACAATGTCCGAAAGCACCGCGTTGTAACTCCCGTCCGCGGCTGATGTCTTCTTTATCGTGGTTCTGCAAATGCGTTTCTTCAGATCCTTCCGGCAGCCCTTCGCGAGTGCAGGCATTCTGGAATTATCAGACGAGTCGCCGGTTTCGTCCGGCCTTTGGGCTTGGCGATCTGCCGCGAGTGAGTATGTTTCCGGTGTTGGTGAGTTCGTCTATGTAACAAGAACAAAACAGCATTTGCGTCGCATCGGCTCGGTCCCACGCGGAAACCGAGAATTTTCATCAAAGGAAAGAGCCGCCGAAGCACGCGCCCACTCGGGCGCGGCTCGGCGTGCTTCTTTCCAAGGGCGCTTCTCGGTGCCCCGCGTGGGAGCATGTGGGGTTCGCGCCCCTTCTTTTTTCGGGGATGCCGCAGC
>JAKEEH010000320.1 GCA_022616725.1 Limisphaerales bacterium | reverse complement strand
GTTCAACTTGAACGAGCCGTCCTCCTTCAGATCGACCAGCTCTTTCAGAATCAAGTCTTTGTAGATCGGTTCGCCGTAGGGGGCGAGGCCCATTAATTTGTATTCGCCGGAATTCACCCGAAACCCGGCGTAGTGCGTAAAGGCCGCATAAAGCAACCCAAGCGAATGCGGAAAGCGCAGTTCGCCAAGGATCTGAACCGAGTTGTCTTTGCCCACGCCGAAACTCGTCGTCGTCCATTCCCCAACGCCGTCCACGGTCAGGAACGCCGCCTCCTGATATGGCGAGGGAAAAAACGCTGATGCCGCGTGCGATTCGTGATGTTCTGGAAAAATTATCGGGCCCGAATAATTCAACTCCTTGCGGATGATCTCCTTCATCCAGATCTTCTCCTTGATCCAGATTGGAATGGCCTTCAAGAACGACTTCAGGCCGACCGGAGCATAGGCAAGATACGTGTGCAGAAGGCGGTCGAATTTGATGAAAGGCTTCTCATAAAACGCCACGCAGTGAAGGTCGCCCGTCCCGATTCCCCCTTCGCGCAGGCATGAGTGGGTCGCATTTTTCGGGAAACTCGCATCGTGCTTCTTGCGCGTGAACCGCTCTTCCTGCGCCGCGGCAATGATCGCGCCGTCGCGGACCAGACACGCCGCGCTATCGTGGTAAAATGCCGAAATGCCGAGGATATTCACCTCGTGTGCGGGCGGAATTTGCCGGGGGGCCGGACTCATGGGACAACTTGAGTTCTACTATCCGACACCGAACGACTTATCAACTGTTTCACCGCTTGCACTTTTCGACTATACCGGGGCCCCCGCGCCACTGACACTACTGGGTCTGCGCCCGGATAAGACCCTTCTGGAAATCGTCCCACATTGGCGACATCGCGCGAAGTTTCTCGACGATTTTCGGCAGGGTGCGGGCGACGTGGTCGATTTCGGCCTCGGTGTTGTCCTTCCCGAAAGAGATAATGATGTTGCCTTGAGCCAGCGCATGGTCGAGACCGATTGCGGTCAGCACAGGTGATGCTTTTAGCGCTTTGCTTACGCACGCCGCGCCACTGGCGATGGCAATTCCCTGCACATCTGCCATGAGAGCAACGCCCTCGCCTTCGACGAACTCGATGCTGATGTTCAGGTTTGTGGGCAGGCGGCGTTCGCCGACCGCTGGTCCGTTGAGGCAAAAATGGGAAATGGAGGATCTGAGTTTTTCCCAAAGCTGGCGTTGCAGACCACTGACGTGCTCCCGGCGAGCCCGCAGGTCGCGAGCGGCAATCTCGGCGGCGATGCCCGCCCCGACAATCCCCGGAACGTTTTCCGTGCCGGCGCGACGGCCTCCTTCCTGAACGCCACCGTGAATGAGCGGCGTAATACGCGCGCGGCGGTGCCGATAGAGGACTCCCACGCCTTTCGGCCCGTAAAAACGGTGCGGCGCCAGGGAGAGCAAGCCTGCCCCCATTTTCTGTACGTCAATCGGCAACCAACCGCCGCTGGCCGACGCATCGACAAACAGCGGAATGCCGCGCTCGGCGGCAATGGCGGCTATTTCACCAACGGCCTGGATGGTCCCGATATCGTGGTTTGCGTGATGGATACAGATCAGCGAGGTGTCCTCACGTATGCCCGCGCGGAGATCGTCAGGATCAAGAAAACCATGGGAATCAACTTTCACGACTGACGATGAAAAGCCCAGCGTATGCAGAAATTCGACCGAGTTGGCAATCGCCGGATGCTCGATCGCGCTCAGCACGATGTGTTTGCCCTGCCGTTGATTGGCGAATGCCGCCCCCTTGACTGCGAGATTGGCGGCTTCGGTGGCGCCGGAGGTAAAAATGATGTCCTCCGGCGATTCCGCATTAATGAATGCCGCCACCTGTTCGCGTGCATGCTGCAGGGCGTCGCGGGCGCGCAACCCATGCTGATGGATCGAGGAGGGACTGCCAAAGGATTCGCTGAACCATGGCTGCATGGCCGCGAGCACTTCGGGAAGAACCGAGGTCGAAGCCTGGTGGTCCAAATACACGTTGGGCATGCTACCTAGTGATGAGAAAGTGTGAAAGTGAGAAAGGGTGAAAGTGTGGAGGTGAGCACAGCTCACTTTCTCACCGGCTCACTTTCCCACTTTCTCACTTTGGCTCTTCGCTCAAGCCCAAAGCCAATTCCGCCGATGTCACTCAGGAAGTATGCCTTCACAACGGCGACGCATATTGGTGGTGGATGATGAGCCTCTCATATGCGAATCGGTGCGCATGCTGCTCAGTTACGATGGGCATGATGTCGAGACCGCCAGCAGCGGCGAAGAGGCCCTGGCCAAGCACAACGGCGCAGAATACGACGTCGTCATAACCGACTTTTCCATGCCTGGCATGAAGGGCGATCAGCTTTCCGTCGCGCTGAAGGAGCGCGCCCCATCGAAACCCGTCATCATGCTCACAGCTTTCCCGCCTGCTCAGCCCCCGGCCAGCATTGACCTGGTCCTGACAAAGCCGTTTTTCGTCGATTCCCTTCGGGATGCCTTGGCAAAAGTTCTCGGGAAGGAGTGAAGTCACGTGCTCGCCGCGTCGGCCACTCGCCTCAGGTACTCGAAGGAATAAAGACCCGTGGAATGCCCGTCCGCCCAGACCGGCTGAATGGCGTAACCGCCCACCTGTTTAAGGCTCACCAATTCGTAAGCCTTCGGTGTGAGGGTTTGAGCGGGAGCCCTGTAAACGTTGCCCATGACGTCCGTTTCGCCTTTGCACCCTGCGCACGGGCAATGCCTCCGGAGCTGCTCCAGGGAAATGAAGCATTCTGAACCGTCTTCCCATTTGATCGCCAAATGGTTGCCAATTGCTTGTATGTCCTGCGGGCGCATGAGCTGCATCTCTCCTTCAAACCGCCACTCAATCCAGCCTGAGACCCGGTGTCCCGAAATCAAGCAAAATACAACGCGCTTGCGCATAGCGTGCGCGCCGCCATAGGGAAAGCGCCAAAAAGGTATGCCGACGGCCCGCTAAACCGGTCACCCGTTTTTGCCGATAAAGCTATTAGGTCCTGAAGTGGCCGCAGCAAAGATGAATAAAAAGAATTGTATTCGTGTCGTAGTCCTCGCCGGAATTCTCGCGTGGCCCGGCGTTGAAGCTTATCGGTTGCACGTGGCCAAAAAGCAGTTGGCGCAAAGCCAGCAGCAGTTTAAGAAGGTCCAGATGGCTGCCGAAGCCGCCAAGCTGCGATACGCCCAGGCCTCTCCCAACAAGATTTAATCGCACCCAATTCCTGGATGTGCGCTCAGCGGTCCGCAACCGCTGATTAAAGCCCGTCGCCTACGCTTTATCTTCTTTCCAAGCGACGGGCTTTCTCTTTGTCTTTCTCAGGCAGATTTATGAAAGGCCCGCCATTGACATTGAGCGAAGGTGACCCTGCGCCGGGTTTCACCGCACCCATCAGCGGGGGTGGCACAGTTTCACTGTCTGAACTGAAAGGCAAACACGTGGTTCTTTATTTCTACCCCCGCGACGACACGCCCGGATGCACGAGGGAGGCATGTGGCTTTCGGGATGCATACGACAAATTCAAGCGCGCCGGCGCGGTCGTGCTGGGCGTCAGTGTCGATCCAGTGAAAGCGCACGACAAGTTCATCACGAAATTCAAACTCCCTTTCGACCTCGTTGCCGATGAGGACAAATCCATCGTGCAAAAGTACGGCGTTTGGGGACAAAAAAGTTTCATGGGCCGCAAGTATATGGGCACGCACCGCGTCACCTTCCTGATCGGACCCGACCAGCGTATCAGGAAAATCTGGCCCGCGGTCAAACCCGAGCAGCACGCCGCCGAAGTGCTCGACGCGATCAAAGCCGCGTCGTCAAAAGGCTGAAGGGTCGAAAGCTCGGTGCAGCCTCAAAACTCCACCACCCGATAAAATCCCGCGCCAGCGCCCAGCGGGTCGCAAACCGTTTCCTGGCGGTCGGTGCCGGCCGGCGGCAGAGTAGTCACTGTGCTCCACATACCGCTGACCAGATCGCTGCGTCGCTCCACACGGTAGCTTTTCCCGGCGCGTGCGGTAAACCCCAGGCAGAACTGTCCGTCGCTGATGTTAGCCGACTCGATGCGCAGTGGCGGGGCCGCCGTGTAATCGACTGTGAGTTGCGGAGCGCCGCTCAAGGCCTCGCTCGCGGCGAAACGGCGGGCGCCGAACGCAACCGATTCATCGGTTTGCTTCATCAGCCAACCGTGGTTTGCAGACGGGTCAGCGACCCACGCTGTGACATCAGACACCATCGCCGGCGTTGATACAAAAGTATAAGCCGCCGGTCCGGCAATCGCGGCGCTGCCGCTTACCGCCGCGGCGTAATCGGTCCCTTCCGCCCCGCCCGGCGCCGCCCAGGTCTGGTCCGGCGGCACTCGCAACTCCCATGTGCTGCCGGCCTCGCTCCATGCGCGAAGCAACCGATGCAGGTTGAAATTGATGGACAAAGAATTGGGCGCCCTCAGCACCGTCATTTGCAGACTGACCGAATTGATCGTTGCTCCGGAAGGAATCCCGGCGAGATCAAACCGCATCAACCCTCGGTTCTTGGCAGAACCCGATGTCGTGCCCTGCGTCCCAATGATCAGTTCTGTTCCGTTGCTGGGCGGAGAGCCCTCAGAAATGAAAGTGTCCTCGGCGGGAATGGCAGACAATGTCGCCGCCCGCGCGTGCCATGGGACCAAACTGCCCAGGATTAGGCTGACGAAACACAGCCATTTCCTGCCCTGCCCCGTACGCGCAGACAACAAGCCTGGACAAAGAGTGTTGCGGAACATACCTAAAAGATGCTTGAGGCACCTGAAATGTTCCCCGGGAGATGGGGAGCGCGACGCATCCCTGTCGCAGTTTTCGGCGTCCCGCCGACAACGTTAGGTCAGCAGCCCTGCATCGCACCAGCGGCTAGCCGGGGCTACTTGCCGCTGGCAGCATTCACCAGCTCTTCTGCCTTCGACCTTTGTTCCGGGGACAATTTCTTGTTGAGCGTGGCGAGAAAGATTTTCGCTTCGTTGTGTCCGTTGCTCGACGCCAGCGCGATCCATTTGTACGCCTCAATAATGTCCTGCGGCACGCCCTCGCCGTCAGCATAGCAGACCCCAACGGCGTACTGCGCCGAAGCGATGCCTTGCTTTGCTGCCTGGAGATACCAATGCGCCGCATCCTTGATGCTTTTGCCAACACCTTCGCCCGCGTCGAACATTGCTCCAAGGTTCAATTGCGCCTGCGCATGACCTTGTTCGGCGGCTTTGCGAAACCACTGCGCGGCCTCGGCGCGATCCTGCTTTCCGCCGCGCCCGGTGTCGAGCATGACACCAAGATTGAACTGGGCAGGGATCTCCCCCTGCTCGGCGGCTTTGCGAAACCACTTAACAGCTTCGACGTCGTTCGGCGGAGTCCGTTGCGAACACGCGTAGCCAACGTGGTACTGCGCGCGGGCGTGTCCCTGTTCGGCTGCTTTCAAGTACCACCTGAGAGCTTCGGCGGGATTTCTCGCCACGCCGCGGCCCTGTTCATACATCACTGCAAAATTGAATTGCGCAGTGCGATCGCCCTGTTCCGCAGCCCGCCGAAACCACAACAGAGCTTCGCCAAGGTTTTGCTCGACGCCAATGCCGGCGGCGAGCAGCGTCCCAAGCTTCACCATCGCGTCCAGCATTCCCTGGGTCGCCGCTTGCTTGTACCACCTCGCGGCCTCAACCAGATCCTTTTTGACACCCGTTCCGCTCTCGTGAAGAACCGCCAGGTTAAACTGCGCTCGCGCATCACCTTTGTCCGCAGCAATGCGAAAGTATTTCGCCGCCTCCACAGGATCTTTCGTCGTGCCTCTGCCCTCGCTGTGCGCGATTCCCATATACACATTGGCCCGAGTGTGCCCCTGAGCGGCTGCCTTCAGGAACCACTTAACCGCTTCGATGGCGTTCGTACCGGTCGCGGGATCGCCTTGCCAGAAAGCCAGCCCAAGGCGCTCCTGGGCGTCGGGCTGGTTGTGTTCCGCGGCCTTGCGAAACCAGTTAAAAGCCGCGGCGCTGTCCCGCTTGACACCCCGCCCGGTCTGAAGCAGGACCGCATAATTGTATTCCGCCATCGACTCGCCTTGATCGGCGGCGCGGCGCAGCCATTCAGCGGCTTCGGTTGCGTTGGTGGTCACGCCCTCGCCTTTGAGCAGCATCAGGCCAAGCCTGGACGCGGCCTGGGCCACGCCCTGGTTGGCCGCTTTGCGATACCACTTGGCCGCTTCGGTCGCGTTGCGGGCCACACCGCGCCCGTCGGCCAGCGCATTCCCCACGTGAAGTTGGGCCACAATGTGCCCCTGGTCGGCTGAGGCGCGCAGCCATTTGTAAGCTTCCGTTGGATCGGCCTTAACACCCCGGCCGTCGAGCAAAGCCAGACCCAGTCGGAGTTGCGCTTCTGGATGGCCCTTAGCCGCCGATTCCCGCCACCATTTGATCGCCTCCGCAAAATCCTCCTTGGTCCCTTTGCCTTCGCTCAGTGCTTTGCCCGTCTGATATTGGTCCTCCATGTCGCCTCGTTTAGCGTGGCGCAAACGGCCTGCAAAGAGTTGCTCAGCGTTCATTTTTTCGACGATTTCGTCCCGCAATTCCTCAGCTTCGCTGGCGCCGTTCGCCAACGCGGTGCTCAACCACAGATACGCTTCAGCGAGGTCCTGTGGCACGCCTGTGCCGGCAGCGACCGCCTGGCCGAAGGCGAGTTGCGCCCGCACGTCGCCTTGTTCAGCAGCGGCCCGAAACCATTTTGCCGCGGCGGCAGCGTCAGGCGCGACTCCCGTGCCATTGGCGAACATGACCGCCAAATTGTATTGCGCGGAGCGGTCACCACCCTCGGCCGCTTTTGTGAACCACTTTGCCGCCTCGGCAAAATCTTTCGGCACTCCTTTGCCTTGAGTGTGCAGAACGGCCAGGTTGAATTGCGCCGCGACGTTGCCGCCATCGGCTGCTTTGCGCAACCACTCGGCCGCTTTTGTGACGTCTTGCTCGACTTCCTTGCCGCTGAGATACGCCATCCCTAACCGAAACTGCGCGACCGCATCACCCTTCTCGGCCCCTGCGACCAGCGCCTGCAACGCCGGCGAAAGCGGACTATTGGACTTGGCCGGGCTGGCAGGCTGCGCCGGCACTGGAGCCTGCGGCGCCTGCGCGAAAACTACAGGACCGAGCCCAGCCACAACCACCGTCATTAAAAATCTCAACCTTCTCACAAACACGCTAACGGATAAATTAACGAACTCTCCCAAAGTGGAAAGAGAAACGCGCCATTCCTCGTCAAGAAGTGAACTTGTCCCGAATCCTAAGACGAGATCGTGCAAGGGGCAGGGGTGTGGTTCCTTCTTCAGTGAGGGATCTTCTGAATTTCTGAATGATCTTCTCGTTCAATGAACGCTGCCTGACGCTGCCGCCTTAAAACGGCATATTGGCCATCCCTTTCGCTGCTGGAGCGGAAACGGCTGCGCGGTTGACCGTGGAGATCGTTTGTGATCAGCACAATGTAACTTAATGGAACCAGCTTGGGGCCCCGCCTGAATCGCAAAATAGTTCGTGTGGAAAAACTCGTCTCGCTTAGTCATTGCCGCCTTGGATCATAACGCCGCTTTCTCGTCATTTGTATTCCGAGAAAGTTCGTTTACCGGCGCGTCAAGATATTGCGAATAAAATATAACAGGGTGATAGCGGCAAGAAAAAGAATAATAGACGCCAATAACAGCATCCACCAACTTCCAGGGCCGAGTCCCCAGTCTCGGGCCAAGTTCCGGAAATACATTTGCACAGCCTCACCGATTGCCCGATTATCCGCTTGCTTGCTCGCAAGTCGCTTCGGCGGGCCTGGAACCGAATTTTTTTGTGGAATTGGAACATTGGCCTGTCTAAAGATCTCCTGGATCAGCCATTCGGGAGTTTCGTGAAACGACCAGCCTTCATAACCCGGTCCGCCGCGAACGATGGCGATTCGAACGGGTTGGTTATTGTCGTCGAGATATGGTTCCGCATTCACAAGAACAACTTCACCGTGGATCGCAGTGTTGCTAACACCCGGAGGAGCGAATAGATAGCGATCATAAAATGAATCACGAAATCCTGCCTCCGTTCCAAAGCGGCGGAACTTCTCATGTAAGTCCCCAGGGTACTGTGCGCCGAGTTCACGAACGATCTCAGCTAAATTCGTTCGCATCCGATTCGTAAAAGCGGCTTCATGCAACCACAAAAATGTGTGGATTCTTTGCGCGGCTTTGCGCTCAAGGCTCGATCGCGTTTCGTCTCTTGGTATGCAACCTGCAATCGAAGCGGCAACACCCCAAAATAAAACAAAGCGACAGACTGCGCTCACTCCGCCCATCTGGCCGCGCTCCTGAATCGCTTCACCGTTGCGGGACCAAACTCTAGAAGCTCACTGTTTGTCGGATCTCGTTTCATTAAGCCTCCTTCGCGGTGGTCACTGATTCCCGAGGTGTCACCAGGCGCATGACCGAGTTCGTGAACGATTGTTGTATAAATCTCACCGTGGTACGACCTACGCAGCCCAGCGACCGAGAGCGGGACGGTGAAGCTGGCGTTGGGTACTGGACCGAAGACCTGATCGCGAATCGCTTCCACGTAAATGACGCTGTAGCCATTCGGAGCGATCCCTTTCTTGATCGTGATCCCATCGAGGGAGGACTCGGTGTCCGGGTCTCCATCGTCTAAGCTTGAAGATTGATAACCGAAGACAACAGTGTAAGCCCAGAACTCGGGTCGATCTGTGCCCTTAAGTTGTTGATTTCCCGCGTCAAATGCGCCGCCGACCAGAGCCGCGTCGGCGTGCCGCTTGAATGATATTGTTGACTGTGTGTTCCAACCGAGCGCATTTGCGTCGACCAGTTGAATGTAAGCCGGCGCAAATCTTGCCTGATTAGTCTGAACGAACTCCGCGCTGCGAGAATTCAGTGGGAGAGGAGGCGACTGGAGATTCAAATCCGAAGGGTATAGTGGATCGCTTGTTAGAAAGCGATCATCGTCATCATAAAGTTTGACGGCTGTTCCAGCCTGAACTGCAGGAGGTACGCCACCGATCTCGAGGAGGGTGATAAACTCGGACCCAATAATCGACGTATGGGAATTCGTGATCGCGTACGTTCCGCCGCCAGTAATTTCCAGCTTTCCCCGCTCGTAAATATTGTCGGGGCCGCTTCCGATAGCGTGTCTCACCTTGACGTGAGATCGTCCAGCCGCTGGAAAGTTTGTTCTTATGCTCACCACCGTGCCGGAAATATAGATCGTTTCCGGTCCCGTACTCGGCGGGGCAAGCATCGAATCGAACTCCAGGTGCAGTTTGCGCCAAATCGTGAGCATTGGAGAGATGCCGCCTACAAAGCTGGTGATCGCATTGGTGTCCGGACCGACGTAAAGATCCACGAATTCGTTTGTCGTCTGGAGGGCGTTCAAATGGCTGATTGCGTCCGCGCCGGTGTCGAGGACGGCAGCGATGCGGAAGTTATCGCCCGGTTTGGTTGTGACGGTAAACACGGTGAAAGCCTTTCCTTGACTATCCAACATCAGCGTTGTTTGCGCAAGCTGCCCGGCCTGCGGCGCACCCGCGTTGTCGTTACCGGTCGGAAAACCGAAGTAGTCGTTGGTGTCGATGATGCCGCCGGTGTTGCTGCTTGGGTCGTCCACATCCAAGGATCTCAAACGGATCGCCTGGTTCGGCAGCGCCGGGATCGTCTTGACGTTGACGATCACATTGTTTCGAAATCCAGATGCAGTGGGGGTTAATGCATCCGGAAAGATTCGCAATCCGCCGCCTTCATTCGGATTCGTCTCCAACGCCGCATTGCCCACTGCCGCTTCCCATGTCAGTTCGATTCTCGGGACGATCAGGCTTCCGATGGAGACGCTCGGATCCGTCGGGAAGTTGCTCCAAGCTCGGTTGGTGCCGAGTCTGGTTTGCGGGTCCTGCACGACGAAGGCGCGCGGTTGGTTGGTGGCGGGCAGGAAGTTGGCGGTGTATTGGCCGGTGGTGGTTGGGTTGCCTGTGTCCTGATTTGGCCGGGGCAGGTTGCGGGTCAGTTCGCTCAGGTGGATCGGGTAGTTGGTACCCTTTTTGAAGTAGAAGGTTTTGTCGGTCAGGTTGGTGCGGTTGGGGCTGAAATAGCTGAAGTCGCCCGCTCTTAGCTCGGTGGTGTGGCAGACGGCGCAATTGTTGCCATTGTTCACTTTGCCAGTATCGCGCGTTTGCAGGCGGATGGCCAGGTAGTCCGCGCCGGGATCGGCTGGGCGGTTGAGGTCGCTGAAATCCGCCTCGCCGTCGCCATCGGAATCGCCAGAGTTGGGGTTGGTGTTGACCTGCGATTCGTCGAGGTTGGTCAATCCGTCTTTGTCGGGATCAAGCAGTTCTTCGCCGGGCGTGAACGGGTCCAGACCGTGAGTTAGCTCCCAGCGGTCGGCCAAACCATCCAGATCGTAGTCGGTCTCGGGCAGCGTTTCGGGATTGGCAACGTTCTCCCGCACGAAACCCATGTAACGCACGTCGGCGTCGAAAACGATGTCGTCGCTCAGGTGGGTCGGGGTAAAGACAATGTTCTCCCAGCCTTCCAGAGTGCCGTCGATGTTGGCCGTAAAGGTGGTCTCCGTGAACGTGGCATTGCTGGCCAGGTTCATGAAGAACGAGGATTGCAAGGTGTGGTCGGCGCCACTCGCCCCGGAGGGTATGGCGTGGCCGGCGACGTTGATCTGCACGCTCATGTTGACCGGCGCGGTGACAGTGCGCGAGAGGCGCATGCGGCCCTGGACCGACCCGCCTTCAACCGCGTTGGTTGCGACAATGGAAAAGCGCAGGTACTGCCAGGTGCGTTGAAAGAAGACGGACTCGAGTTCCTGGTTGATCGAGGGAATCTGGACGCTCACCGCCGAGTTGGGCTGGGTGATGACAACGGGCGCTCTGAATTTCAGCCGCGCTCGCGTGGCGAACGGCGCGAAGACGGCGTTGGTGCCCGAAACATCGCCGCTGACGTGATAGAAGCTGGTCGGCGTCAGGGCGTTGGTCAGAACGCGAAAGCCGATGTTGGCGGCTTGGAACGACTGCCCGTAGCGGCGAACTTCCACGATGCGCGGAGAATCAATTCCTTGACCTGGATCATAGACCGACGTGGTTTTGAGCCCGATCACTTTCTGAAAGCTGGTCGCATGATCATCATCAATGTGCACCGTCACGGAATTGGATGAACCAATGTTGTATTGCAGACTGCCTTTGAGGGTGAGAATGACGGTTTCGGCTTGTTCGAGCAAGCTGTCGCCCAGCGGACGCACGTTGATCACGACGTTGCTCTGGTTGGCCGGGAAGGTGGCCATCTCGCCTAGAGTTTGGTAATCGACACCGTTGGAAGCGGTGCCGCTAATGGCCAGCGGAACGGTGAGCGGTTGCGAGGTATTGCCGGTGCGCCGCAGAGTGACGGTGGCGGCTTTGAGGCTGTTGTATTCGGTGGCGACCAGGTCGGTGCCCGCAAGATAGACCAGCGGCAAATCATCATCGGCAATGGTCACGGTGGCGTTGGCAGAATCGGCGACGTAAGCGGCGTTGTTTTGCAACGTCAGAACGACGGTTTCGCTTCCCTCGTAATTGGTATCGTGAATGGGATTAACCGGAATGCTGACGGAATTGCTTCCTGCTGGAATGATGACCGGTGATGTGATGTTCGTGTGATCGGTTCCGCCCGTGGCTGTGCCACTGACGTTTAGCAGCACGCTCAGTGCGTTGGTGATAATCCCTTCGCGACGGAGGACAAGCAGCCCAGGGTTGACGTTCGTGCCTTTCGGTTCACCGGCTTTGGCGTCGTGTGCGGCGATGAACACCTTGGGCAGGTCATTGTCGACGAGATTAACGTCAGCGCGGTTCGGATCGAGCGGATAATTGGCTGAGGCAGCAAGCGTTGCAGAGACGCGACGCGGGTTCGACGCCTGCGCCAGATCGTTGCTGGCGTGGACCTGCAAGCGAATCTCCCGTTCGCCCATGGCGAACAACACATCATTGGTGACTCGCGCGCCGTTGAGCTTCGTCATCCAATAATCGCCGTCGTAATCGGCGCTGCCGCCAAGGTGCAGTGTGATTTTGGTGTTGTTGGTCGGCGCGGAAATAGGAAGGCGAATCGTGATCTCGCCAGCCTGACCGCCCTCGTAGGCGTTCGTGCGGGAGGCATAGACGATGGCGCGGGTCAGCCCGTTGTAATCGACGTAATCGGGCAGACCGTTGAGGTTCAGATCTCCGCTGCCGTCGGGGATCCCGTCGCCGTTGGTGTCGGCGGAGAGCGGTGACGTGCCCAGGATCAATTGCTCATAGGCATCGGGCAGGCCGTCGAAATCTGAATCGATGAACGCGGCGGCAATGTAAAAGGCGTGGTTGGTCGAAGGCACGGACAATGAAAAGTTTGTCTGTCCAATGCCGCCCATCGCAGCGTGCGACCATTTGTTGGTGGGTTGCAGGCCGAGCTTCTGGAAGATGTCATAGGCGCTGTTGGTGTCGGCTTCGCGCAAAGTGGTGGTCAAAAGGCTTCCTGCGATAATGGGTTGCGTCAGCTTCAATCCCGGCGGCGACGGAGGCAAGTATGGCGGAGAATTTGTGCCGCCACCGCCACCGCCGGGCGGGCTTGGCGCGCTGGAAGTCGTCAGCATCGCTTGGCGTTCCATTCGGCGCTGGGCGATTTCGGCATCTGTGACTGGGCCCAAAGCAGCGGTGGGAGCGAGCTGTTGAAACTGCCATGCCAGGTAGTCCGGATTCAGCGGATATTGATAAGTCGTCAGCTCCTCGAACTGGCCGTGCGCGGATTCCTCGCCGTCCAGCGCGCTGCCAATGGCGAAGGCGATGCGGGCCCATTCGCGCGAAGCCGGCCAGGTAATCTTATTGGCCGTGCTCGCGACAACCACGCCATCGACCGACAGCATGGTCGCCGAATCCGAATAAATCACGGCGACTAAATGCCAGGCGTCGGCATTCCATTGGAGCGGCGACTGGAGAAAAATCGCTGGTTCGTTTCCAAACCTCGCCGCCAGCGTGAGTGTGTTGCCATCCGGGCTGGCGGCCAGCGTGATCCAGAACGCTTCTCGTGTGTCGCTCGGAATCCCAATATCCAACAGCCGGGCCCAATCGCCCGGCCCGCGTCCGCCCACCGATGCACTGGCCCAGGCCGGAGCGAACCAGAAGCGCACAGTGCCGACGTTGGCTGTCAAGTTCGGTTTAGGCGAGCCGGACAACATCGGGAGCACCAGTAGAGGCGCCGGCCTGACATTCATGTTCAGGGCATAACCGCTCCAGCTTTCCGCGAACGCAAGATTTTCGGCAATCAGCGCGTTGGAGCTCGGTTTGATAATCCAGTCCGGATCATCGAAGCGCCAGGAATACAATTGACGCTCCGGAAACGGCGGCAGCGGCGGGCGCGGCTCTGCGAAGGTAGTGCCGGTCAAGATCAATTTGATACCGTACCAAACGAGCCAAATGTAAATCCAATGACTTTGCACTTTCATATTGTTCAACAACTCGGGAACGCATGTTTCGCTCCGTGCTCTATTGCCTCGGCGTTTTGCGCCTGATTGACTGAGCCTGTCCTCGTGGCCGCAAAATCTTCACACATTTGGCGTGACGTTGACGCGCTCTGCGGGATGACGGCGCCAAACACGACCTCGTCTAAGCCGACCTCACGGTGTCAGTGGGCTGATAAAGTGCGATTTAAGCAATAGATTGCTAAAGCGCAAGGAAATTCAGATTCCCCAAATAGCATCCCCGCCCAGATGGGCCGAAAACCCAAAGCGCGGCGTGACGCATACGGAGCTTGGCT
This sequence comes from Limisphaerales bacterium, assembly GCA_022616725.1. Taxonomy (GTDB): domain Bacteria; phylum Verrucomicrobiota; class Verrucomicrobiia; order Limisphaerales; family JAKEEH01; genus JAKEEH01. Next base: position 3,289 of record JAKEEH010000320.1, on the reverse strand, counting down.
GCTGCATCTCCGTAAGGAAAGACGTGTCACGCAAACACAATTGGCAAAATCGATCGGCGTGCCTCAGAGAACGCTGGCGTACTGGGAACGCACAGGGAAGCTTCCCGGCAGGCAGGTAATCATTAAGTTAGCCGATGCTCTTGACGTTTCTATCAAGACTCTCCTCCGCGTTCCGCACAGCGAGTGAGCGCGATTGACGCGAAATATTCGCGCGGCGAAGACCCGCGCTAAATCCTGCCAACTCAATTCTCTGTAAGCTGATAGACCGACGCCAGCCGTCGCGAGATGAATTGACGAAGTTGCGGGATACGGCAGTCAGCCAGCAGTTCCGCGCCGAGGCGGGGATGCATTTCCACTGCCGGTTCAATCCCATACCAGATCATTAGCGGGAGATTCGGGTCACGCGCATCTTCGCCGTGCCCAGCGAGCGCGCGCGCAATTGGAAAACGCTCCGGATACTTGAGCCGTTGGAGTGCCGAGGCGATGCCCAGCCGAACCAATGGCGAACGCTCCTTCTTGGCCATTTCCAGCATTCGCTCGGTGGGCTTTTGCGCGGTGCCCTCCGTCGCCAACTTCAGTGCCCACCACCGCATATGCTCGTTTTCATGAGCCAGTAACTTATCCAAATCGTGGTCTGCCAAGCCTCCCGTCACCTGCAGGCACCACAACGCGCGCAAGTTTCGCGTAATATCAGGCTGATCCTTAAGCATCTCCATCAACTGCTCGCGAACCTCTGGGTTCAGCTTGCCGGCCGCAAATCGCTCCTGCAACAGCCGCCGGGAGTGGCGCACAAACCAATCGTTCTTGTGGAGTTGCAGCCGCACAAGTTCCTCGTCTGTCGATTTCGCCAGATCGCGCCTCGGCGCCGATTTCGGCGTCCCATAAGTGATTTTATAAATGCGTCCGCTCGCGCGATAGGCGCCGTCGTAATCATGGCATTCCCCCAGGTCATTCCAGTCATTGACGAAGACACCGCCGTCGGGGCCGTAACCAATCTGCACCACGCGAAACCACGGGTCATTCGCCATCAGGAAATTGTCCCCGTGTTTTGCCACATACGTCGAACCATTGCGCTCCAGCCGGTCATACAACAGCCGATTGCCGTGGATGTTCGCCATCATGATCGTCTGCCGGTATTCATCCGGCCAATTATCCCCCAGGTAAATCATCGCCCCTGAATGCGAATGCCCGCCGCCAAGCTGCCCGTGTTCGCCCAGCCCGCCTCGCGAGCGCGTCCAATCCCCGCCCGCAAAATGCTTGTGATCCGAAATAGCCTTCATGAGCTCATACAGGTGCGGGTTGAAGTCCTCGCCGTACATCCTTTCGTAATGCGCGCCCGGGATCAGATGCCACATATGCCCGATGACATTGTTCGAAAAAAACGGTTGCCCATGATCGTCCCAATCCAAACCCCACGGGTTCGTCGTCCCGTGCGCTACCACCTCGAATACCTTGCGCGTCGGGTGATAACGCCAGATCGAACAGTTCAACAGTACGCGATCCCTTTCGGGCGCGCCGGGCGGGCCGACAAGCGAGTTCTGCAAAATCCCGTGCCGCCCGTAAAGCCAGCCATCCGGTCCCCATGCCAGGCCATTCACCATGTTGTGCTGGGCCTTCAGAGTGAACCCATTCAGATGAATCACCGGCGGCCCGTCCGGCGCGTCATCCCCATCCGCATCGGGAACAAAAATGACATTCGGCGCCGAGCACAGCCACACCCCGCCGAAGCCCAGCGCAATCCCGGTAAGCCGATAGCCTTTGTCAATGAACACTTTGCGGTGGTCGAAACGCCCGTCGTTGTCCCAATCCTCAAAAATCAAAATGCGATCCCGGTCCTCCTGTTTCAGGTCGGGATAAGAAAAGCATTCGACCACCCAGAGCCGTCCGCGGTCATCAAAGTCGAACGCAATGGGCTGCAACACATCGGGCTCGGCTGCGAACAGATCCACCCGAAAACCCGCCGCCACAGTGATTCTCCTCAAGGCCTCCTGCGGCGTGAGTGGTCGGTCTTCGGTCCGTTGCGTGTTCACAACGCCCTCCGGAAGCGCTCCCCGCGCCAGCAAACCTCCACCAATGACGATCATGCTCAGGAGCCCCGCCGCTTTCATTGCCTGTAACTTCTTTACCAACTCCTCTCGGCGCAAGGCATTTGCTGTGCAGGCGAAGCGAACGATGCAGTTGAAAGGCGGGAGCGCGACCGATTCGATACCGTCTCGGTGGCGTCCTCGCCTGCGGCAAAGCGTGAGGGTGAACGCAGAAAACTTTCGGCTTTGCACGCTGTTGCCGCCTTTTACAATCGGCCCATGAACTTTCGACGCATCCTCACACTGGCGTTCTGTCTCAGCGTCATCTCCGCCCCGGCTTTCGCCGCGACTGAAAAGCCCCTGCGCGTTTTCCTGCGCGGCGGCCCCAAAACGCACGGGCCCGCCGGCAATGGCCTGCACGACCACGAACGCTGGATGAACGACTGGAAGAAGCGGCTCGCCGACCGCGGCGCTGTCGTGGACGGCGGCCTGAAGTTCCCGACCGTGTCGCAACTCGACAACGCGGACGTGCTGGTCATGTTCGCCGCCGAAGCCGGGTCTATTGCCGGCGCAGACCGTGAGAACCTCGACAAGTTCCTCAAACGCGGCGGAGGGATCGTCTGCATTCACGACGCGGTCTGCGGGACAAACGCGCCCTGGTTCAAGACCATCATCGGCGGCGCATGGGAACATGGCCATTCCAAGTGGTTCGAGGGCGACATGTCCCTTTGCTACATCGATCACGAGCACCCGATCACGGCCGGTTGCTCCAATTTTGATCTCGATGACGAGGTCTATTGGGACCTGCACCTGGTTCCCGAGGCCCGTATCCTCGCCGCATCCTGGGCGCCCGACCGGCGCAACACCCGCAATGGCCGGCAGTTCCCCCACATTTACGACATCATCCCTCAGATGTGGGTTTACGAGACGCCCACCTATCGGGCGTTTGTCTCGATTCCTGGGCACAAATACCAGAGCTTTGAGTTGCCGCATTACCGCGCGGTGTTGCTGCGCGGCATCGCCTGGGCCGGCAAACGCGAAGTCAATTCCCTCTGCGCAAAGGAAGAGTTGGCGACCCTGCGCTACCCCGAAGGCGGCCCAACCGCGCCCGAAAATTCCGCGGCCAAATTGGAAGTCCATCCCGAATTTGACCTGAAACTGGTGGCCGCCGAACCGCTGATCAACAAACCAATCGCTCTGGACTGGGATCCCGCAGGCCGGTTGTGGGTCGCGGAAACCCCGGAGTATCCGAATGGCCGCCGCGG
>JAKEEH010000319.1 GCA_022616725.1 Limisphaerales bacterium | reverse complement strand
GTGGAAAAGACGATTCTGAGCGTTCACTTTCTCTCTTTCCCGCGCTGAGCGAGGCTGCTAGGCTGCGCCCAAGCCCAAAGAAAGGACTCATATGACGCCACTGAAGACTGTGTTGGTTCCTGCACTGTTCACTTTCTCAATCGCGTGCGCATCCGCCGCAAACCTGAACATCGTGACCGATGTCGAGACGCAGCCGTTTGCGGCGCAAGCCAGGCGCGTTGTCGAAGCGACAGACTATCTTGGCACGCCGCTGACGACGGAAGACAAGGGGAAGCTGAACGCCGCGATTGAAAAGAGCGATGTCGGGCAGATCCAACGTGTGCTGGACCCGTATTGCCTTTTTGCGGTGAACATCAACCCTGAAATGCGGGTCAAGGTGGCGCCGGGACCGGCCCGCCCGCAACTCGTCGAGCAGGGTTGGCGGCAGTTCCTGATCAAGGTCGAGAATGAGTCGGGCACGACCGCCGCGCTGGAGGCGGTCAGTCCCAACGCGCAATCGCTGTTTGAGAGTGGCTCCGCCAACACCCCGTCGGACAAGTTCTTCGGCAAGAAGAAAGGCGACGCCCGCGATCTTTGGCTTGATCTCAAGATGTTCAACAGCCAGCCGCTCACAAAGTCATTAACCGGTCTCGCCGTCGAATACCGCATCGTGCAACTTTACAGCCGCGACGCCGGCAAACGCGAAGCGCGCATCGGCTTTAACGCCGGACAAGGCACGCAGGACATTGGCTTCCGGAATGAGGTGGATATGCTATTCGACTGCCTGCCTGCGCACGAAGTCACCCTCCGCGTGCAAGACGATAGAGGCCAGCCCACGACAGCCTCCTTTGTCGTCCGCGATGCGCAGAAGCGCGTTTATCCGTCGCAGGCCAAACGGCTCGCGCCGGATTTCGCCTTTCACCCGCAGGTCTATCGCGCTGATGGCGAAAAAATCAAACTACCGGAGGGCAAATATACTATCGAGTTTTCCCGGGGCCCCGAATCCATCCCGCAAACGAAAACTGTCGATATCGATACGAGCACGCGCGAACTTTCATTCAAAGCGAAGCGCTGGATCGATCCGTCCACCATGGGCTGGTGGTCCGGCGACCACCATATTCACGCCGCGGGTTGCGCTCATTACGTGAAGCCGACCGAAGGCGTCCACGCCCAAGATATGATCCGGCACTGCATGGGCGAGGACCTGAAAGTGGGCGCGAACCTCACCTGGGGGCCCTGTTTCGATTATCAGAAGCAGTTTTTCTGCGGCTCGGTGGACAAGGTGTCGCAATATCCTTATCTGCTACGTTATGACATTGAAGTCTCCGGCTTCGGCTCGCATCAGTCGGGCCATCTCTGCTTGCTGCGCCTCAGGGAACAGATGTATCCCGGCGGCGAATCGAAGGACCATTGGCCGAAGCTGGGACTAAACACGCTCAAATGGGCCAAGAAACAGGGCGCAGTCACTGGCCCCGCCCACACCGGCTGGGGACTGGAAGTCGAGGGGACGGAATTGCCTAACTACAACGTTCCAAAGTTCGACGGCATTGGCGGCAATGAATACATCGTTGATGTCACCCACGAGGTTCCCGGACCCGAAGGGAAGCTCGTACCGGCGGTGGATTTCCTTTCGATGGTGGATACCCCTCATATCTGGGAGCTGAACATCTGGTATCACACGCTGAACGCCGGCTTCCGCACGCGGGTCAGCGGCGAGACGGATTTTCCGTGCATTTACGGCGAGAAAGTCGGCCTGGGGCGCTCTTACGTCCAACTCGGCGATAAGCTCGACTACGACCAGTGGTGCGAAGGCATCCGCCAGGGGCGCAATTACGTCAGCGATGGCAAAAGTCACCTCATTAACTTCAAAGCCAACAACCTTGCCATGGGCGAAAAGGGCAGCGAGCTCAAGCTCGATAAAGGCGGCAAAGTAAAACTCACGGCGCAGGTGGCGGCCTACCTTCCGGAGAAAGAGAACCCGGCGATGCAAAAGCTGCGCGTAAACCAGAAGCCCTACTGGGACGTCGAGCGGGCGCGCCTTCCCGGCACGCGACAGGTGCGGGTCGAAGCCGTAGTCAACGGCGAGTCCGTCGCCAGTCGTGACATCGAAGCCGATGGCCAGTTGCGGGACATCGCGTTCGATGTGGACGTGCCGCGCAGCAGTTGGGTCGCCGTGCGCATTTTGCCTTCCTCGCACACGAATCCGATCTTTGTCCTCGTGGATGGCAAACCGATCCGGTCAAAGAGAAGCATCGAATGGTGCCTGAAAGGGGTTGACAACTGCTGGGAGCAGAAAGAGCGGTTTCTTAAAGGCGAGGAAACCGACGAAGGCAAAGCCGCTTACGAACACGCCCGCAAGACTTACCGCAAGCTCCTCGCCGAAGCGGTTAACTGAGCGCCGTCAACTCGCGAGTCGCAACGTCAAAAGTCGTCGCTTTCGTAACTGCGCCGCGCCCGCTGCGGCTGGGCGCCGGCAGCGAGGAGCAACGAGGCTGAGACAGAGCCGCCCATTCCAGCTCCATGGCGTAGCCGCCGGTGAAGGATGTCGTTTGGACTTTGCCGTTCGCAAACCGGCTTTTGTTACCGGCTAATCCTCCACAAAGCGGTAACCCACACCGCGAACCGTATCGAGATACTTCGCGGCCGAACCGAGTTTTTCCCGCAGGCGCCGCATATGGGTGTCCACCGTGCGCGTGTCGATCAGGTTGTCGTACTGCCAAACATCGTGCAGAAGCTGCTCCCGGGATTGCACCCGGCCGCGCCGTTGCGCCAGCACGGTCAGCAGCTTGAACTCAGTGGCGGTCAAGTCCACTGATTTACCTTTGACTGTCGCCTGATGCCGCGGGATATCGACAGCCAGTTCTTTCCATTCAATGCGGTCTGATTTGGTTTCGTCTTGTTGGGCGACGCGCAAGAGCCGCTTGACGCGCAAGACCAACTCCCGGGGACTGAACGGCTTGGTCACGTAATCGTCGGCCCCCAATTCCAAACCCAGCACGCGGTCGATCTCCCCTGCCTTTGCGGTCAGCATGATAATCGGAATGCCCGACGTTTTCACGTCCCGCCGCAGAATTTTGCACACCTCGGTGCCATCGACCTCCGGTAACATCAAGTCCAGAACAATCAGGTCGGGCAGGAGCATGCGGGCTTTTTTCAACGCTTCCTCGCCGTCACTGGCGCTCACCACCTCGTAGCCGGCGCTCCTCAGGTTGATTTCGAGCAACTCCACCGCATCCGGTTCATCATCCACTACCAGAATCTTCTGCTTCATAGTTTGAAATCTCAGCTCCGTGGTCCGATCACAACGCCTTGGTTGCGGCGTGGCGTATATCGGCGCCTTCGAACAAATAAACGACCATTTCGGCAAGGTTCGTCGCGTGATCGCCGATCCGTTCCAGGCTTTTGGCAATGACTATCAGGTGCAGGCTGCGGGTGATTGTCTCGGGCTGCCGAGACATGTGCCCGAGCAACTCCCTTTGCAAATCCCTGTGCAACCGGTCCACTTCCTCATCCTTCGGGATCAACCGCCGCGCCTTGGCCGGGTCTTCGTGGACAAATGCGTCGAGCGCCTCCTTCAACATTTCCAGGGACAGTGTCGCAATTCCGGCGATATCAACACGAAATTTCAGCGGCGGCTCATGGCTCAGCTCCAGGCATCGGCGCGAAATCGTTGTCGCCTCATCCCCCACGCGCTCCAGCTCGCGCGCGATCTTCATGATAGAGGTCAGCAGCCGCAGGTCCAGCGGCGACGGCCGGCGGGATAGCAGATCGACGACGCAGTGGTCGATCTCCAGCTCAAGGGTGTCGATGATTGAATCCTCTTCGCGGGTCCGCCGCGCCAGGTCGTCGTCCCGCCGCAGCATAGCGCGAATGGCGCGATTGACAGCCGCCTCGGCATGGCTCGCCATCAAGAGCAACTTCTCTTTCAAACCGTCCAGCTCAACTTCGGTCCCCGGCATCGCAATCAGTTTGACAAACGATCGCCCGAGGACAAGCGCCGGGTTTGCCGGCACCGTGGCTAAAAAGCGGTAATAATCTCGCGTCTCGCTCAGGAGCGTCATCGCGCGTGTGATTCTTCAGCATCAATGTTACGATTATGTCACAGCAAGGTGACATTTCTTCCACGTTTCTTGCGTTCGCGACGGGCCCAGAGTGATCCTCAAGCCCACCATGCTCAAATCAACCAGTGGGAGCATCCTGAGCAGCCACATCTACATTTACGATCTGGCCAGCCGACGTACGACCAACGCGCGCCAGTAATGTCTTCACCAAAAGAAAAAAGAAGGTCGCCTAAGCGTCACAAGCGCGCGTGCGTGCCGTCGCAAAACGGCCTGTTCGCGGAGTGCTTGCACGCGCACCACGCGACCATTTTCGCTTCGGTAATCTCCACCTTTTTCGGAGTCAGGCCCGTTCCGGCATGCGAGCCATCACAAAATGGCTGGCTTTGCGACCGCCCGCAAACGCACCACCAATACGTCCCCGGCTCCACCTTCTGCACGATTGGCGATTTCTGATAGATGAGTGGCTCCGGCATAGTTCCCTCTCTTTATTTTTGCCCGGTCTGCACCTGGGCGGCCACTTTGAGCCGCAACGCATTGAGGCGGATGAAACCCGTGGCGTCGTCCTGATTGTAAGCCCTGGTCGGGTCCGCTTCCATGGTCGCGATGTGCGGATTGTAGAGGCTCACCGGGGATTTGCGCCCGGCAGTGATGATGTTGCCTTTATACAACTTGACACGGACTGTGCCGGTGACGTTCTTCTGGCTTTCGGTCACGAGCGCCTGCAGTGCGAGCCGTTCGGGCGAGAACCAGAACCCGTAATAGACCAGTTCCGAGTATTTCGGAATGAGCGAATCGCGCAGGTGCATCACTTCGCGGTCCATGGTCAGGCTTTCCATCTGGCGGTGGGCGAAGTGCAGGATGCTTCCGCCGGGGGTTTCATAGACGCCGCGTGATTTCATGCCGACGAAGCGGTTTTCGACGAGGTCAACGCGACCGACGCCGTGTTTGCCGCCAAGTTTGTTGAGGGTTTTCATGACCTGCAATGGCGGCAGCGCGCTCCCGTTGACGCCCACGCAATTGCCCTTTTCGAAATCGAGCGTGACGTATTCCGGCTGGTCCGGCGCGTCCTCGGGAGAAACGCTCAGCTTGAACATGCCTCTGTGCTCCGCAGCCGAGGCGTCGAGCCAGGGATCTTCGAGGATGCCAGCTTCATAGGAGATGTGGAGTAAGTTGCGGTCCATCGAATAGGGCTTTTTAGCGCTGGCTTCGACGGGGATTTTTTTCTGCTCGCAATAGCCGATCATCTCGGCGCGGCCGGGGAACTGATTGCGGAAAGAGGGATCGCGCCAGGGAGCAATGACCTGCAATTCGGGCGCGAGGGCCGCGGCCGTCAATTCAAAGCGCACCTGGTCATTGCCTTTGCCAGTCGCACCGTGGGCGATGTAATCGGCGCCTTCTGTGCGTGCGATTTCGACCATGCGCTTGGCGATCAGGGGCCGGGCGATGCTCGTGCCGAGGAAATACTGGCTTTCGTAAATGGCCCCCGCCTGGATCATCGGAAAGATGAAGTCGCGCGCGAACTCTTCCTGAAGGTCGTCGATGTAAATTTTTGACGCGCCCGTGGCCATGGCTTTCTTGTCCAGGCCCGTGAGTTCCTCTTCCTGGCCGATATCAGCGCAGAAGGCGATCATTTCGGCCTTGTATTTCTCCTTGATCCAGGAAAGGAGAACGGAGGTGTCAAGGCCGCCTGAATATGCCAAAACTATCTTCATCATTGGCCTCAGGATAGCGGCGGAAGTTGGGGAAATCCAGTATCGCGTTACGTCATTTCATCGTTGAATTGAATGGTTGACTGATTCCGTTGCTGCGATGGAATCCGATCTTTCTGATTTTTGGTGGGGAAACGGATGGG
>JAKEEH010000318.1 GCA_022616725.1 Limisphaerales bacterium | reverse complement strand
TGCCGCAATTCCTCGGGCACGACGAACAGTTCGAGCTTCTCCGTGTGCCGCAAGATAGTCAGCGGCGAGCCGAGGCCGATCTCATTGGCGACCAGCCGCTTGTGAAGTTCGTCGATGCTGCGAATCGGCGCGCCTTTGAACCCGACAATGACGTCGCCTTCCCGCAAGCCCGACCGATGGCCTGAACTGCCCGGTTCGACACCGACAACCAGCACGCCCGTTTCGACCGGCAAGCGATGAAACCGAATAACGCGCTGATGGATCGGAACGTTTTGCCCGGCGACACCAATCCAGCTCCGACGAATACGTCCGTCCTTGATCAGCCAGGCGGTGACAAATTGGGCGGTATTGCTCGCAATGGCAAAACAAATCCCTTGCGCGGCCAAAATCATCGCGGTGTTCACGCCGATGACCTCTCCCGCTGAGTTGACCAGCGGCCCGCCGGAGTTGCCCGGGTTGAGCGCGGCATCGGTCTGAATTATGTCATCGAGCAGACGGCCCGATTGGGCGCGCATTGAGCGGCCGAGGGCGCTGACTACTCCCGCAGTGGCGGTCTGCTGAAACCCGTACGGGCTGCCTACAGCCACCGCGATCTGTCCGACGCGTACTTGGGCCGAATCGGCGAATTGCAGGTGCGGGAGGTGCGGCGCGCCAATCCGAATTACGGCAAGATCGCTGTCGGGATCGTCTCCAACGACCTGCCCGGGGAAAGTCCGCCCGTCCGCCAGCGTCACATCGAGCTTGCGCGCGCCGTGGACGACGTGGCTATTGGTCACAATGAACCCGTCAGGAGTGATGACAAATCCCGATCCCCCGCCCATGGCGCTGCCCTGGTGGTTCACCTGTTCCGCTCGTATGTTGGCGACAGCAGGAGCGACTTTGGCCACAACCCCGGTGACAGTTTGCGAGTACGAATCGAGCAGGATCGAGTCGTCGCTTGCACCCGACCGAGGCTGCGGAACCGCCGGCGGCTCGGGCAACATTTCCGCGCGGAAGACCGGCGTCCAGCGGCTCGGAGGAAGCTTGATCGTTTTCATATACGTCTTTGCCTTTCAGTAACTATAATAGTTACATAATATCCGGCAAAATTCAATCATGCCTCAACTGGCGAAGAAAGCCGGCCAGGGTCAGGCGGCCGAGTTCGCGCGCGACCGCGCGATTGGCCCGCGCAAACACCCGGTCCAGGACCGGCACAATCCGACATCCGATTGGACAGAACTTCGCGGGCTGGCCTGGATGCGTTCTAAAAAGGCACGGTGCTTCGACGGCCGCGTAAATCTGAGCCAGGGTTATCCCCGTCGCAGGGCGGCCGAGGCGGGCGCCGCCGCCGGCGCCGCGTTCCGTGGCGACGAGGCGCGCGGCACGGAGATCCAGGAGCAGACGGCGGATCACGACCGGATGGGTGTTAACGGTGCGGGCCAGCATCGTCGAGGAGCAGAGGTCACCCTGGCACGCGGCGAGGACGGCCATCACATGAACGGCAAAGGCAAAGCGGCAGCTCTCAGCCATGGCCAGTAAAGGTAACTGCCTCAATTACGATTGCAACTCAAAATTCAAACGCTTCGAGTTCAAACGTACAACGCGCTTTTCAGCTCGAGCACCAAGACGCTCATGATGGGATGGCGTTTGTCCGGATCGCGCTCGATTGCTTTCAGGATCGTCCTTTCGAGACTGGCGGGGATCGCGTCGTTCAATTGGCGTGGATTCACGAAATCGCTGCGGTCCAGGTGGCGCTTCAGGATTTCATCCGGGGTGTCGCCGGGAAATGGCTTTTGCCCGGCCAGCAACTCGTAAGCCGTGACTCCGAAAGCAAAGATATCGACCCGGTGATCGAAGGGCTGGCGCAGGAGTTGTTCGGGCGCCATGTAGGCAGGTGTGCCCGGATTCTTCGACACCTTTTCGGGCTTTTGCGGGATGGGACGCGCGAGGTCGAAATCGACCAGGCGGACATTGGCATTGCGCGTGACGAGCACGTTTTCCGGCTTGAAATCCAGGTGCATGAAGCCGCTGTCGTGAACGTGCTCGAGCGCCTCCGCCATGTCGATTAGAATATTGCCTACATATTCCTGGACAATGGGATCGCCATTATTCAGCAGGATCTTCAGATTCGAACTCTCGACGTATTCCATCAGGCAATAGGGAATGCCACTAATTTTGCCGTGTTCGTAATAGTGGATCACGTTCTCGTGCGTGTGGATTTTCGAGAGGATTTCGCATCCGCGAAAGAAGCGGCGCTTGGCAAGGAAATTCAGGCGCAGATTGTCGTGCAGCTTGCGCAGCGCGAAATTTTTGTGTTCAGCGTCGGTCGCCACCCAGATTTCGGCCATGCCGCCGCTGTTGATCAGTTCCTGGAGATAAAACCGGCCAAACGAGTGCGGCTTCGGGACCGACTCGGTGCTTAACTCGCCTGTTGGGTCTAGGGACACTGCGGCAACACGCTCTTTCTTTACCATTTCACATGCGCCGGAGCAAAAGGATTATCCGTTAAACCCCACAAGGACTTGACGCGGGATCGGCCGATGCCAATCAACGACTTGGCAGCCGCTTCGATTCTGTGTAGGATCTCGTATGCATCCCATCGGGGCGTTGGCGGCATATTTAGGGGTTGTTTTTGCGGGCGGCGGGTTGCTGGCGCCATGGCTCTATTGGCTTGCGGATGCAACGCCGCTCGCCGGTGATGTCTCTACGAACCCTTTCCATCGCTTTGTCAGCCGTTCGTTGCTTCTCGTCGCGCTCCTCGGCATCTGGCCATATCTTCGCGCGTTGCGCATGAGCTCCTGGCGTGACGTTGGGCTCGGGCATCGGCGGGATTGGCTGCGACAGGCCGGAACGGGTTTTGTCCTGGGATTTTTGACCCTCGGCAGTGTGGGCTTGATTGCGTTGGCGGCCGGCGCCCGAGAATGGAACCATGCCACTGCAGATCGAATTGCGGCGGCCCTCGGGACGGCTGCCGCCTCGGCCCTGATCGTTGGAGTATTGGAGGAGTTACTGTTTCGGGGCACGATTTTTGGCAGCCTGCGTCGCCAGGGCGACTGGATCATGGCCATCATTGTGAGCAGTGTGGTGTATTCGTTGGTGCATTTCTTTCGCAAGCCGGGTTTTCAGCCATGGGGAATCCGATGGTGGTCCGGCTTGCGCGCTCTGCCAGACATGATGCTGGGGTTCCTCGATGTAACCGCAGTAGTGCCGGGCTTTTTTGTTTTGCTGCTGGTCGGCGCGATCCTGGCGCTCGCTTATCAACGCAACGGCAATCTTTACTTCTCAATTGGTCTGCACGCGGGCTGGATCTTTTGGATGAAATCGTATGGAGTCATGACGACCTCGCGCGAAGGGGCCAGCCAATGGATTTGGGGCAGCGCAAAAATTGTGGACGGTTGGATATCCTTCGTGGTGCTACTGCCGTTGCTGGTCTGGCTATCGCGTTCGCTGGAACCAGTTCAACCCGTTCGCGAATATGCTCACTGAAGCCATATCTGTCTCGAGACGGTGGCTGGAGGTCGCCGCCAGCTTTCTTTACCCGGAGATATGCCAGTCGTGCGAAATCGAAAGCGCCACCGCCAGTCAGGGTTACGTCTGCGAGAAATGCCGCGCCACAGTCGAATTCATCAAGCCGCCATATTGCCAGCGCTGCGGAGCGCCCTTTGCGGGGGAAATCACATCTCCATTTATCTGCGGCCTTTGCCGTCATTCCGAACTTTATTTCTCGCACGCGCGCGGCGTTGTGCCATTCGAGGGTGTGGTTCGTGACACGCTGTTGAAGTATAAATACAACCGCGCGTTGTGGATCGAGCCGTTTTTTGCCGAGCTTGTGCAGAATCATGCCGGCCCGCGGCTGAGAGACGAGGGTTGGGACCTGATCGTCCCCGTGCCGTTGCACCCGCGCAAGCGCGCCGAACGGGAATTCAATCAGGCCGAGCGCCTGGGCCGCCACCTGAGCCGAGCCGCAGGTGTTCCCATGGAGAAGCGAGCGCTCCGGCGCATATTGCCCACCAGGACTCAAACCAGGCTTTCCGCCTCCGAACGAGCCGAAAATGTGCGCAAAGCATTTGCCTTCAAGGGCGATCCGGCTCGAATCCAGGACCGGCGCATTGTCTTGTTTGATGACGTCCTGACCACCGGGGCGACGGCCAGCGCGTGCGCGCGCGTTCTTCTGCAGGCCGGCGCCCGGGAAGTTTGTGCATGGACGTTGGCCCGCGGTCTATTACATTAGGACAGCTATGCATAATGGCACGACTTCATTTACGAAGAAGATTCCGGGCACGGAATCGGTCGAACCCGCCGTTACCCCGCCGCCACCGACCGCCGAGACCGCGTTCGCGAAGAAGCCAAGGCCCCCCGGCACGAAATCCCGCAAACGCGAAATCCCGGAGGGCCTTTGGACGAAGTGCCCCAAATGCGCGACCATGGTTTTCGACAAAGAGCTCGATGAGAACCTGAAGGTCTGCCCTCATTGTCAATTTCATTTTCCGATTGGCGCGCGCGAACGCATTCACTCCCTGGTCGAAACGTGTTCCTTCGAGGAAATGGATGCCGATATGACGAGCGTGGACGTGCTGAGGTTTACGGGCGTCGCCTCCTACAAGGAAAAACTCGAGGCCTACCAAAAGACAACTTCGCTCAAGGACGCGGTCATTACCGGGATCGGCAAGCTGGGCGATTTTCGCGTTGCGCTGGGTGTGATGGATTTTGCTTTTCTGGGCGGCTCGATGGGTTCGGTCGTGGGCGAGAAGCTGACACGATTGATTGAAACCGGAACCGAAAAGAGCCTTCCCGTAATTATCATTTCCACGAGCGGGGGCGCGCGAATGTACGAAGGCATGTTCAGCCTGATGCAGATGGCCAAAACGTGCGCGGCTCTCGCGTATCACGCCAGGGCCAAACTGCCTTATGTTAGCGTCCTGACCCATCCCACCACCGCGGGCGTGATGGCCAGTTACGCCAGCGTTGGTGATCTCATCATCGCCGAGCCCGGCGCGATGATCGGGTTTGCCGGGCCGCGGGTCATCAAGGACACGACGCAAGCCGAGCTGCCGCCCGGTTTCCAAACTGCGGAATTTCTTCTCGATCATGGGCTGATCGACGCCATCGTTCCCCGCAAGGAGCTGAAACATCAACTCGCCTCTTTCCTCGATTTTGTCACGACAGGCAGCCGGCCGGCCGCCGCGGCCTCGGCTTGAACGAGGCTGGCACAGTCGAGCCGGTGCGGTTGGAATGCGGTGACGCGTCGCCGCGCTCCAAAGCCATTCTCCTGTTCGTTTCGCTGACGACCTGTCTTCAGATCCTGGCTTCCGATGTCCAACATCGCCTTGCCAATCCTGACCCGTTCCCCGTCGTCAACAGCAAAAAGGGTTTGCAGGTGCAAATGTTGGACGATGCGCTCGCACTGGGCATTAAGCACGCCGCCCTCAACGTCAACCTGAGTCAATTCGTCGCGCTCACCAATGGCCCGGGCACAGTCGCCTGGGATGTTGATGGAACCCAGTGCTTTCTGCGCGGTGACGTCGCTCGCGGGCTCGATCGCCAGGTGAAGACGCTCTCCGACGCGGGCGTCGTCGTCAGCCTGATCCTGCTCAGCTATGCGCCGGCCGACACAGAGATCAAGCGGATCATGCTTCATCCGGAATGCAGCTCCAAAGCTCCCAATCACCTTGGCGCTTTCAACACCGTGACCCCCGAGGGCGTGCGACATTTGCGCGCGTGCGTTGAGTTTATTTCCGAACGCTATTCCCGTCCGGGTTATCCGCATGGCCGTGCCGTGAATTTCATTGTTGGCAACGAAGTTAATTCTCACTGGTTCTGGTACAACATGGGCCGGGCGCCCATGGAACGCGTCGCCGAGGCATATGAGAAGGCGGTGCGGATTTGCCATGATGCCGTTCGCAGATTTTCCGCCTGCGGGCGTGTTTATGTGTCCCTGGAGCATCACTGGAATATCCGTTATCCCGGCGGCGACGCCCTTCAGGCCTTTCCCGGGAAGCCATTTCTGGATCACTTCGCCCGGCTCGCGCGCCAAAACGGCGATTTCGAATGGCACGTGGCACTTCATCCCTACCCGGAGAACCTGTTTGACTGCCGGACCTGGAACGACAAGTCAGCCTTGCCAAACCCGGACACGCCGCGTGTGACGTTCAAAAACCTCGAAGTGCTCTCAAAGTATCTGCGTCAACCCGAATTATTGTTCAACGGGAAACCGCGGCGCATTATCCTTTCGGAGCAAGGCTTTCATTCCAACGACAGTCCAGACGGCGAGACCCTGCAAGCGGCTGCGTACGCCTATGCATGGTATCGTGTTGCCAACCTGCCCGAAATCGATTCCTTCATTCTGCACCGGCACGTCGATCACGGCGCAGAGGGGGGCCTGAACCTGGGTTTGTGGCGGCGCAAACCTGGGAGCATCAGCGAGCCAGACACTCGCAAAAAGATTTACGACGTGTTCCTGCGCGCGGACAAGGCCGATTGGCGGGCCGCATTTGCCTTCGCGCTGCCGGTGATTGGAATTGAGCGCTGGGAGGACCTGCTCCCCGCCAACGGTGAATAAGTGGCTTATTGCCGCACCCGGTAGAAGCGCATTGTGCCTTGCGAGGGAATCGTCGCGCGGAACCCTTCGGCGGTCGTAGTGATCACCGCGCCCATCTCTTCCGACCAGGCCGGTGGCGAAAGGGTGGCAGAGCTGTCAATATGGAAATCTCCAGCTTGCCCGCCGGACGATGAACTGAAATCGAGTTGGACGTTATTCCCCGCGAGCTGTATGGCCGTGATGCCGATCCCAAATTGAACGACCCGCACGTTGTCGAAGATCGCGTAATTATCGGGGCTCCCGATGCTATCGAACTGGTCATTGAAACCGATCATGATCGTCCCATTCGTGAAACCCCAGTTGTTCTGAAATTGATAAATGAGGTTTTTGTTCACCCGCAGCGCGATGGTGTTGCCAACCTGGCTGAGCTCGACATCCGCCCAACTCTTGTTCGTCGAGGTGCTCGTATTGCCGGGCGAGCCGGCGATCGCGAAAGGCGGGCTTGGGAAAAACCGCGCCAGGCTCGCCGGCGTGCGATTGGTGATCAGGTGAGCGACGCCGACCGCGTTGGTGCTCGTATAAGCGGCCCAATCGCGCGAGTTGCTGGCATCCCCGGCGATCGCCACCCAAATGCCGTCATTGCCCCGCGGTGTCCCGGTCGTGCTTTGGCTATAACGATTCGTGACCTGCCCCGAATGGTTGATCCCGCCCAGCGCGTGTTCGGTGGTGCTCGCCGTGCCGAAGTTGAGGAACAAGTCGAAGCGCAGCGCGTAATCGCCGCTGAAGGAGCGGTCCTTGGGGTAAAGATTGATCGCCGCGGAGCCCGAGGCCGTCGAGTTGGTCTTGTTGACCTGCATCCGCAGCCCAAGGGTCTCCGTCGTGGTCGGGGATCCTGGCGCCTGCGGGATGCCGAAGCCGCTATAATCGAAACCCCACTCCAGCGAGTAGTCGAGGATGTTGTTGTTGGCGCCGAACTGGAAAATCCAATCGGCAGATGTATCTGTGTTCAGGTTATCGCTAAAGATCACATTCTCGGGCGGATAGTCGTCTTCCTGGATGCGGCCGGTTCCCGAGCCGGGCGTGCCGACAAAATACTCGTCGGGAATCTCTACCAACGTCACCGCGACCGTTTCATCCCCCTCGTAAATAAAATCGTTTAACGCGGAGATCAAATAGTTCGTGGTCACGAACCCGACGTCCATCAACAAGACCGGATCAGGATGGAGCGTGGCATAGTCAACATCTTTCTGCGCCGTGCCTCCGAATTCAAAGATGATGAACTGCGATGAATTGGTGTTCCCATAGCGGGTAATCGTGAACACGAGCAGGTCCGCCGGAAACCGCTCATAAGCATTGGTGTCCGTCGCCGTGATGCGCAATTCGGGCAACTCGTTGTCGGCAATGTAAGCCGTCGCCATGCGCGGCGACCCAATCGTATAATCAACGCCGCTGGCGAGGTTCGCAATGACCGTCTCAGTCAGTTCCGCCACCGCGTCGTCGATCGGGGTGATGACGACTGACACGCTCGTCTCGCCGGCGGGAATGATCGCCGATAATTCATTGGTGACATAATCCACGCCGTTGCTGGCCGTACCGGTCAAAGTATAGTTGACCGTCAGCGGGGTGGCGCCGGCCGTTTCTCGTGAAATGCTGAAGGTGATCGTATCCGCCCCCTCTTCGCCTCCGAAATCGTCCGTTGCCGTCAGGGTCAGGATCGGCTCATCATCCACGATGAAACCCGTCGCCCGGACCGGCGCGGCCACGTTGTATTCGGACGTGCTGGCCAGCGTCAGAATCACCGTTTCCGTCGGCTCGCCCAGCGGATCGTCGGTTGGCGTGATTGTAATCACGACGTTCGTTTCGCCAGCCGGAATGGTCGCGGTCAGAACGTTCGTCTGATAATCGACCCCATTGCCCGCCGTGCCGGTTAACGTGTAGATCACGGTCAGCGGCTCTTCCGTGCCGCCCTCACGCCAGATGTTAAAACTGATCGTGTCGGCGGGGTTTTCAGCGCCCTGATCGTCGGTGGCCGCCACCCGCACGGGAGGCGGGTTGATCAAACTGAATGTGCCATCCGAGCCGGTCGTAGCCGTGGTCGTGCCGCCGGGGGAGAAGACGCGCAACAAGCCTGGATTCGAACTAAGTGCATAGAGGTTCCCCGCAACGTCAAAGGTCACCTCACGACCTTGGTTTGTCGA
>JAKEEH010000317.1 GCA_022616725.1 Limisphaerales bacterium | reverse complement strand
TTCGCCGGCCACAGGCTCTTGTCGGTCATGAGCGCGCTACGCAATGCGTCGTGACTGGGCCAGGATGGCGTCGGCGGAATAAGAGGAATTGTTTCGGCGATCACGCGCTTTGCGAGAGCGGCATTCTTCCTGAGATTCTCGAGCACAATCTCGACCGTGACGTGTTCCTCGTCCTCTTTCCAGCAGTCGTAGTCCGTAACCATCGCCATCGTCGCATACGCGATTTCGGCTTCGCGGGCGCATTTGGCTTCACCGAGATTCGTCATGCCCACCACGTCGAAGCCTAGCTTCTGATTGGCGATTGATTCGGCGCGCGTGCTGAAGGCGGGTCCTTCCATATTGACGTAAGTGCCGCCATCGTGCACCGAAGCGCCGACTTTGCGGCATGTCAAAAGCAGTAATTGTCGCAGGTGTTCGCAAATCGGCTCGGCAAAAGCGATGTGCGCGACAATCCCTTCGCCGAAAAAAGTGTGCTCGGACGCTTTCTTCGTGCGGTCAAAAAATTGATTCGGAAGAACGACGTCACAGGGGCGGTATTGGGGCTGCAATGACCCGACCGCGCTTACGCTCAGGATCCAGGCAACGCCGAGCTTCTTCATCGCCCAAATATTTGCGCGATGGTTCAATTCGCCAGGCAGCATGCGGTGTCCGCGAGCATGTCGGGGCAGGAAAACAACATCCCGGCCGGCAAGCGATCCAGTAAGCAACGAATCTGAAGGCGGCCCGAACGGGGTCATAACCTTGATCCATTTTTGCTTCGTAAAGCCTTCCAGCTGGTACAGCCCGCTACCGCCGATGATGCCGATCCGGTGACGCTCTTTCATTGCGCCGCATTTTGTTGCGCTCAAATTCGGATGCAAGAGTGATGTTGCGCTGGCAATGCAAAGTTACCGCGAAGTTTTCTAAACCGAGGACTTCAGTTTGCGTAGCAGCGTGATTGTATCCTCAACGTTCTTTGCGAAGGGATGCGCTTCGGCAACGGCTCTGGCATGGGCCGAAGCTGCCGCTCGGAACTTCGCGTCCAGATAAGGCCGAATAGCTCCCGCAAGTGCGCTGATGTCGTCCGGTTGTTCAACGATGGCGCCGCTTATCCTGTGCTCGATGATTTCTGAAACGCCGTTGATCCGGCTGGTCACAACCGGCAGACCGCTGGCCATTGCTTCGAGACAGACGTTCGCAAAGGGTTCATAGATGGCAGGGTGCACGAGCACGTGCTCATTCCGATATAACTGGGCTATGTCTTGCGCCGAGCCGAGGAAATGAACCCGGTTTTCGACGCCGAGTCGCCGGGCGAGCGCTCGATATCGCCGACGGTCGCCCTTGCCAGCAACTTGGAGACTCACATTCGCAGGAAGCTCTGCCAGCGCACGGATGCAAAACGGGAGTCCCTTTCGTTCAAAGCCCGTTCCGGCAAACAGCAGGCGCATCTCCTCGCCCGCTGGCCTCTTTTGTTCAGGGCGGAATCGGTCGCAGTCGACGCCATTATGGATGACGTGGATGCGCTCGGGGGGATAGCCGTAATGCTGGACGATCTCGCGTTTGCCGCGATGCGAGTTGGCAATGACCGCACGCGTGCATTGCACCGAGAATGTTCTCCGTTCGAGAGCCAGGACGGTCCGGTGAAAAGGATTTAACTGCACGGTCAGATTGCGCATCGGGCCCACATATTTGGCGCGTTGCGAAAGCCACTCACGATGGCAGCCGTCGCCCGCCCGATACACATCCTGTGCGATCGTACGCTCGAGGCTGAAGATGAGGTCGCAATCCGCATGGCGCACGACGTGACGGGCATTTAGCGCGAAAGTCAGCGCGCGCAAAAACGACGTCAGGTGAATCACGGGGACATGATGAAATCGAAAGCCCTCGCCTCCGTCCCATTTGTTGGCGAAAACGTGGATTTCGTGGCCCTGTTCGCTCAATGCCTTGGCCATGCCTTTTAGGTACTGTTCCGCGCCCCCAATCGCGACGTAACGCTGCCGGATGAACCCTATCTTCATTGTTCGCCTTTGAAGACCAATTCGACCTTCGCCAGCACATCGTCCACTGCGATCAGTTCCATTGCCCGCGGCGATTTAACTCGAGTTTTCCAGGGAACGCGCTCGGGATCTTTTCCCAGGATGGCGCGCACCGCGTCGGGATACCGGTCAACGACCAGATGCTGCGAAAGATACGGACCGGAAAGGCGCGAGGATGCGACGGCGTACAAACCAACCACCGGGGTGCCAACCGCGGTCGCAATATGCACCGGTCCGGTATCGGGAGCGATAAGCAACTTCACGCGTTTGAGCAGGGCGGCTAGTTGCTTGGGCGTGGTCTTTCCGACAAGGTTCAGAACGCGATCAGGTTTCGAAGCGTTGCAAGCCAGGCTTTCGCCCAATGAAGCCGAAACCTTTCCCGGCCCGCCCGTCAGCACCACGTTGCAGTTCCAGCGCTCGATGCATGCATCGATAACCGCGGCGTACCGCTTTGGAACCCAATTTCGCTCGGGCTTGCTCGCCAACGGGTTGAGCGCAATCCAGGCGCCCGGCTGGCTCCGGAGACGTTCCTCGGCGAAGCGGTTGTCGGCGTCAGTGATTGGCAGCCGCCATTCCAGCACCGGCTTGGCGCCGAGCGCGCGAGCGAAGCCCAGGAATGAATCGAGCAAATGCTCGCGCTTACCCGGCAAGTGCTGATTCACAAACCAGCGGTGTGAATCCCGAGCTTCATCGGGATGGAAACCGATCTTGAGCGGTGCTCGAATCGCTGGATAAAGGAAATGAGCCCGGAAACTTGCCTGCGCCGCGAGCAAAACGTCGAACTTACGCCCGCGCATCTGGCGATAAAACGAAACGTAAGCGAAAGGGTTCGCCTTTTCCACGATGACAAACTCGACGCCTTCCAGGCCCTCGAGCAAATGCAACATTGGTGCCGTGGTCACCCACGTGATCTGCGCTTTCGGGAAGGAGCGTTGGAGACTGCGCACCAGCGGAACGGTGAGACACACGTCGCCCAAGGCGGAAAGGCGCACGAGACAAATGCGCTCAGGACTGACAGGTGCTGCAGTCACGGGGTTAATGGGATCGTCGGAGTTCCGCATTTATGCGGTTTTGAGAAGTGGTTTGTTCCAAGTCTTCGGCTAGCGCTCCGGCCATTTCAGGTGTTCGTGGAGAAATTGAAAGGTGCCGACGCCGTTGATCGTGTGCGGGCCGTTGAAGAATTCGATTTCCGTCCGATCGGCGATGCCGAGTTTTGCGTACAGCCGGCGCACTTTGGCGTATTCGTAGGCAACCCATTCGTCAGGCGCAACACCGTCGTCGTGGCCGCGTTCGACCATGAATGGTCGCGGCGCGACCAGGGCAGCCATCTCCGCGTAATTGAAAGTATGCCCGAGATTGAACTCGGGCATCTCGTATTCGATCGTAAACATGTAGCTGTACGGCGACTCGGTCGTGACATTCTTCAGAATCCACTCGTTGAAGTCTGCCGAACAGATTGAAAGAACGTAGCGATCCAACAGTGATGGCACACGCATGGCCGTCTTGCCTCCATAAGACAGGCCGTAAAAACCGATCCGCTCAGGATCGACAAACGGCTGTTCGCTCAACCAATCCAGGATACGCTCGTGCTGCGCAAGGATGATCGAAAAAAGTGATCTCCCGAGCGGGTTGGCCTTGCGTTGCAGGACTCGAAATGAGTCCCGGCCACGATAAGGATTGTGCGGAGCAAACACGACAAACCCGCGCTCCGCCAGGCGCGCCGAAAAGGCTTTGTACGGCGCATATCCGCTCTCTTTTGGATTGTCGGTGATCGTATCGTAGGGCAACCCTTCAAGACCGTGCTGACAGACTACAACAGGGCGCCGTTCGCCTGGCTGAAGATCCTTTGGCAGCAACAAAACACCCCACGCAAACACGTCAGGGTGAGTGTCGAGAATCACGTCGTACGCGACCCACTTTTCGTTCTCGTATGCAAGCCGGGATCGAGCGTTGAAGGGACCAGTCGGCCGCGGAAACCGCCCGAGAACCTCTCGCCAGAAGTTCGTTTTGTGCGGGGCGGTGCTGTGCTGGAATTTGTCCAGGGACGTCGTGTCAACCGTTTTCCAAAAATTGCTCTTGCGCACGAATTCCGATAGGCGCAGGAGTTGCTGCGTGTGTTCGACGAGTTCGGCGAACTGCCTTTGCTGGCGTGCGTCGGCCGCGTTGAGTTTGTGGTTGGTAGGGCGCGCTGTCCCCAGCGCACCGACGTGTCTCGGGACAAGGTTTCCTCCGAGAGAACGCAGAAACGCCTTCACAAACGGCTCCGAGCCAAAGCGCATCGTCATTCCTTCGTTGCCATGGAAGAATTGAACCTCCCACTTCAGGGGACGCATGAGCGCGTTCGCGCGGCGAACCTCCCCATCAACGCTGTTGAATTCGGGCGCCGTGATTTTGCCGGGCGCGGCCCCGCCCCGGCCCTCGCGGGGCGCCGGCGGGCCGTCAATCTTTGGCGGGTCGCTGTGTTCCACGATCAAGGTGCGTGGAGCGATGAGGCTGGCGATTTCCGCATCGCCAAACTCTGTCAACAGATTAAAGACGTTGCGATAGATGGGCTCCTCCCACAGCCCTTGTCTTGAGTTGAAGTAACCACTGACAGCGACCGTGTGAATGCGCGAATCAATCGCCGCCGCATAAAACGCAATCAATCCGCCTTCGCCGTAACCGATCACGCCGACCGGATCGCCATCCCGCGCCAGATAATCGACCCCTGCGAGCACCTTCTGGACCTCATAACCAATGATGTGCCGGCCCATTTCATATGCCTGGCGATAAATCCATTCGCGGTGCGGCTGGTTCGTAAACCGTTTCAGCCGCGCATTCCCGGACCAGGTGTCGCGCCGGTCGATTAATGCCAGAATCAAAACCTCGCATCCGCTCTCAGCGAGACGCCAGGCGAATTGCGAGGCTTCGGGAATACCCGGCGCAAGACCCAAAATCATTTCAGGAGTCTGGTCCGCGTCCGGCAGCGCGATGACGCGTGCTGTTGGTTTGTTCTTCGGTCGGACAAGCAAGCCTTCGCCATGAACGCCCGTGAACACTGGATATCTCACGGCGTGAACCGCAAACCGCTCGTTGTCCACAAAAACAGATGGTTTCTCCGAGTCGGTGATAAACTCAAGCGCCTTGATGGATTCACGCGGATCGACTGCGCCGATGATCCGCCGCAGGCGCTCCCGGTTTGGCTCGACGGATTTGGCGTACCCGCTCACCGAACTGAAATCACGCTGCCACAAATTCGTTCGGCGGGTCGGCGCGGCGGCTGTCTCGCGCATCAGGAACAGATCAATCCCGCCCACCATGGCGCGTGACAGATCGTTCGTCCACGTAAGCGGTTGCGTGCCTGGCAGCGATTTCGGTTCAGCACCAAACGCAGAAAACGCCATCAAAACGATCAGGCCGACTGTCCTCATGCAGTTGATGCCGTAGCATAAGAGCCGTTGTCGCGAGGCAACAGCACATTTTTCGGCGTTGCTTGACGGTG
>JAKEEH010000316.1 GCA_022616725.1 Limisphaerales bacterium | reverse complement strand
GTTTGGGCTTGTACAAAAGGCCAAAACGGTTGAGATTGCTGCTCAACGTCGTCAGATTTGCCACCAGATTCGTTACATTGCTCTGCAAAACGGCGTCCTTCACCAATGTTCCAGCAAGGCCTTTGCCAGCTTCGATGTCGCGCGCCATCGACTCCAGAACCCGCGTGGTGGTCTGCAAATTCTTCACGGCCAGCGTCAACTCGAAGCGGTTTGTGGACACCATTTCGCGCATTTCGGCCGCCAGTTTGTCCAGAGCGTCCGAAAAATGGACAAGGTTGCTCACCGCGATCACGATGGGGGGGGCGTTGCTTTCCACCAGCGCATTGACACTTTCCATCGTGACGATGGCCTGCTCGGAAATCGTGCGGAAGTTCAGCAGGCCGGCACTGACATTCGTCAGCGTGTTTTCGCTCAAAACTGTTTGGCTGACGCGGTCCATGGCCTGATTGAGCGTTTTGGCCGTCTGACTGAATTGCTCGATGAGTCCGCGCGCCGAGCGGGCGATCTCCTGAAAACTGAACGGTTCTTCCACAGGGACCACGGCGCCGGGAGCGAGGATTTCGCCTTTGTTCTCCTGCGGGTAAATGGCGACGTACTGATCGCCCAGAAAGCCAATTTGTTCCACGACGAACAGCGCGTCCGAATGGATGCGGTATTTCTCTTTGATTCTCACCACGACATCCACGCCGCGGCCTTCCGGCGCGACTTCGGCCTGCTTGACATGGCCGACGACTATGCCGGAAAGCGACACGACTGCATTTTCCCGCAGTCCGCCGACAGATGTGGCCCTGAGCCGCAACTCGTAGGTCGTCGTGAACAGGCTGGCGCCCTTTGTAAAAATAAAGAGCAACGCGAGCGCGACGATGACGGTCGCTGCCACGAACACCCCCACTTTACCCGCGACACGTTTTTCGCTCATATCAAAAATTATGATTTCTGGTATCGGCCACGCCTGCGACAAAGCGATTCACGATCGGATCCTTCGTGCTGAACACCTCTTCTGGAGTCCCTTCAAAGTGAATGCGGCCCTCGTGCAACATCAGGATTCTCTGGCCAATCCGCCGGGCGCTGCGCATATCGTGAGTCACGGCCACCGTCGTCACTTGCAGGCGCTCGCGGACGTTCACAATGAGTTGATCGATGCTGTCGGCGACAATCGGGTCCAGCCCGGTCGTTGGTTCGTCATACAGAACAATTTCCGGACGATAAACGATCGCCCGGGCCAGACCGACGCGCTTGCGCATGCCGCCCGAGAGCTCGGCTGGCTTCTTCTCCTGAATGCCGCTCAATTCAACCATGTCAAGAGCTTCCGCGACCTTGCGGCGGATTTCTTCGGGATGAGATCGGGCTTCGCGCCGCAGCACGAACCCGACATTTTCGGCGACGGTCATGGAGTCGAACAGCGCCGCGCTTTGAAAGAGCATCCCGAACTTGCGGCGCACCCGCAGCAACTGCCGTTCGGACATGCGGGCAATGCTCTCGCCGTCAATGATCACGTCTCCCGTATCGGGCTGCAACAAGCCAATGAGATGCTTCAACAGGATGCTCTTGCCGCCCCCGCTGCGCCCGATAACGACCACGGACTCGCCCTTCTGGATGCGCAGCGTCACGCCCGCCAGCACCTGGTGCGCCCCGAAACTCTTGTGCAGATCGCGGGCCTCGATCATGCCGGTTGCAGCAGCTTGTTCAGCACCAGTGTCAAAAAGAAGTTGCTGATCAGGATGGTGATCGATGAATACACCACCGCTTCGGTCGTCGCGCGGCCCACGCCTTCGGCGCCTTCGCGGCACGTCATGCCCTTGTAACAACTGATAATCCCGATCATCCCGCCGTAAAAAAGCGCCTTGATCAACCCGGTAAGAAAATCCTCCGCCCCCGTGTACTTCACCATGTTGTCGTAAGCGTAACTTGCGAATGTGCCCAGATAAATGCGGCACATACCATAACCAGCGGCAATGCCAATCGCAATCGAAGCGGCCGTGAGCAGCGGCATCGTAATCACCGTGGCAAGGAAGCGCGGGACCACAAGATAATCAATCGGATGCGCCGCCAGCGTCCGCAGCGCGTCTATCTGTTCCGTCACCCGCATCGTACCCAATTCAGCCGCGAGCGCGGCGCCCACACGGCCCGCTACCATCAACCCGGCCAGCACCGGCCCGAGTTCGGCGCACATGGAGATGCTGACCACCGCCAGCGTGGCGTGATCCATGCGCACGCGGTGAAACTGAAAATACGTTTGCGCCGCCAGGACCATGCCCGTGAAAGCGCCGGTGATGAAAACGACCGACTGCGACTTCACGCCGATGAAGTACATTTGGTAAAGCAGATCGCGGACATTGAGACGATGGGCGACGATCGACACAAAAACCTCTTTGCTCCACAAAACGAAAGCCCCCAGCGGCTCGAACCGCTCCCTCAGCCGTTCCACGAAGATCCTTTCATTCCTCGCGCAGACTAGCAATGAACAGCCCCGCTGGCGAGAGGCAAAGATTCGATCGCTCCCTTCCGCTCCACACCGATAGCTCTATTCGGACAGCGGCGCGAAAAACACCTGCACGCAATAGAACGTCTCCATTTGAACGTCTCCATTTGGCTTTGGGTCCCCCCAGGTTCGCAGGCGCAGCCTAGAAACCGTGCCGACGGAGCGAGGATGTTTTTCCGGTGTCCGGGCGATTTCATCCAGCCCTCAACCAGGGCTTCGGCGAAACTGATGTGGGAGTGCATCGCGATCGGAGGACCGTCCGGCTCGTAGCTGTAAACGGTCCGTCCATTCTCCTGGCGGGTGTAAAATTGCTTGCCCGATTCGTAACGGCGTCCGAACGCTGACGCGACATTCTCAGCCAACATGCGCGGTCGCAGCCCGGCAACTTTGGCGCGATCAGCCATGGTGCGATAGCGTGGCTCTGGATTCTCGTGGTCCACGAACTCGCCTTTGGCCATCGCGCTGGCCTGGATGCGAGCCGCCGTCCGGGCTCGGGCGTCAAAGCGCAAGGGAGGCAGATTATGTTGCAGGCGCCGCCGGTTTGTTTCGTGCAGGACAGCCGCATCAAGCAGGTCGCGATCAAGCCGTTGAGGATGGATCGCGCGCCGGGCTTCGGCCACCCGGCGAAACGAGGTCGCGTCGTAATCCGCAAACCAGCCGTTCGTTTGCACCACCGCCGCCGGACGTGGCCTGGAAATAACCTGATCTGAGGCCGTACTGGAACAGGTCCAAAGGATTAACACCAAAAGGATCGTGGGAAAAACTTCCTTCATGGCGAAGGCAAAATCGTTCAGGGCATCCGGTACGTCAACGCAGGTTGTGTCCTTAGCAGCGAAAGCCCCAGTCGCGCAACTCCTCCCGCAGCCGCTCCAGCGGCAACCCCACGACGTTGCTGCGGGACCCGGTAATCTCCTCGATAATCGCGCCGCCATTTTCCTGGATCGCGTACGCGCCTGCTTTGTCAAGGGGATTTATGGAAGCCAGATAGTCCTGGATTTGCCCGGTCGTCAGCGGCCGAAATGCCACCGACGTGCTGACGGCAAACAGCTTTTGCCGGTGCTCCCGAAGCTGGATCAGGCACACCCCCGTGATGACCTGGTGCGTCTGCCCCTGCAGTCGGGCGAGCATCCGCCGAGCCTCCGCGCCGTCGCGCGGTTTGCCGAAAATCTCTTTCCCGAGGACGACGATCGTGTCGGCGCCCAGCACAACCGCGTCGGGCTTGCGCTTGGCCACGGCGCGCGCCTTGCGATAGGCGTTCACCTGGCAAATCTCATGCGGCGTCAAATGGGACGGATGCAGTTCTTCGTTGTCGGCAGACTCGACTTTGAAAGCGATCCCAAGTTCCTTCACCAACTCGGCCCGCCGCGGCGAAGCGGAAGCCAAAATGAACGGAGGCAGCTTCATGCGCCGACGGCGTGCAGGGCGGCGTTAAATTTGCCCAGCTTCTCGCCAAAATCGCTCTCGCTCAACACGGGAGCGGCGCGGCTCAGGTCGATGTCCTGCTCCAGTTCGATCCACGACTTGCATCCGCCGTAAGAGGAGCTCATCGGGAGCCGCACGGCCTGTGGCAGACGAAAGATGCGCACCGCCATCGCGAAAATATTCTTGCCCTTTCCCCACTCGAAGCGTTGCGCGACTACTTCGTCGCGCCAGATGTGCTGGCCGCGCAGGCGCTCCGCATCACTCAGCGAATCCAGCCGGCGCCACTCGACAACGTTCGCCAGGAATTCAATCCGCGATTCATCTGGATTCACTGCCGGCGCAATCTCGTCATAACGGGCCTGCGCCTGCGGCAAGACGGACTCGCGCTGCTGATGAAACAACGTCGGAAAGAGCAGAAACTCCGGGTGATCCACCTGGAACCCTCCCCGTCCTTCGCTGATGCCGCCCTTGCGCAAAATAATGATCTGTTCGCCCCGCCCGAGCGCATCCACGATTACGGCCCATTCTTTAAATGCTGTTCGCACGGGTCAACCGTACCGCGTTCGGCTGCCTTTGACAACGGACGAAGCCTGGCGAGCCTGGCGCACCTAACGTGGGGGCGAGCCGAGCAATTCCAGCACAGCCGCCGTCATCGCGGTCACGCCCGTTTTCAAAGTGGGCTCCAGGACAGGCAAAAACTTGCTGGAGTGCAACGCAGGCAAAGGCTTGCCCGTGTTTTGATGCTCCTGGAACTGTTCCGGTGCGACGGTCCCGAGCCAGAACATGCAAATGGGAATTTTGTCTTCCGTGCGTCCATACAATCCAAAATCTTCGGCTCCCATGATCGGCTTGGTGCTGACGGTCCGATCCTCGCCGAACCAGTTCTTGAACACGGCCCCAAGTCGCCCCACCAACTCGGGACTGTTGTAAGTCGCCGGAGACGATTCATTGGCGAGCGTAACCACCGGATATAGCTCTTCAGCAAGGCCCGCCGCCAGGGCCAGGCCGCGCGTGATCCGTTGGATCGCTTCGACGGTATGCTTCCGCACGTCATCAGAGTAGGAACGCACCGTCAGTTGGAGCTTCACTTCGTCCGGAATGATGTTGTGCTTTGTCCCGCCGTGAATGGAACCGACGGTGACGACCGCGGGTTGTGTCGGGTCGGTTTCGCGGCTCACAATCGTTTGCAACGCCAGGATCGTTTGCGCGGCCAGCACGATCGGGTCTTTCGTTTTGTGCGGCCAGGCGCCATGGCCGCTGACACCACGAATCGTGATGTCCACCGAATCAACGTTCGCCATGGCGTAGCCTTCCGTGATGCCAACACTGCCGGCGGGCAGGTCTGGCGCGCAGTGCAAGGCCACGCAATATTCGGGCTTCGGAAAGCGCTTGAACAATCCGTCGGCCAGCATGGCTTTCGCTCCCTGGACTTTCTCTTCGGCAGGTTGCGCGATCATCACGAGGGTGCCGCTCCAGTGGTCCTTCAGTTCGGCGAGGACGCGCGCCGTGCCGACGAATGCCGTCATGTGCATGTCGTGCCCGCAGGCGTGCATTACGCCGACAGAGTTGCCCTTGTCATCAATGGCCTTTGCGCGGCTCGCGTAGGGCGCGCCGGTTTGTTCAGTCACCGGAAGCGCGTCCATGTCCGTGCGAACCATCACCGTGGGGCCAGCGCCATTCTTCAGCACGCCAACAACGCCGTGTCCCCCAACCCGGCGTGAGACTGTGTAATGAAGTCGCTCCAACTCGTCGGCCAGGCGCAGGGCCGTTTCTTCTTCCTGCAACGAAAGTCCGGATGCGTGTGAAAGTGCTTATAGAGTGGTTCCAGGTCTCGATATGCCTGCGTGACGCGCGACGACACCTGCGTTCGCAGGTTCGCCGAAACGGCACGCGACCCTTCGGCGCACCAACCTCGTTCGACGCACACAATCAAAACAGCCCAAACGGCAATTTGGTGTCTCATAGCAAATGCCGCCATCCGAGTTGGGTTGGAGCGCCAAAGCAAGCCGGAATTTGCGGCAATTGGCAACAGTCCAGATCGCCCTGCGATTCACGACGCGTAAGATCCCCACCTTTCTCGGTTGCGCGTGTCGAAATGCGATTGCTACCGTTGAATGTCGATGAAAGCACCGCAAGCGAGCCAGTCAAATGGTGGCACGGCCATCTCTAATGCGCCTGAACCGTCTGCGATTGGGTCTGCGCGGGCTGAGATCACGGCGCCAACGGATTGGCGTGGCATTTTGAAGCAGATTGGGCCGGGGTTAATCATCAGCGCGGTTATCGTCGGCTCCGGCGAATTGATTGTCACACCCAAGCTCGGCGCCCAGGTCGGCTTCATCATGCTCTGGTTCATCGTCCTCGGCTGTTTCATCAAGGTGTTCGTTCAGATCGAGCTGGGGCGCTTCGCCATTTCCCGCGGCATGACCACGCTGGAAGCCATGAATTCAATCCCGGGGCCGCGCTGGATCGTTTCATGGTTGTTATGGCTTTGGGTGCTGATGTACGTGGCGCTGATTTTTCAGGTCGCCGGTATGGTTGGCGCTCTGGCCACGGTTTTCAAACTCGCCGGCTTGCAATTCCCGGTCAATGGGCTGGCCCTCGGCGTTGGACTGCTCACGGCGGTGCTATTGGTTATTGGACGCTACAAACTCGTCGAGAAGCTCTCCACCGCCCTGGTCGCCATTTTCACCGTTTGCACACTGGTCGCGGTCGGCGCGTTGCAGACCACTCCGTATGCGATCACAGGAGAGGACCTGATGAGCGGGTTGAGGTTTCGTTTGCCTTCAGACTTCACAACGGCTTTTGCGGCGTTTGGGATCATCGGTGTCGGCGCATCGGAGTTGATTTACTATCCCTACTGGTGTCTGGAGAAGGGCTACGCGAAAAGTGTCGGGCCGTTCGAGCCGACGGAGAGTTGGCGCGACCGCGCCAAAGGCTGGCTGCGCGTCATGAAAATCGACACCTGGATTTGTTTTGCCATCTACACCACGGCGACGCTGGCGTTTTATCTTCTCGGCGCGGCCGTGCTGCACGCCAAAGGGCTTGTCGTCGCCAATGAACAAATGATCGAGACCCTGTCGCATATGTACCGCGAGACGTTCGGGCAATGGAGCTTTTGGTTCTTCCTCGTGGGCGCGTTTGCCGTCCTCTACTCGACCGTATTCGGCGCGACGGCTTCAAACGCCCGGCTGCTGGCCGACGCGTTGCAGCTCTTCAAAATCGTCCGCTACCGCGACGCCGACCATCGGGCCGCCGCGATCAAAGTCGCGTGCGTTATCCTGCCGGTGGCGTTCACCACGGTGTTTGTCCTGGTCGGCGAACCGGTGACGCTGGTGTTTGTGGGAGCCCTGGCCCAGGCATTGATGCTGCCGTTCCTGGCATTTGCGGCAGTCTATTTCTATCATTGTCGCACAGAGAAGGCGCTGCTGCCGGGCAAAGCGTGGGCCGCCTGCCTGTGGTTTGCGGCGCTGGCAATGTCCTCGGTTGGAATCTATAAAATGGTCGAGGAGATCGGGAAGAGGCTTTGAGCGACATGTTTCGACTGGACGATAAAATTACGCTGGTCACCGGCGCGGCTTCGGGCATTGGCCGCGCCATTGCCGAGACCTTCGCCCACGCAGGCGCAGTCGTATATGTCGCCGACCGGGACGGCGGTGGTGGTCAGGAGACGGTGAAACGGGTAACCGCGGCCGGGGGCAAGGCGGCGTTTGTTCCGCTGGATGTCACCAAGGAATCGGATTGCGAGGCCGCGCGAGCGTCGGTTCACGGCGGCCATGGCCGGCTCGACGTGCTGGTGAACAACGCCGGGGTCGGCCATGTCGGGACCATGATGCAGACCACCGGGGCGGACCTCGACCGCCTCTACGCCGTAAATGTCCGCGGCATGTTCAACGTGACGCGCGCGTTTCTTCCGGAAATGCTCAAGCGCAAATACGGTGTCATCATCAACCTGGCTTCCATCGGCGGTGTGGTCGGCGTGCGTGACCGCCTGGCCTATTGCACGACCAAGTTCGCGGTCGTGGGCCTCACCAAGAGCATGGCCCTGGACCACGCCCTGGACGGGATTCGGGTCAACTGCCTATGCCCCGGGCGGGTGGAAACGCCGTTTGTTTCGGCGCGGCTCAAGGAATATCCTGACCCGGAGAACGCGTACCGGGAGATGGCCGCGACTCAGGCCATTGGCCGCATGGCCAAACCGGAAGAAATCGCCGCGGCCGCATTGTACCTAGCGAGCGACGACTCGGCGTTCATCACCGGCGTCGATTTCATCATCGACGGCGGCTGGAGCGCAGGCAAATGACCGTGCGCGCGGACCTCCCCGCCCGCCGCGCCTGGGTTTGCCTCCAACTAAACCATGGCCAATAATCTATACTATAATTATAGGTATATTAAACGCGCGTATTTTAGTTATAGGGCGTTTTGAGGCAGTCCTGAATGTCGTAATTCCTTAAGGTTTAACGATAAAGCGTAAGCATCAGCTATCTGGATACCCCTGCTTTTCAGGATCGTTTATAGGCCGTCCTGGAGCAACTAAAACCCAAGGCAAAATTCTCCTGTTTTTGCCTCTAATAACCGCTTCTCCCGGAGCGTCTTACAATCCATTAACCAGGCGGAAAAAGCGCCGAGCCTGGTCGATGGGAGCGGACAGTTCCATGCGTTGTCCATTTCCCACGACCGCGGGCAAAGTTGCCAACGGCGGACCGTCAATAGCATTCCTTGGTTCCAGGGCATAATAGACGCCGGCGATGGAATCAAACGCCACAAATACCTGGTTGCCTTGACGCCGGATGGCCAGTTTCACGAACGGCACAGTGCTCGTGTCAATCGACTCGAGGAACTTCACCACGAGCGCCTGGTCCGAAGGGCTGGCGAGAACGTCCGGCAATTTGCCGTTGTCGGTGCGGTGCTTCATATCCGCCACGACTTGCGCCAGGGCCTCTGCCGCGCCGTTGTGCATATAGGGCTGTAGAGTATGAAGGCCGAGAAGCGACGGCACGTTAAAGCCGATCCCCTTGCCGTCGTTATTATAATCGCGGCCCAAACCATCCTGGGGCGCCTGCAGGACCCCGCCGACGACCGCCGGGGCAGCGACTTCGTCCGCCCCCACGTCATTGCCCAGAGGATTCCCCTGCCCCGGCACGCCCAGATTGAACGAGCCGACGTCCCGCAGGAAACGATCCAGGAACTGGGCGCCGACGGGGTTGCCGGTGAATGTTCCGGTGCGCTCGGTAAAGAGTTCCGCCGCCGCGGGCGGGGAGTTAAAGTCTTTGATGCTGATCGTCCAATTCAATCCGCCGTGGCAGTTAGCGCAGCCGGCCTTGAGGAACAGATCGCGGCCCATCGCGAGCTCGGATGAAGAGGGCGCGTTCGGAAAGCCCGCGAGGGGCGCGTTATGAGTGCGCACGGCGTTACGGACCCACTCACGCATGGCGGTCAGTGCCGGGACTCTGTTGGCGCTTCCCGGCAGCGTCACGGTCACCTGGTCGCGATCGGCATTGGGCAGGGCAAACGCATTCAGGCCGTTGGGGGCCACGTTGAGATCGCCGCCAGGCCCGATCAGGAGGCCGTGATTTGGGTCAAGGGGATTTCCGTTGATTGGCGTGGCGAGCGGGCCGGGTCCAGAGACGTTGCGGACGTTGATCTCGAAGTCTTCGATCTCGTCGAAGATCGCGGAGTAATTGAGCAGCCGCTGTTCGGTCCGGCGGTGCGGATTGAAGGTGGCATTCAACGGCACGCTCTTGCGCGGACCGGCGGCAAACTGCCAGATCACGCCGTCGGTCAACCCTTTGAAATGGCAACTGGCGCAGCCCTGCCAGCCTTCGCTGGAGAGGCGATCGCGCAGCGAGTTCGTGCCGGGAATGGAGTCAAAGTTGCCGCGCGAGGAGAAGAACATTTCCGCGCCCACCAGGTTTGTTTCACCGACGGAGCCCGGCGCAGGCAGGTCACTGGTCGGAACGACGGC
>JAKEEH010000315.1 GCA_022616725.1 Limisphaerales bacterium | reverse complement strand
TCGCGGACGCGTTGAATGATGGCGTATCCGTAGCTCTCGCCTTCGGACAAGATGGAGAGGACGAGGGGAACGGAGGAAGCGGCGACCAATTCTTTGTCAATCTTCATAGCAGAGAACATACATTGCGGTGCAATGTATTGCAAGGGAAAACTGCCGGTTATTCTTGGGCCGACCGACACGCCGGAACAATGACGAATTCGGGTTTCGAATATTCGGGCTTCTTTCGTCATTAGGAATTAGAGCTTCGTCATTCGATGGCCCTTTGTATGTATTCTTGGACCGGCCGAAGGGACCCGTTCCAACATAGGCTTTTTAGCTTACGTTGCGGGCTGAATCCGATATTCTTCGGGCATGAATCATCTGCTTTTGCTGCCCATCTGTTTCTGTTTTGCCGCGTCGCTGGCCCTGGGTTCTGAAGCCAGCAGGCTTCCCGCGAGCGATCAGCGCGCTAAGGAAGTGCGCACGCTCAATACATTGCGCGAGTTTCCGGACATCAAATCCAGAGCGGAATGGGAGAAACGCGCGAAGGAGATTCGAGAACACGCGCTGGTCTCTTGCGGGTTGTGGCCGATGCCGGAGAAGACACCGCTCCAGGCGCAGATTTTTGGGCGGGTCGAGCGCGACGGTTACGCGGTGGAAAAGGTTCACATTCAGACGCTGCCTGGTTTTTATCTTGGGGGAAATCTCTACCGACCGCTGGGCCGAGGCCAAGGCCCGTTTCCCGGCGTTCTCAATCCGCACGGGCATTGGAAGGAAGGGCGCATGGCCAATACGGAGCTGGGCAGCATCGCCGCGCGCTGCATCAGCTTCGCGCGCCAGGGAATGGTTGCATTTTCATATGATATGGTCGGTTACAACGACACGGCACAGGTGGATCATAAGTTTGCCAGTGATCCGTCGAACCAGCTTTGGAATATCAGCCTGATGGGTTTGCAGACCTGGAACAGCATTCGGTCGCTGGATTTTCTCGAATCGCTGCCGGATGTGGACAAGGGGCGTCTGGCCTGCACGGGGGAATCGGGCGGCGGCACGCAGACGTTCATGTTGGGGGCGATCGATCCGCGGCTCAAGGCGCAGGCGCCGGTGGTGATGGTGTCGCATTCGATGCAAGGGGGCTGCCTGTGTGAGAACGCTCCCGGGCTGCGAGTGGATTATTCGAATATGGAGATTGCCGCCGCGCCCGTGCCGCGCCCGCAGATCCTTGTCGCCGCCACGGGCGACTGGACAAAGAAGACAATGACCGTGGAGGGTCCAGCCATTGCGCAGATTTACAAGCTGTTCAATGCGGAAGAAAGCTTTCGGCATACGATCTTTGACTTCGATCACAACTACAACCGGACAACGCGCGAGGCAGTTTATGGAGCATTCGGAAAGTGGCTGCTGAACAATCCGGACCCATCGTCGCTGAAGGAAGCAACGTATGCGATGGAACCGGTGGAGTCACTGCGAGTATTCCCGGCTGGCAAGTGGCCGGAGGATGCGCTGACAGAATCTCAACTGACGTCCTATTTGATCGAGCGATCCAAAGGGCAACTCGACTCGCTCTGGCCGCGTAACCCGAAAGAAGTGGACAAATTCAAACGGGCGATGGAAAGCGCCTGGCGGCACACGCTACAGGTCGAATTCCCGGACCGCGGGTTGATTATTGAGGCAGGGGCGACGACAAAGGTTGGCGAAATCACAAAGCATGTCGTGCACGTCGGTCGGGAAGGCCGGGGTGATCGGCTCCCCATTGTGATGTTGACGCCAGCGCGCGACCGCCTGCGTGTGATCACAATCCTGGCGCACCCGAATGGTAGATCGGCTTACCTGGAGGACGGCGGTGCGCCGCGAGGCCTGGCGAAAGAACTGTTGGCGCGAAATCACTCGGTTATTGTGCTGGATACATTTCTCAGCGGCGAACTGGCCGATGCCAAAGCCGACGAAGCGCGACGCAAAACGACGACGTATTTCACGACCTACAACCGGACGGACATGCAAGAGCGGGTGCAGGACCTGGTGACAGCGTGCGCGTTTGCGCAGCGGCACGGCAAAGGCCGTCGCGTCATTCTTTGCGGGAGCGGTCGGGCAGGGTTGTGGTCGCTCCTGGCCGCGCCCGCTGCCGATGGCGTGATTGCCGATGGGGATGAATTCAACAGCGCCAGTGACGAGGCGCTGCTGCAGCATGACGTATTCGTTCCGGGTCTGCGCAAACTGGGCGGCTTCGAGGGCGCCGCGCTCCTGGCCGCGCCGAATCCTTTGCTGCTCCACAACACAGGAGAAGAGTTCTCGACGGAGTGGATCGAGCGGGCTTACGGCGGAAAATCGAAACTATTTCGCCGGGAGTCAATCAAATTAGCGGACGGCCCTATTGCCGATTGGATTGCTGGGCTCAACCTGTGAGCACCGCTTTTAAAATCCAAACAAGAAGTACCGTAGTTTTGCTGGTCTGCTTTCGGGTAACTGACCGGATTGCCGCGGAACTCTCTGTGGTCTAGGGTGTTTGCAAACAAGCTTTAATGAGAAGCAAATCGACCAGTGATTTCTCCAGCCAACCGCCGGCGTTGCAGAGAGACCTCGAGATTCCCTTGAGGGTGATTGAGCTGGATGCCGAGTATTTCCGCCCGTCAGGGAGGTCCGTCAAATTTCCCCGAGAAGGATGGCGCCGGTTTTGGCCGTGGTTCTGCTTCATCGTTTGCTCGATCATCAGCTACTTTTTGGTGAGCCAATTCATCGTGACGACAGTCGTCGTGCAGGGCCGCAGCATGGCGCCGACCCTGGTGGACGGGGATCGCTACCTGCTCCACAAGTGGGAGCTGCTGTTTCGCGCGCCGAAGCGAGGGGACCTGGTCGTA
Source organism: Limisphaerales bacterium (assembly GCA_022616725.1). Taxonomy (GTDB): domain Bacteria; phylum Verrucomicrobiota; class Verrucomicrobiia; order Limisphaerales; family JAKEEH01; genus JAKEEH01. The sequence goes on along the minus strand of JAKEEH010000315.1, from coordinate 14,348 downwards.
ATTCGCGACAGCCGGCGAAAGGATTATATGGTGAAGCGGGTCGTGGCGTTGCCAGGGGAACGGGTCCAGATCAGAGACGGGGCCGTGTTCGTGAATGGTGAGCGTTTAAGCGAACCGTATCTCAGAGCCGAGACGCGCACCTTGACCGTGGATGGCACGGAGCCGCTGTTGATTGTGGGCAAAGATCGCTATTTTGTCATGGGCGATAATCGGGGATTGAGCGAAGACAGCCGGGTTTACGGACCGGTGCAGCGCGAGCGCATTCTCGGGTATATCCCGCAGGAATAGATTTGTTCCACAAGCTAGGGTTCAGCAGGGCCGGGTTGAGTGGGTTTCCCGGCCCTGCTACTTTTATGATTTACGATTTTCGATTGCAGATTGCCCAAATTGCCCAATCGCTAATTCACCACAGAGGCGCGGAGACACAGAGATGAAGGGAGCAGGTGAGAAAGTGAGAAAGTGAGAGAGTGGGAAACGAGGACGCTCCCCTGCTCACTTTCACACCTTCTCACCTGCTCACCCCTGCCCTCTTTTGGATTTCTTTTTCCCATCGGGCGATCTACGGTTTTCAGGCCTATGTCCGACAAAACCTTTCACCACGTGTCGAATCGCTGGGACGAAGCCGAAGTCGCAAAGCTGGATCCGCTGGCGCGTCTGGTTTATCGGTCCAACAAGCTCGGCGAGGATCAGCGCATCACCAATACGGGCGGGGGGAATACATCCTCCAAGCTGGTGGAGATCGACCCGCTCACGGGCAAGAAAGTGGAGATCATGTGGGTCAAAGGCTCGGGCGGGGACCTGCGCACATCGAAGAAGGAAAATTTCTCGTCGCTGTATCAGGAGAAATTGCTTGCGTTGCAGGAGATCTACGCGGCCAGACCCGAGCGGGGCGTGAAGAGCGCCGCCGAAGACGAGATGGTGGCCATGTACGGTCACTGCACCTACAATTTGAACCCGCGAGCGCCATCGATTGACACGCCATTGCACTCGTTCATTCCGTATAAGCACGTGGATCACACGCATCCGAATGCGGCGATCGCGGTGGCAGCCACGGCGCGATCGGCGGAGTTGACGCGCGAGATCTACGGCGACGAGCTGGTGCACACGCCCTGGCTGCGGCCCGGGTTCGAACTGGGACTGGTCATGCAGGAAATCTGCCGGCGGCATCCCCGTGCTCGCGGCATCATGATGGGCCAGCATGGCCTGATCAATTGGTCGAACGAAGATCGCGAATGTTATTTCCTGACGCTGGAATTGATTGAGCGCGCGGCGCGGTACATTGAGAAGAAATACGCTGAGAGGGGCGGGGACAGGGCGGCGTTTGGCGGCGCAGTGCATGCCAGTCTGCCCGAAGCGGCACGGCGTCAGGTGCTGGCGCGCCTGTTGCCCTGGTTGCGCGGCCAGGTGAGCCGGGAGCGCCGGTTTATCGCCACCGTTCAGGATGACGATAGTATCCTGCTCTTTGTGAACTCGAAAGAGGCGCCGCGGCTGGCCGAACTGGGCACGAGCTGTCCCGATCATTTCCTGCGGACAAAGATTAAACCATTATATGTGCCGCTGGACACCGAAATGACCGCCGCTTTCAGCGAGAAGTCGTTTGACAGATTCATGGCAAATGTCAAAGAACGGCTGGCCCAGGGATTAAAGCAATATCGCGCTGATTACGACCAGTACTACCATCGGTGCAGGCGGCCGGATTCGCCGGCGATGCGGGACCCGAACCCAACGATTATCTTAATTCCGGGGATCGGGATGATTGGATGGGGCAAGGACAAGAGCGAGTCGCGGGTCACCACCGAATTCTACAATTGTGCCGTCGAAGTAATGCGCGGAGCTGAAGCGATTGACCGCTATATTGCACTGCCACAGCAGGAAGCCTTTGACATCGAGTATTGGCCACTGGAAGAGGCGAAGCTGCGGCGCATGCCGCCGGAGAAGGAACTGGCGCGACAGGTGATCGTTATAATTGGCGCAGGGTCGGGCATCGGACGCGAAGTGGCACACCGGCTGGCCCGTGAAGGGGCGCACATCGTCTGCGTGGATGTGAAACTGGAGTCGGCGCAAAACACCGCCAGGGAATTGACGGACAAGCTCGGCGTGGGTGTCGGCATCGCGGGCACCGGCATTTCGGGTTGCGGACCCGCTATTGGCCTGGCATGCGATATCACGAGCCGGCCTTCCGTGCGCGCCATGCTCGAACAGGTTGCCCTCGCTTACGGGGGGTTCGATTCCATTGTAATCACGGCTGGAATTTTCTTCGCGCCAGACACGACCGGACACATACCGGATGACAAATGGGATCTGACGTTCCGGGTGAATGTCACTGGAAGCTATATTGTGGCAGATGAGGCGGCAGCGATGTGGCGCGAGCAGGGTTTGCCGGGCAACCTTGTGCTGACGACGAGCGCCAATGCGGTAGTTCCTAAAAAAGGGTCGCTGGCTTACGACACGTCAAAGGCCGCGGCGAATCATTTGGTGCGCGAGTTGGCGATCGAACTGGCCCCGCTGGTCCGCGTCAACGGCGTCGCACCGGCCACTGTGGTCCAGGGCAGCGCGATGTTCCCGCGTGAACGCGTTATTAGCAGTCTTGTCAAATACGACATTGCGTACAGCGAAGACGAATCCACGGATACGCTGACGCAGAAGCTGGCCAAATTTTACGCCGACCGAACGCTGACCAGATCCCCCATTACGCCCGCAGACCAGGCAGAGGCGTTTTTCCTGCTCGTTTCATCCCGGCTCAGCAAAACAACCGGCCAGGTGCTCACAGTTGACGGTGGTCTGCACGAGGCGTTTCTGCGATAGCGGGAACGGCGGATGCCGCCGTTGCCAGGTGACACGAAACCCAATGTCCAGGAGTAATCTCTCGCAGCGGCGGAATGTCGGTCTTGCAACGCTCCTCGGCCACGGGGCAGCGCGGGTGAAAATGGCAGCCGCTCGGCGGATGAATGGGCGAAGGCACATCACCGGGCAGAACGATGCGCTTGCGCTTTGACGCCGGGTCAACGACAGGGACGGCCGAGAGCAGCGCCTGCGTGTATGGATGCTGTGGCGACTGAATCAGCTCTTTCGCTTCGGCCATCTCAACCACTTTGCCAAGATACATCACCATCACTCTGCGGCTGATGTGTTCGACGATCGCGAGATCGTGCGCAATGAACAGGTAGGCGATGCCACGCTGATCCTGGAGGTCCATTAGCAGGTTGACAATCTGCGCCTGCACCGACACGTCCAGGGCGCTGACGGGCTCGTCGCAAACGATCAGGTTCGGTTCCACCGCCAGAGCGCGCGCGATGCCGATGCGTTGCCGCTGGCCACCGCTGAACTCATGCGGATATCGCTGCGCGTGCGCGGCGTTGAGGCCGACCGCCTGGAGCAATTCGTTGATGCGCGCACGCCGCGCGGCTGGGGTTTTAGCAAGCTTATGGATGTCGATCGCTTCGCCTATAATCTGCTCGACGGTCATGCGTGGATTCAACGATCCATAGGGATCCTGAAAGATCATTTGGAAGCCTCGCCGTCGCTCGCGCAACGTGGAGCCGCTCAACCGAGTGATGTCTTCTCCATGGAAGGTTACCTGGCCAGACGTCGGCTCGATCAACCGGATGATGGCGCGGCCGAGGGTGGTTTTGCCGCAGCCGCTTTCGCCAACGAGGCCAAGCGTTTCGCCGGCTTGAATGTTCAGACTGACATCGTCCACCGCCTTGACATAACCACGGACACGGCTGAATAGCCCATGCTTGACGGGAAAATGCACCTTCAAGTTCTTAACTTCGAGCAGACTCATGCGCCTGGAGTCAAACTGGGCTGTTTTCGGGTAACAGTCTAGCTTAACTGAGATGGCCTCTGAGAGTTGCGACCCACGACTCTTAATTCTGGTCTCTCAACTGCCCGCGAAGCCAGCCGACCCGGAGCGGCACCGAAATGACTACCGCCGTTCCGCCGCCGGTGGCAGAGCTTACGATGACGCTGCCGCCGCGCCGGACAATCCGCTCGCGCATGTTGCTGAAGCCGTTATTAGCGGGATTCGAATCGGCCAGGTCGAAACCACGGCCATTGTCACGGATGCGAATACGGAGGATGCGTTGCCCATCCTGTTCCTCGCCAAACTCAAGTTCGGTTAGCACTTCGGTTGCTTCGGCATGCTTCACCACATTATTGAGTGTCTCCTTGAACACGAGCAGGATGTCACGGCGCAATTCTCCTTTGACGCCAACGGCGGGAAGATTGGGCGCGAAGTCAATGCGGTATTGAACCGCGGTCTCGTCAAGGAATTCGGCGGCATAACCGCGCAAGTAAGCCGCGAGATTGTCCAGGGAATCGTTCCGGGGATTGGTGACCCAAACGATCTCGCCAATGTTGTCGATAACCTTTCGCGCGAGTTCTGAGATTGTATCCGCTGTCGAGCGGACGTGCGCAGGGTCCGTGGCTTTGCTTTTGGCGACTTCGCTAAGGATGGCAATCTTCGTCAGGCTCGAGCCGAGATCATCGTGCATGTCCTGGGCGATGCGGGCCCGCTCACGTTGCAGGGCCGCCTGTTGTTCAAGGAAAAGCAGTTTGCGCTGCACACGCAGGCGGTATCTTTGAATGGCCGCGGCCGTCATGATCGCGCCTGCGCCGCACAGGAGATAAAAGGTCCAGGTTTGGTAAAAGTGAGGCTGAATTGAGAACGCAAACGCCGCTCCTTTTTCGTTCCAGTGGCCATGGTTGTTGCACGCGAGGACGTGAAATCGATAGGAGCCGGGTCGAAGGTTCGTGTAGTAGGCAATCCGTCGCGTCCCGGCGGAATGCCAATCGGTGTCGTGACCTTCAAGGCGGTATTTGAAACGAACTTTCGACGGGTCAACGAAGCTGTTGGCCGTGTAGCGAATCTCCAGGACGCGGCCGCCGCCAGGCTCGATGCGGATGGATGATTTCGCAGCGCGAGGGCGTTTGCCCGCTTCGACGACCTCCGGCTCATCAGACAAAAGCACCCGCCCGACAGCCGTAACTTGTTCGACGATCACGGGAGGAGCAAACTCGTTGCGGAAGACGCGTTTCGGATCGATGACCACGATTCCTTTTTGGGTCGGAAACCAAACTCGGCCGTCGGGAGTCTTACAGCCGGCGGGTTGGTATTCGCCGTTGGTTTCGGAGCTGATCATGCCATCGGCCTCCCCGTACGCGACATAGCTGGCTTCGGGTAGGCGGCCGGCGGCCACATCATTAAGTTCCTTACGGCTGACGCGATAAATGCCTCGGTTGCAACTGATCCAAAGCATGCCGGCATCGTCTTCAACCAGGTGATTGATGCGTTCATCGAAGAGCCCATGCTGGCGGGTGAAAACGAAGGTCCGGCCCTGTTCGTAGCGGCACAACCCGAGCCCGGTGCCAATCCAAATCACGCCGTCAACATCTTCGTGGAACGTCCACGCTTTATTCCCGGGCACTTCGTGAACCCTCTCAAATTGTCCACTTCTAAAAGTGCAAGCTCCGCCGCCGTAAGTCCCGAGCCACAGCGTGCCCTGGCGATCTTCCAGAAAGGCTCGCACGTCTTCGTGGGGCAGCCCATCCTGGCGCTCGTAATGCGTCCAAACGCCGTCTTTGAACCGGGCCATGCCCAGGCTGTGTCCAACCCATATTGCGCCTGTTGAGTCTTCATAAATGGTGCGCATTTTCCCCGCGACTGGAATACGTTCGTAAGCACCGCTTTCATATTTGTAGATCCCGTTGTCATGATCGCCGAGCCAAAGTCGGCCGGTTCGATCTTCATATATACTTCGGATCACGGTGGATCGCGGACCTGCCAGGTAACTCGGCACCGCGCGATCCGCGTCAATGAAAGCAAACCCGCAATCGCCACTGGCCCAGACGCCCCCTTTGCTGCGGGGCCAAACCGACCACATTTTGTCGTGCGGCAGGCCTTCGGCGACGCCGAAGCTCTGCAGACGCGGCTTGCGCAGGCGAAAAAGGCCCCGCGCACCCGTGCCAAACCAGAAGTTCCCTTCGGCATCCTCGATGGCTCTTCGAACATCGCGCAATTGAGGCAGGTTGTCGGGGCAGGCTTTTGACCAGGTACCGTTGTGGAAGAAATGTAAGCCCAAGTCTTCCAGTCCTACCCAAAGCCCTCCGGTGTCGCGGTCGCCGAGAATACACAACACGTGCGCCACATTCGTCTGGCCGTCAGGCGACACCGCTGTCTGCCGGAACACCTGGAGCTTTCCCTCTTTCCAGCAATGCAAGCCATCTCTGTCTCCAAACCAGATTGTCCCGTTATGATCTTCCGTAATGGCGGAAATACTTCGCCCCGTTCCGATAACGATTTCGACAGCGGACCTGGCCGGATCGTAAAAGTGGACTCCATTGCTGACGGCATACCAAACCCGGCCTTGTCGATCTTCAAAGATGGTGTCAGCCCAGTTGCGTGTTAACGGTACTGGCATAACGGTTTGACCAGCGATACGCGTGACACCGGTTTTCGTCGCCGCCCAAACTCCCCCCTCCCTGCTGGCGCACAAGCTGTTGATCCGATTATCCGGCATGCCGTGCGCGGTAGTGAAGCGTTCGAATCGCTTGTCCCTGTAGCAGAGCAAACCGTCAGCAGTGCCTACCCAAAGGTTGCCACCCCGGTCCACCGCCAGAGAAGTGCAGTTTTCTTCGACGAAGCCGGGTGTCTCGATCACGCCGAATCGCTTAAACGAGACACCGTCCAGTCGGGCCAGGCCAAACGGCGTGCCTACCCAGATGTAACCGTCGCGCGCTTGCGCCAGAGCCCGGACGGTATTCTGCGGCAGCCCGCGTTCCGCGTCATAAGTTTCCAGGTGATAGCCGCGCATGGACATATCCGCCCCGGGAACGGACGACGCCATCAAGGCACAAAGCACGGTGGCCCACGCGAATACATGGCATTGGCGCACGGACTGGGTTAGATAAAGTCGCAGCATCGGTGTTTCGCTGCCGAAATGATATCATTCCTTGACTCGTAGGGTGAAGCCAGAAACGCCGCCAGTTGCCGCCGGCAGTTGGTTCGCCTACGTTGCGGCGATATGCCGAAACCGGAACTGAAGCGCGCGGTCGCTTGCGCTGTGGCGGCGGCGCGCGGAGCGGGTGAAATGATGCGCAAGAACCTGCGTGCGACCAAGAAGGTGAACGAAGCAACTCAGCATGACATCAAACTGGAGCTTGATGTCCGCTGCCAGAAGCGCATTGAGCGGGCGTTGCGGCGCGCGTTTCCGCAGATCCCTGTCCTCGGGGAAGAGGGAATAACCGGAGATCCGCAGGCCGAGTTTCGCTGGGTGGTTGATCCCATCGATGGCACTGTGAACTTTACCTATGGCATTCCCCATGCCTGTGTTTCAATCGCTCTGCAGTGCCGCCACGAATTGGCAATTGACAATCGCCAGTATATGAGGGGAGTTCTTCGCCGAGACTTCGTCCGCAGGTCGATCGGCAACAAGGCGTCGTCTCCCGATTCTCCACACCATCAAACCATGCTCGGCGTCGTCTATGATCCCTTCTGCGGTGAGTTGTGGACGGCCGTGCGCGGCCAACCCGCGCGATTGAACGGCAAGCCCATCCGCGTCAGTTCCAAATCGCGACTGGATGAAGCGATTGTCTCGATTGGATTTGCGAAGCATGCCTATACGCTCAAACGAATGATCCCGACTCTGAATGAATTGATTTATCGTGTGCGTAAGATTCGGATTATGGGATCGGCGGCGTTGTCGATGGTTTACGTCGCCAGCGGCCGAATGGACGCTTACATCGAATATGGCTTGCGGCTTTGGGACATCGCCGCCGGAGGGTTGATTCTGGAATGCGCCGGAGGAGATTTTTGGCGCCGTGCCGTCGAAGGCGAATACACGTACCGCATCCTGGCCAGCAACGGGCGATTGCGAAGACAGCTTGAACAATTCACCCGCTAGGCTAATATGCAGCAATGCCGTTCTTCGCCGAGGACTTCGTCCCGCAGGTGTTTTCCCGCACCCTGCTGGCGCTGATCCTTTTGTCGCCCGGCCCGCTTTTGCATGCCGGAACGTACGTTCAATTCCGTCTGCCGTTTGGAGACGTTGAAGTCGAGTTGTTCGACGAGGACAAACCGATTACCACGCGAAACTTCCTTCGCTACGTCCAGTCGGGGCTTTACGAGGACATGTTTTTGCACCGCTGGCTCCCCGGCTTCGTGGTCCAGGGCGGAGGTTTTTTCGATCCCTTCCGGCCCACCAACACGTTTTTTGCCTTTGGCGTAATACCCGCGGCATTCGGACAGATAACAAACGAATTCAATGTGGGGCCCCGGATCGGCAACACTTACGGCACGCTCGCGATGGCGAAGACACCCGACGGCCCGAATACCGCAAGCTCGCAGTGGTTTTTCAACCTCGGCAACAACTCGACAAACCTCGACAACCAGAATGGCGGGTTCACAGTGTTCGGCAGGGTGATTCGCGGCACCAATATTCTCAACCGCTTTAACAATCCGTCGCCAACAAACGCCTTATTCATTTTGTCGTTGGACCCCCCGCTGGACGAGATGCCGGTGGTTTCAAATCAGTTCGGAATCGTGCACTGCGACATTTCGCTGCTGAACGTCCAGGTGGCTGCTCTCCAGTCTGGCGCGCGTGAAATCTCGTGGACGAGCGTTGCGGCCAAAACCAATCGCGTCCAATACACGACCAATCTCCCACCTGTCTGGCACACGCTCCTCACCACCAATGGAACCGGAGCACGCTTTCGAGTGACAGACCCGGCAGACGCACCGCAACGTTTCTACCGAGTGCGCGTGGATTTCTAGCCCGTCTTGTGATTAGTGATTGGTGATTGGTCCTGACCCGCTACCACTCACTACTCACTACTCACTACTCCCTCAATCGCCGTGGGGCCAAGGCCCCAGTAGTTCGCTCGCGGCTTCGAACGGATACTTCAATGTCGGCTGCTAAGTGACCGGTTATCTCATTGAAAGGTGGAACTATGAAACAGTTGATTTTGGCCGGCCTGGCTCTGGCATTGATCGTGACCGGATGCTCGACCCCGCAGCGGGTCGCAACCCTCGAAGGCAGAGGAACAAAACAGACATTCGATGCTTCCTACGAAGCAGTTTGGCGCGCGGCTGTCGATGCCTCGCAACAGGGGGAATTGGAGATCTTGAACGCGGACCGGTCGCGGGGATTCATCTCCGCGCGCCGCGGCGTCCAGGTGGAAACGTTTGGCGAGCATGTGGGAGTCTGGGTCAGAAACCTGGGTCCATCGAGCACGCAAGTGGAAGTGGTAAGCCGTCAGACAGGCCCGCCGGTGATGTGGTTGAAAAACTGGGAAAACGAAATCATCCGCGCCATCGCGGCGAATCTCACTCGCGACGCCGTCGGCGGGCTGGGTACCGGTTCGACAATCCAACAGGGCAGCACAACTGTCGTTCCGGCGCCAGTCCCGAACACTACGGTGATCGTCCCGAGTCCGACCCCAGCGCCGAATACCACGATCGAGGTGCGCGACACGCAGCGGCGTCTGGAGGAATTGCGCCGGCTACAAAATGAACGCGAAGCGGCCCTGCGCGACGAGCAGAATGAGCGGCGGCGTCAGGAGATTCGCGCTGAAATCGAGCGCCTCAGGCGAGAACTCGAAATCCAGCAACAGCGCCTTTCAGATTTAGAGAGGGATCTGAGGAGATAACCAGAAATCCGCCATCCCCCGGGGAGTAGTGATTGGTGATTGGTCCTGACCCGCTACTACTCACTACTCATTACTCATTACTCACTAATCACCTCATTCACTACTCACTAATCACTAATCAGCCGTCATCTCCAGCACGGCTGTAATTTGATCCTCGGGCACATCCTGCCCCACCATCACTTCGCCGATTCGCTTCGCCAGAACAAACTTGATTCGTCCGTCGCTGACCTTCTTGTCGAGGCGCATGGCTTCGAGCAGCCTCGCGATTTGCCCGCGCGTGAGGCGGACTCCCACGGGCAAGCTGGCGCGCTCGAACAGAGTTCGAATGCGCAACAGTTCGCCTTTGCTCAATCCGAGTTGCCGGGCAGATAATGTCGCCGCCGCGACTTGCCCAATTGCGATCGCTTCGCCATGAATATATTTTCCGTAGCGCGAGATCGTTTCCAAAGCATGTCCAATCGTGTGCCCAAAATTGAGGATCGCGCGCAACCCGCTTTCCCGTTCGTCCTTGCCCACCACCTCGGCTTTGACCTCGCAACAGCGGGCCACCACGTCCGCAACGGTTTCGGCGTCCAGCTTCAGGACTTTCGGCAGATCAGCTTCCAGCCGGGCAAAAAGCTCGGCGTCGTAAATGATTCCATACTTGATGACCTCCGCCATCCCGGCCGCCAATTCCCGTTTCGGCAGGGTCCGCAACGTCCGCACGTCGCACAACACCAGCCTCGGCTGGTGAAAGGCGCCCACAAGGTTTTTGCCCGCTGCCAGATTAACGCCCACTTTGCCGCCGACAGAGCTATCGACCTGCGCCAGCAGCGTTGTCGGCGCCTGCACGAAATCGACCCCGCGCAGGTAAGTCGCCGCCAGAAACCCGGCCAGATCTCCGACCACACCGCCTCCGAGCGCCACAATGAACGACTTGCGCTCAAGCCGGTTTTTCGCCAGTTGCTCATAGCACCGTTCGGCCACGCGAACGCGCTTGGCAGTCTCGCCGGCCGGGATTTTGACCAGGACCGGTTCGAAACCCGATGCTTCGAGGGACTTTATGACCAGTTTTGCGTAAAGCGGCGCTACCCGGACATCGCTTATGACCGCACACCGACGTCCCAACCGCAGCTCGCGGCACCGCTCCCCAAGGCTCTGAAGCAGGTTCGGACCAATGTGAATCCGGTAACTCCGCTCGCCCAGCGGGACTGTGACGGTGCGCATGCACACATTGAAAATTGAAAATGCCAAATTGAAAATTGAAAATTACGCCAGTGGAGACTCGATACTCATTTTGCAATTTGCAATTTGCGACTTTCAATCTTCAATCCCTCCAGTGAATCCAGTGGCTCTCATTACAGGCGCGTCGCGCGGCATAGGCCGCGGCATTGCTCTCGAACTCGCCGCCATCGGATTCGATCTTGTGATTAATTTCACGGCAAACCGCAAGGCCGCGCTGGAAACCGCTGCCAAATGCGTCGAAAAAGGTGAAATTCGGGCGGAGATTTGCCAGGCGGACATCGCTGTTGCGAAGGATCGGCGGACGCTGATTAATTTCACCCGCTCAACCTTTGGCCGCCTCGATCTCCTCGTCAATAATGCCGGCGTGGCGCCCGAAATTCGAGCGGACATCCTGGAGGCGGACGAGTCGAGTTTCGACCGGCTGATCAGCGTTAACGTTAAAGGCCCCTACTTCCTGACTCAGCTCGCCGCCAAATGGATGATCGAGCAGGTCCGCAATTCATCGGACACGACAGCGAGGCCGAGAATTGTCACGATCAGTTCGGTCAGCGCCTATACCGCTTCGGTGAATCGTGGTGACTACTGCGTCTCAAAGGCAGCTTTGTCGATGCTCACGCCTCTTTTCGCCACGCGTCTGGCGGAGTACGGAATCGGCGTCTATGAAATACGGCCTGGCATCATTGAAACCGACATGACCGCGACGGTGAAAGAAAAGTATGACGCCCTATTCAAACAAGGCATCGCGCCCATTACGCGCTGGGGCAAACCGGAAGATGTTGGCAAGGCGGTCGCCGCCATCGCGCAAGGCTTCCTGCCTTACAGCACTGGTGAGATCATCAACGTCGATGGCGGTTTCCATCTCAGGCGGTTGTAACCCCTAACCTGCGGGCGAAGTCTCGGTGAAAAACATATAAAAACTCGAGGGGGCTGATCCCATGGCGATCAAAATCAATGCGCAACTCACAGCGCGCGCTCTTGTGCCTAAGGCACGCCGTCTCTTCGAGCTTTCAAGCCATAAAATTCTGGACTTGGAGAAATCCTGGGACGCTTCGCGCGGCACGCCAGTTTTTACAGTCAAGGGCAGATATGCCACCCGCGGCTGGACGGAGTGGACACAAGGCTTTCAATTTGGTTCTGCCGTACTCCAATTTGACGCGACAGGTGAGAAGAAGTTCCTCGCCCTTGGCCGCCAGCGGACCCTCGAGCGAATGGCCTCGCACGTCTCACATCTTGGCGTTCACGACCATGGCTTTAACAACGTTTCCACGTACGGCAACCTGCTTCGCTTGATGTGGGAAGGGCGAATCCCGGAAAATCCGTATGAGCAGGCGTTCTATGAACTCGCCTTAAAGGTCTCCGGGGCGGTCCAGGCCGCTCGCTGGACCGACCTCGGCAACGACAGGGGTTACATTTACTCGTTCAACGGTCCTCACTCGCTTTTCATTGACACAATGCGCTCACTGCGATCCCTCGCGCTCGCGCATCAACTCGGCCATGCGCTCATGGGCGAACGCGATCGCCCCATCTCACTGCTGGATCGGTTGCTCGCGCACGCACGGACTACGGCTGAATTTGCAATTTATTACGGTAAGAGACGTGACGCCTACGACGTGCGTGGTCGCACCGCTCACGAAAGCATTTTCAACGTCAACGACGGGAGTTACCGCTGTCCCAATTCCCAACAGGGTTATTCGCCCTTCAGCACCTGGACGCGTGGCCTCGCCTGGGCGATCTGCGGATTCGCCGAACAACTCGAATTCCTGGCGTCGCTCCCTCGGCCCGACCCGGGTGCCCTCAAGCAATTCACCGAAGCGGCCGCGGCCACTGCGGACTTTTATATCGCTAACTCATGCGCGGACGGCGTGCCAATGTGGGACACGGGCGCGCCGAACCTGTATCGGCTGGGCGACTATCTGAATCGTCCCGCCGATCCATATAACGACTGGGAGCCAGTCGATTCCTCCGCTGCTGCCATTGCCGGTCAAGGCTTATTGCGATTCGGTAATTACCTCGGGCGAAAAGGCACCCGGTACCGCCAGGCGGCCTTCACAATCGCGCAGGCGCTTTTTGACGAACCTTACCTGTCAACCGCGACGAAGCATCAGGGCTTGCTGCTCCACTCCGTCTATCATCGGCCCAATGGCTGGGATCACATCTCCCGCGGTCAAAAGATCCCGAATGGCGAAAGCTCAATGTGGGGCGATTACCACGCGCGCGAACTCGCCCTCATGATCCTCCGCGAAGCCGAAGGCCGCCCCTACCTGACTTTTTTCCCCAAAAAAATTCCTGCGTTGAACCCTTGAACGTCGGGCCGGCTATTAATTAGCCTCCTTCCTATGAGCGCTCGCAGCAAAGCGCCAGAGGACAGGCGCACTCCAAGACCTGGCGGAAAACTGGACGCCTTTGCTGGTGCGCTTGCGTCTTGGAGTGCGCCTGTCCTCTGGCGCTTTGCCAGTCGTCGTGTCAGGTGGAGCAACAACGATCCAATATTGGGATCACCTGCATGCTTCATGCAAATTCTGTATGTCTGAACCCTTCAAACTCACCCGCATCCCGTCGCTCAAAACCGTGGACGACTTTCGCCGTCACGTCGGTTCGCTCAATATCGACCTCCCTTGCGAGGACACCATTGTCACCGGTTCGGACTCTCCGCTCGCTCAACCCATTCAAAACGCCACGATCAACGGCAAAACCATCGCCAACCGCTGGGCCATTCAGCCGATGGAAGGTTGGGATGGCACGGCCACCGGCGGCATCACCGATGAAGTCCGCCGTCGTTGGCAACGCTTTGGCGAAAGCGGCGCCAGCCTGATCTATGGCGGCGAGGCCATGGCCGTGCGCCCCGATGGCCGCGCCAACCCCAATCAACTCATCATCAACGACCAAAACAAAGCCGGACTAGCCGAACTTCGCGAGGCACTCCTGCGCGCCCACAAAGATCGCTTCGGCTCAGCCGATTACGTTATCATTGGCTTTCAACTCACTCACTCTGGCCGCTTCTGCCGGCCAAATGACAAAAAGCGCCTCGAACCAGCGATCGCTTTTCGCCATCCGATCCTCGACAAAAAATTCGGCATTGACACCGATGCGCCTGTGCTGAGCGATTCCGATATCGAGCAACTCATCGGCTGTTACATTCGCGCCGCTCGCATCGCCTCCGACGTCGGGGCCGACTTCGTTGACATCAAGCATTGTCATGGATACCTCCTCCACGAATTCCTCGCCGCGCACACACGCCCCGGCAAGTACGGCGGTTCATTTGAGAACAGGACGCGCATTCTGCGCGAGATTGTCTCCGGCATTCGAGCCGATGGGAACAAAATCGATCTGGGAGTCCGTCTCAGCGCGTTCGATTTCGTCCCATTCCGTCCCGACCCGGCGCGTTCGCAGCCTGGCCGACTGGGCCCCGGCATCCCGGAGGACTTCGCCCAGTGTCTGCCATACCGCTACGCCTTTGGCGCAAACGCGCAGAATCC
>JAKEEH010000314.1 GCA_022616725.1 Limisphaerales bacterium | reverse complement strand
GCCTCGGCGGCTTCGACGAAGTTCGGGTCGTTCAGGAGCACGAGCGCTTGCAGCGGCGTGTTGGACACTGGGCGAATGGCGGTGCATTCCTCACGCGGAGGGGCATCGAAAGCGACGAGGCTCGGGTGCAGGAAGGTGCGCTGCCAGTGCATGTAAACGCCACGGCGATGAAGGTTATCTTCGCAGTCGAGCACGTATTCGCGTTTCGGAAAATTCAGCGGCGCCCAATACCCTTCCGGTTGATACGGAAAAACGCTTGGCCCACCGACTTTGTTGACCAACAGTCCGCCAATCGCCAGGGCGTTGTCGCGGATGAACTCTGCCTCAAGACGGAGCCGCGACTGCCGCGCGAACAGGCGGTTCTGCGGGTCGCGCTCTTCCGCCGCCGTTGCATCGGTCGAACTTTGCCGGTAAGTGGCCGAGGTGACGATCAGTTCGATGATATGTTTCACGTTCCATCCGTTGTCGCGAAATTCAACGGCCAGCCAGTCAAGGAGGTCGGGGTGCGACGGCGTGTCACCTTGCGCGCCAAAATCATCGAGAGTGCGGCAGAGCCCTGCGCCAAAGAAGAGCTTCCAAAAGCGATTCACGACGACCCGGGCCGTGAGTGGGTTCTCCGGCGAAGTGAGCCAGGCGGCGAGGTCCAGGCGAGTCGCCCGGCCTGCGGCGGGTTCGATTTGGGGCAGGAAATGCGGCGCCGCCGGTTCGACGACGGACCCCGAGTCATTCATCCAATCGCCGCGCGGCAGCACCCGCATCACGCGCGGAGTCGTCGCTTCGGAGACGATCGTGGTTGGAATAGCGCCGATGACCAGTGATCGCCGTGTTTCGGCCCCGGCGATTTCCTCGTTGATTTCTCCTAACTCCGGCGCGATGCGGCGGTAGAATGAATTGATCTTCTTTTGCTGTTCCGGGCTCCGTTTCTCAGGGGGTTCGCGAATCGCTTTCAAGACGTCTTCCGGCAAACCGAACTTATCGTGGGTCGGGCCGGGCAGGCTCGTCAGCGCCAGTTTGAACTTGCCGATGGTCGCGCGCCGGACCGGTGAGTCGTGCCGCAATGTGAGAGTGATGCGCGTATCAACCGTGGCGCGCAACGGCTCGGCGAAAACGTAGGCCGCGTAATGCCGTTTGGACCCGCCGTTGCGCGTGCCCCATCCCGTGTTGGGGCGCCGATCGAATGTCGAGCGCACGGGGAAGCCCGGATCGTCGGTGTCATCCGAGGCGCGGAGGATCGTGATTGGGCGATATCTGTCGCTGGAGCGGATTTCGATGTCTGTCAAAATAAATGTAGTTCCACCGCGGGCGATTCGATTTCCGGGCAACGTTTCATCGGTCAGCGTCTCTAACCGCAATCCCGTGAACTCGCCCGGGCCAGGTTTGACTATGACGATGTAAGTATCGTTGTCCGGGTTCAATCCCTGTGCGTGGACGATTTCGTTGCTTTCGATAATGAGGTCTGCGCCGGCTTGCGACTGTGCGGACAGGATGACCTGATTGGTCCATTCCAGCCGGTTGGATTTGTCCAGCGCCAGGATTGACTCTTCCCATTTCTGGCGCGAGGAAGAGAGGGACGCGTCCTGGACCGAATCGCGGCGCGCCCGCAGTTTGGCGAGCAGGTCATCGAGGCGATCCAACTCGCGTTGCTGCCGTTCGGTTGGAAGCGGAATGGCCGGCCCCCAGTCGCCCTTCGTCGTGCCGTCTTCGTAAAAGCCTTTCTCGCGAAGGTCGGCAAAGAAGGCGGCGAATTGATAAAAATCCCTGGTCAAAAACGGGTCGTATTTATGGTCGTGGCACTCCGCGCAACCCATGGTGGCGCCGAGCCAAACGCCGGAAGTGGTGCGCACGCGATCGGCGGCGTACTTGGCGCGATACTCTTTGTCCTGAATGCCGCCTTCGGTGCTCATGCGGTTGATGCGATTGTATCCGGAGGCGATGCGCTGCTCGCGCGTGGCGTTGGGCAAAAGATCGCCGGCCAGTTGCTCGCGCGTGAAGCGGTCGAAGGCCATGTTGCTGTTGAAGGCGCGGATCACATAATCGCGATAAGCCCAAACGCTGACGGGCATGTCGCCATGGAAACCGACGGTATCGGCGTAACGGACCAAATCCAGCCAGTGAACGGCCATGCGCTCGCCGAATCGCTCGGAGTCGAGGAGTCGGCGCACGAGCTTTTCAAAGGCGCGAGGGTCGCGGTCGCGGACGAAGCGTTCGACGGCGTCCGGTTCGGGCGGCAAACCGGTGAGGTCGAGCGTGACGCGACGGATGAGCGTGCGCTGGTCCGCTTGGGAGGCGGGGGCAAGCTTTTCCTGCTCGAGGCGGGCCAGGATAAATGCGTCAACGGGATTGCTGCCCCACGCCGTGTCGCGCACAACCGGCAACTCCGGGCGTACCGGGACCCGAAATGCCCAATGGCCCTGGTAGGCTCCGCCCTGGCGAATCCAATTGCGCAGAAGATTGATCTGCTCCAGTGTCAAGCGCTTTCCGCTCTTTGGAGGCGGCATGAGGTCGTCTGTATCTGTGGCAGTGACGCGCTCGATGAGCAGGCTTTCGTCGGGTTTCCCAGGCACGACGGGCACGCCATTGTCACGAGTGGCGTAGGCGCCTTCGGCAATGTCCAGCCGCAACTTGGCTTTGCGCTTGTTCTGGTCAAAGCCATGGCAGGCGAAGCAATTGTCGGAGAGGATCGGGCGGATATCACGGTTGAAGTCGATCTTCCTCTGGGCGCAGGGGGCACTGAGTAAACCGAAAATCAAGAGCGTGGAGCAGGAGAGGCGTTGAATCGTTGAACCGTTGAACCGTTGAATCGTTGAATCGTTGAACCGTTGAACCGTTGAATCGTTGAATCGTTGAATCGTTGAATCGCCGCGGACGAGCACCCTGGATGGAATCTCCCTATGCATCAGGTGGTGGGCGGAAAGCCGCTGCGAATGGAGCGCCAGGGTTCCTGTTGCGAGACGTCCACGATAGCCGGATCGGGCGCGTTCGCGGGGGCGAGGATGGCCAGGAAGACCAGCTTCTCCGGAAACGGGTTGTAGGTGCCGTGCACTTCGCCCTTTGGAATCAACACCATTTCGCCGGGGACCAGAATACGATGGTCCCTGCCGCACCATTGCTCGGCGCGTCCGGAGATGATATAGATGATTTCCTCCCGGGTCGGATGGGTATGAAAGGGATGCGAGCGACCAGGATCCATATTGGCCCGAACGAGGAGCAGTTCCTTGTTGGGCACGACATCGGCGCGGCACATCCACTCCTCGAGTGTCCATGGTGATAGAAACTGAACAGCCTCTTTGGCGGTGACGAAGCGGCGCTCAGAAACTTGCATAGGCATTGTATAGCACGAAGGACTGTTGAAAAAAAGAAAAAGCGGCCTCGAGCCAGCCGCGCCCCGCCTGCGAAGAGTAGAAAAACTGAAATCGGAAGAACCTTCCGCGATGACCATCATCGGCAGCGGCGCCGAGTATTCAGCGGCCAGATCGATTTCTCCGCGAGCAAGGGCTTTGTCGAGGAGTTCACGCGAGAGTTCACGAATGCGCGGCTCGAGGTTGACGATGGACTTTGGAGTGAATGCCCGAGAGATCAGCGCGCGCATCCTTGTGTGCTGGGGCGGGTCAAAGAAGATGAACCAGTTGTCCGGCGCCGGCACACGCGAGCTGAACGCCTCGTGATCGGTGACAACCCGCCGCCTGACGTTCTCGTAATCGAAGATCATCCACATGTCGAATGGCGGCGGCAGGTTGAGCACTGGAGAAGCGCTCCGCATCTGATCGTAGATCGGATACGGATCACGCCGCATCTCTTCAGAAAAAAGATTGATCATAAGTCGGTTAAAGAAGTTAGTTCGTTAAAAGCGAAGTCAGAAAGCTGAGAGCGACGAAGCAAAAGGCAAGTTAGTCGGGCTTGGTTCATTGTCCATGAAACTGGGCAAGTTCGGGTTCGGTCCAGGCGCCCTCGCGGCTGGCGGTCTTGGCGCGGACCTTTTTGACCATGTCGGGCGTGACCGCTGAATAGGCATGGCCCCACTCGCGGCGGACATACGTGAGCACGGAGGCGATTTGGTCGTCATCGAGGACGCCGAGCGACGGCATGTCCAGTTCGTAGGGCTGGGCCTTCACCTTGATCGGCCCGCGCAGCCCGTGCAGCACGATGCGGATCAGGACTTCGGGCGAACGCCCGATCCATTCCGTCCCCACCAGTGGTGGCGCCAGCCCTTCCTGGCCCAAACCATGGGGTTGATGGCAAGCAAGACACGTCGCTTCGTAAACGGCCTGGCCGTCATCAAACAATTTTTGCTCCGCCGCCGTAAGGGGTTTGGCGGGCGGTTCCTTTGGGCGGCGGACGGGGGAATTTGTGTCGGCGTCGAGGCTAAACGCGGCCACAGCGCGAGCGAGTTGGAATTGAGAATTATTTGTCAGAGCTTTAGTGCTCTGCCGATATCCAGCATGTCCCAAAGTCAATGCCAGTTGCACCTGCACGTCAGCGGAGTTGTCGGCGGTCAATTCCGAAATCGCTGTGCGGAGACTTTCGCCGTCCGGGTTGCCTGATTTCAAGAATGGTTCTGCAAGGCGAATGGCGGCCGCACGCACCCTGGGGTTCGGATCGCCCAGGGATTTTTGGAGGGTTGCCGCGTCCAGCCTTCCCATGCCTTCCAAGGTCCACAGCGTGTGCAGTCGAGCCACGGGCGCGGATGATTGTGGGGTGGTTGGGTCGGCGAGGGCTTTCAAAGCCGGCACGATGGTGGCGTCCTTGCGTTCGACAAGCAGCCGTTGCGCATTGTCGCGCCACCAGCCGTTTGGGTTGGAAAGGTGCCGCACGAGCGCCGCGCTGGACTCGTCGCCGAGCCGGATTCTCGGCGCAGAACGACTGTTGCGGGGGGCGATTCGATAGATCCGGCCCTGGTGCAACGGTCTCTCCAGGCCGCGATCAAGGATTTGTTTCCTTAAATAGGGCGTCACGTAGGTGCGGTGCTGGATGATTCCGTGATACATATCGACGACATACAGTGCTCCGTCAGGCCCGGTGTAGAGATTGACGGGGCGGAAGCGTTCATCGCTTGAGGTGAGGAACTCGTCTTCAGGATAGGCGTTGGTTGCCATGATGATCGCGTCTTTCTCGGCCAAAATATTGCGGCGCACGAAGTTGCCGGCGGGCTCGCAGACAAACGCGTTGCCATAAAACTGAGGGCCGAGAAGGTCGCCGCGGTAAATGAGTGAACCGCAAGCGGACGTAAATCTCGCGAGGCGAAGATCGTGACGGAGCGTCCCGGGTTCGTAAGCGCGATTGACGCCGGGGTTGACGCGAGCGGGCCAGGTCGATTGGTCATGAGCGATCTGAACGTTGATGCCCGGCAGTTTGGATCCCGGCGGTTTCGCAGTGAAATAGTGCGAGGGGACGAGGTCGCCGCGAAGTTGGTCACTGTTCGACGTATAGAAGAGCCGGCCAAAATCATCCTGCGACAGGCCCCACTGGGTGCGTTGCGCAGTCGATTCGCGAATCCAGTTGGTGCCCTGATCTCGATAGCGGAAGGTGTGGTAAAGGCTGTAGATCCAGTTGTCGATGCCGCGGACCAGGCCATTGGCGGTGTGTTCCGGGTTTTTCTGGTCCCCATAATCGGAAGCGACGGCGGTTTTCTCATCGGCTTTGCCGTCGCCGTTGGTATCGCGGCAAAACCAGAGATGCGGCGGCTCCGCAACCAGCACGCCGTCGCGAGCGAGTGCGACCGCGCGCGGCATGACAAGGTTGTCCAGAAAAATAGTTTTTCTGTCCATTGTGTCGTCTCCGTTAGTGTCCTCGAGGACGGCAATGCGCCCGGGAATCTCCTGTTCGCCCCTGCCATCGACGTTGGGCATAAAGCCGCGCATCTCGACGACCCAAATCCGTCCGTCCGCACCAAACGCGAGCGCGACAGGAGTCTCGACGAGCGGTTCGCGCGCGATGCACTCAACTTGCAACCCGTCCTTGAGGGTGAATGCTTTAAGCGCGTCTTCCGCTGAAAGGGCAGGGGCCGGTGGAATGACGGGCTGCATCGCGTGAGAGAATGCCTTGCCTTTAGCGGGGCGCTGTTCGGCAGGCGTGGTCAACGCGACGATCAGCGCTGTCGCAATGAAGGCAGCATGGAGCACGGGCGGCCCCGCGCTCAAAATGTTGTGCCGAGGGTCATTTTGCGCGCGGGGCCGCCCGCGCTCAACTCTCACGCAATCAATGGGTAACATCTAAAATATTGGTGCTTTGGACGCGGCGTAACGCTGGACTATTTGAGCATTTTGACGAGAGAAAAAACCCGATGCCGGACAGCGTTATGGGTAAAAGACCCCATAGCCGCGCAGGTTCGATCTGCCTAAGGTCAAAACGTTGCTCAATTGTAATCCTAAAGGAGGAGGCATGTAAGGGTGCTGCCAGCGTGACGCCGACCTGTCACGCTGGCTTCTTGTTTCTTGAGTTGGCGGCTGGAATCGGCTTTGCTCGGCGCATGACTCGCGTTCTTCTTCCGATTTTAGCCGCGCTATCTGTTTCGGCAGCCGACCTGCGCCTGGGAATGATCGGTTTGGATACGTCGCATGTAATCGCGTTCACCAAGTTGCTCAATGACGCCGGCGATAAAGACCACGTTTCGGGCGGCAAGGTGGTGGCGGCGTTCAAGGGCGGGAGTCGGGACATCGAATCGAGCCACACACGCGTGGACGGATATACGAAGCAGTTGCAGGAACAGTTCGGGGTCAGGATTGTCGGGAACATCGAGGAACTCTGCCAGCAGGTGGACGCCGTGCTGCTGGAGAGCGTCGATGGCCGTCCACACCTGGAACAGGCCCGGCCCGTGATCAAGGCGCGCAAACCGCTTTT
>JAKEEH010000313.1 GCA_022616725.1 Limisphaerales bacterium | reverse complement strand
TTGATGATCGCCAGGACCGTCTGACTGACAATCGTCGGCCCGCCGGCTGCGCCTAAGCTCAGGATCGGTTTGCCGTCCCGCAACACAATCGTTGGACTCATGCTCGACAGCGGGCGCTTACCGGGCGCCACAGCGTTCGCTTCGGCCCCGACCAGCCCGAAATAGTTGCTTACGCCGGGTTGAATGGCGAAATCGTCCATTTGGTTGTTCAGCACGATTCCGGCGCCGGGGACCACTACTTTGGAGCCGAACGAGGTATTCACGGTGGCGGTGCAGGCGACCCAATTGCCATCGCGGTCCGCCGTCGAGAAATGTGTCGTGTGTTTGGTGAAGACGTCGGACCCGGCGCCCGGCGGCGTGCCGTGCTGCAAAACGGGCGTAGCGCGATCCAGTCGGATTCGATTGGCCAGTTGCCGGCCGTAATCCGCCGTCACCAACCCGCGCGGCACACGGGCGAAATCCGGATCGCCCAGCCAGTGCGCCCGGTCCGCGAACGCCAGCTTCATCGCTTCGGCAACCACATGAACGAAATCCGCCGACGCGATGCCCATCGACTTCAGGTCGAGAGGCTCGAGCATGTTCAGGATTTGTGCGACGTGAACGCCACCCGAACTGGGCGGAGCAAAACCCACGATCTCGTAACCTCGGTAACGCGTCCGCACCGGTTCGCGTCGCACCAATTTGTAGTTGGCGAAGTCCTCTGCCGTAACGAACCCTCCGTTCTGCCGCATCCACGCTTCCACGGCGCGTCCGAACGCTCCCTTGTAGAACCAGCCGGTTCCTTCCGCAGCGATGGTCCGGTAGGAGGCCCCGAGCTCCGGTTGGCGCAGCACTTCGCCCGCTTTGAAGGGCGATCCGTCCTCCTTCAGAAAGACCTTTCGGCTCGACGGGAACCGCCGCAAATCCTCCGCGCTCGCCGCCAGCCGGTCCGCGTACGTGCGATCAATCGCGAATCCCTTTTCCGCCACGGCCGCCGCAGCCAGCAGATGCGTCTCCAGCGTGAGCTTGCCATGCAGCTTCATCGCTTCCTCATACACCGCCAGCGCGCCGGGAATCCCGACCGCCAGCGCTCCCGTCTGACTCAGGTTCGGGTCGGCCTTCCCGGCGCGCACGAACATGTCGCGTGTCGCGCGTCCAGGCGCTTTTTCCCGCCCGTCGAACGCCTCGAATTGTCCGCGCGAGGTGCGAATCAGCATGAAACACCCGCCGCCAATGCCGGAGTTATGGCCGTCCACCACCCCGAGAGTCAGCGCCGCCGCGACGGCGGCATCAATCGCATTGCCGCCTCGGCGAAATGCGTCCAGTGCGGCATCCGTCGCGAGGGGATGGACTGTCGCGGCCATCCCGTTCGCCGCCACAGACGCTGCTTGCACGGTAACGGCAGCCTGCACGAGACCCGCGCAGAAGATTAACAGGATGGCACGCATGGACCTTGATCGCCTTTACTCTTCGAATCTAATCACTCGGGCAAACGCTGTCGAGAAGCGGTGCAACCGCGCGGCCGGGCGAGGTAGAGCGGCGTCGCCGCCCTGCTCGCACAGATCCGCACAGACCGCCCGGACCTTTTTGGCTTGCCTGCGCCTGCGGCTTGCCGTTCACTAGCATTCTCGAAAACGTCGCGCCTGTGCAAATCGGGTCAGTCTTATGAAAGCCAAAAACTCTTCACGCCGCGGCCTCCTGGGCGGTGGCAACTGGATCATTGATCAGGTCAAACTCGTCGATGTCTTTCCGAACCGCGAACAGTTGGCCAACATTCGCAGCCAATCGCAAGGCACCGGCGGCGCGCCTTACAACGTTCTGGTGAACCTGGCGAAACTGGGGGCGGATCTCCCGCTCTTTGGCGCCGGGCTGGTCGGCAAGGATGCCTTGGGTGACCTGATTGTTGACGAGTGCAAACGCCTGCGCATCGACACGCGTTATCTTCGCGCCACCGCCGACGCCGACACGTCCTACACCGACGTCATGACGGAACAGGACAATGGCCGGCGCACCTTCTTCCATTATCGCGGCGCCAACGCGCTCTGGTCAGGCGACGATATCGATTTCAAGAAAACGAAAGCCCAGATTTTTCACCTCGGTTATTTGCTCCTGCTCGACGCGCTGGACAGCGCCGATGCCCGGTTTGGCACCAAAGCGGCGCGGCTGCTGGCTGCGGCGCAGGAAGCCGGTTTGAAGACCAGCGTCGATGTTGTGAGCGAAGACAGCGACCGCTTCCCGAAGATCGTCACACCGGCGCTGAAATACGTCGATTATTGCATCTTGAACGAAATCGAAGCCGGCAAGACCACCGGGTTCAAAATCCGCCAGCCGGACGGCCAACTCGACACAGTGGCTCTGCGGCATGCGGCGGGCGCGCTGCTGCAGCAAGGCGTGCGCGAACTCGTCGTGATTCATTTTCCGGAAGGAGGCTTCGCGCGAACACGCAAAGGCGAAGACGTCTGGCAACCTTCCCTGCGTTTGCCCGACAAATTCATCGCCGGCACCGCGGGCGCGGGAGACGCGTTCTGTGCCGGCATCCTAGTGGGCCTGCACGAAGGCTGGGAACTGCCGCGCTGCCTTCAAACCGCCGTGTGCATTGCCGCCGCCTCGCTCTCAAATCCAACCTGCACCGGCGGCATGAAGACTCTGAGCGCCTGCCTGTCCCTGGGCAAAAAATACGGCTACCGCGACGCGCTCGAACCGGCCGACTGAGCAACAATTCTATTGGTTCCCGACTATTGCCCCACCGGCACGTGGAGGACGCCAAATCCGCCCAGTGGCAACCAGAGTCCCTGAGCGGCGTTGCCATCGGCGTTGTTCAGATCAAACCAGAAACAGCCTTGTGCCGGGCGGCTTTGGCCGAAAGCTTTCAGATTTGCCGGATCGACGAGGTCGTAGAGCGTCACGCTGTTGTCGCTCAGTTGGGCCGCCAGCATTCCCGGAAAATCACGCAGCGCCTGCGCAGGCGCGGCCAACTCTACGCTGCCAAGCTTCGTGAACTTGCCGCTGTCCGGCACCGTCCACGTCTCCAGGTAATGCGGATACTGATTCGTCGTGGTGTAATCGTAACCCGAACGCCCAAGGAAAATGTTGTTCGCCACGATGCGCAACGGCCGCGGCCATGACGTTGGCAGCGGCAGCGAATCGACCAGGTGCGCTGACACATCATCATACGCCAGCGCATTGAGCGACTCGGTCCAGTAAAGCCCCACACCGTTGCTGTTTGTAGCCCACTGCGAACTCAGGGCGTACACCATCGCTCCGCCATGCGAAAGTCCCTGGAGACTGCCGGGGATGAGCACGGGCCGGCGCACGGTCGGATGTTTCGCGTCGGCGTAATCAACTACGTCAAGAAACTGCTTGTAAACCCATGAACCGGCCGGGAAGGAATTCGTGACCGTCTCGCCCGTCTCAGGGTTTTGATAAATGTTCGTGTAGCCTTGATACATCCACGGACCCTCCAGGCCGACGATGAACTCCGACGTTTGATGGCTTAAATAGACCAGCCCCTGTGCAGTGAAAGCGCTGCTGAAACTCCAGCGATTGCTTTCGTTCAGGCTGACTTCCGAGGCAAATGTGGGATTGCCCGCGTTGCTCACATCGAAGGCGAGCAGTTGTCCGCCCGTGTTCGGCCAAAACCAGGGCCAGGGAGCGAAGCCGCGCGGAGAAGCAACGTCCGCTGCTCCATCCACTGCAATCGGCCCACCCCGATACCACCAGAAATCAAACCCGCCGCCGACCCACACCAGGACACCCGGCCGCGGCCACAGCGCCTGGAGTTGGCCGCCCCAACCGGCCGCTTCCGGCACGATTTCCACCTGTCCCGCAACCGAGAGTTGCGGCAGGTTGTCGAGCGCGACGATGGTAAGGACGAAGGTGTTGGTATTTGTGGCCTGCACGTAGGTGCCGTCAGCCGCGAGAATCCAGATGGGCCACCACAGCGCCGTGGTTTGCGCCACGTAGAGGTAATCGCCTTGCTTTGTGGCGCCGATCACTGGCAAACGGTTGCTCAAGGTCAACGATGCGAGGACATGGTCCGTATCCGTGGCACTGGTGACGCGGATCACAGAATCGACGCCCTCATCAAACCACCACCAACCCCAACTATGCGATCCGCTGGAGATCTGAAGCAGGTGATCGCCATGAACGAACACGCGGTCCACCGGCCAGGCGAGGTCCAGCCGCGCGCGCACTTCCGGATGGTCGCGGTCTGTCGCATCAACACTCAGCAATTCCAGCGCGGAAATGGATAGTATGCGGTCGGCGACGAGCGTGGCGCGCCGGGGCTGAAACTGGTGGTCGATGACCCCGCGCAGCGTCAACGAACTGGCGCCGAGATCGATTAATTGCACCTGGCGCGTGTAGCCGTTCGTAGTCCAGCTTTGGAATGGCACCAGGATCAGTCCGTCTTCCGCCAGGACGTTGAACGCCTTTTCGTCCCAGTTGCCTTCGCTCCATGACCAGCCGCTTCCGAGGGAGACGCGGCTCAGCAACGATGGGCTCGCCGGATTCGCCACATCGAATAACGATACGGTCGTGCGATTCGTTTCAATCCCGAGGGCGACCAGGCGATTGCCGAGCGGTTGCAGGAACGTGGACCACCCGGGAATCTCAAGCTGACCCTTGATCGCGGGCTTCGTGGGATCGGAGAGATCGACAATCCAGAGCGGATCGATCTGGAACTGGACGTGAAACGTGACGACATAAACGCGATCCCCCTCAAACCGCGTCGCGTGCAACTGCTCGCTCATGCCGAGGGTCAACTCGCCGAGCTTGCGCGGGGTGGTTGGGTCGGCGATGGAGAAAGTCTCCAGTTTCGTATTCAGCATGTTCATGTTCTGGACCTGCGAGATAATTGTCAGAACATCTCCATTGACGTAGATCTTGAATTTATCCGGAACGCGCCCGGCAGCCAGAATCGAACCGAGGCTTCGCATCGTGCCGTCCGCGGCCGAGATATCGACCAGATGAACCCTCGATTGCCACCAGTTTTCCGGAACACTCGTAATCACGAAGAAATAGCGGTCCGTCGCGGCGACCTCGTGCCCGTAACCGGAGTACCAAAGGGTGCCCCGACTCACCGGCGATTCGGGATTCGAGAGATCAAACGATGAAACCACAGTGCCCCACTCCCAGATAACGGCTGCCGTCGCGTTGGTGGTTCGCCGATAGGTTTGCGACGCGATGTAAAGCGCGCTCCCAACCAACCGGCTTTCCCGAATATAGCCAGTCACCGGAACTCTCGCCGCCAGCACCGGCGTGCCCTGGTTATCTTTCAGGATCAACACCTGGCTCTCCTCGCCCGTGTAGCTGTAGTAACAGCCGTTGCGCGCCAGCAAAGCGAGGTGATCTTCGCCCAGCAAATACATTTGTTCGCCGGCAGCCGGCAGCGGGTAAGTGCCTTCGAGCGTTGGCGAATCAGGATCATCGATGTCAATAATTTGCAGCCCGCGGTTTTGATTGAAGAAATAAAGTGTATCTCCGCGAATCTTCCAGATGTCCGACTCAACCACCTCCCGGGAGGGCTCCGCGGGTACGCTTGACCCGGGTGCGCTGCGCCCATCGGCGGGCCCAAGCGCGCCTTCGGGCCCAGCGCTCGTGCCGGGCTGGCCGGCAAACGTGTTGCTGCCAGTATAAAAAGAGGCCGGCAACGGCTCAGTCGCGTCGCCGCGCACGCGCATCAATTCGGTATTGCGCGATTGCGGCAGCCGAAACGTCACCACTCCGCCCGAGTCATCGACCCGCGCCACTGCCCGCGGTTCCCAGGCGCCCGGCCCAAGGCGTTCCCGGCATTCGAGCGTCACGCGCCGGATACCCGCTGGCGCCTGCACCTCGACGACGACGTTCGTGCGCTCCTGTCGGATGGAGATAATTTCCGGGCGCGTTTCATCGGCGTAGGAGAAATTGGCGAAGGAAGCCAGAAACAGCAGGCCGAGAACCCATCGCCAGAAACATTGTTGAAAACATCCCGTCTTCATAATGGCTGACGTCAAATGGCTAATGCGACAATATGAATTAAACGCCGACCGCAATCGCCGTCAAGCCTCTCGACACCTCGACACTTCGCTCCTTTCGATAGGGTCGATCGGTCGCGACGGGACGTGCCGCTTCCGTCTCCGAAAAACCGAACGACTCGAGTCTTGATCGTCGTAAGTCGTTGATAATCAAGGCTCCTGTTCCAACGTTTCGTGTGAATCGTTCGGTTTTGTTCGGTTTTTGAAACACAGAATTGACCTTGGATCGCGAGGATGGAACGGGTTTGCTGGCACACGATGAAGCCCGATTGGGAGACGCTTTCCCGCTCTTTAAACTGTGAACTTCCTGTCTTCAATCACGGGAATGATACCCCAGGCAAGTGACAACGGTATGTCAGCAGCGATTTTAGAAAATCTTCAGGCAGCGCAGAGAATTGGCATGGTTTTTGACGAAGCATCAGGGAAGCCGGAAGGCCGGAAGGCGGCGGCGAATTGAAGACTCAAGATTGCCCGCAGCGGTGAGTCCGCGGCTATCGCACCTTCACGACGATCGCCGTGACGTCATCGGTCTGGGCGGCGCCGCCCGAGAATTTGCGCACGGCTTGATAAAGCTCCTCCACAATTTGTTGCGCCGGACGCTCCCGGTGTTGGCGCACGATGTCCAGCGCCCGCTCGGTCCCGAAGAGCGCCCCGTCGGGCGCCAGAGATTCCTCCACGCCATCCGTGAGCAACACCACCACATCGCCGGACTCGAGGGCGAACTCGGCCGACGACGCATACAGCGTATCCGCCCGCATGCCGAGCGGGATTCCTGTTCTGGGGAGGAGTTGCTTGACACGTCCCGAGGCGTCGAGTAAATGCCCCGCGGAATGGCCCGCGCTGGCGTAGGTCAACTCTCGGGTCTTTGGGTCCAGTCGCGCAATAAACAGCGTAACAAACCGTTCCGTGCCGACATCCTCCGCCAAAACTCCATTGGCCCGCGTGAGGATTTCCCCAACGTCCTCTCGCCGCCCGGCCAGCACCCGCAAATAGGCTCGCGTCTCGGCCATCAGCAACGCAGGGCCGACGCCATGCCCGGTCACATCGCCGAGCACGACCCCCATGCGATCGTTCAACATCGGCAAATAATCAAAATAGTCGCCGCCCGTCGCTTCAGCCGGGTAGGAAGCGCCGCCAATGTCAAAACCCGGAAGGCTTGGGGCTGATTTGGGAAACAGTCTTTGCTGAATCTCGCGCGCGACGCGGAACTGTTCCTTCGATTGCTGCAACTCTCTTTCGGCGCGTTTGCGTTCCGTGATGTCGCGGATAAAGCCGACGAATCGCGGCTCGCCTCCGAGGTCCATCGCGCTAAAGCTGATTTCGATGGGGATTTCGGCCGCGTCTTTGCGCAGGCCGAGGGTTTCGACCGCGCGCCAGTTCAAGCGCTTGACTCCGCTGGCAAGATATCTCTTGACCGCAGCCAGGTATTGCCCCCGCAACCGCACTGGCTGCAGTTTAGCGACGTTCTGGCCGATAATCTCCTCGGGACTGTAGCCGAAGACCGTTGTCACGGCGGGGTTGGCAAAATGAATCGTCCCCGCGGGATCCATCAGGATCACGGCGTCGGGGGCCGTCTCCCACAAGAGACGATACCGCAGCTCGCTTTCCTGCAACGCCCGCTCGGCCTCGCGCTGGCTGGCACGGTTTGCCGCGTCGCGCAATTCCCGCTCCACCGCGGGGATAAGCCGGCTTAGGCTGCCTTTCATCAGATAATCGTGCGCGCCCGCTTTCATCGCCGAGACGGCGATGTCCTCGCCAATCCCGCCTGAAACGATGATGAATGGGACGTCCAGCCCGCTCTCCTCAACCAGCTTGAGCGCATTCGGGGCGTTGAACTCGGGAAGATTGTAATCGGCCAGGATGACGTCCCACGGCCCGCTGGCCAGCGCATCGCGCATGGCGCCCGCCGTTTCGACGCGCTTGAAATCGATCTCGTAACCGCCCTTGCGCATCAGGCTGACGATCATCACCGCGTCGAACTCCGAATCTTCGACGATCAGCACCCGCAGGGACCGCTTCACCGCAGGCCTCCGCGCCAAAGGGACGGATCGGTCAAACCTGTGAACATCATTACCCAGCGTAACCGAACTCACGCCCGAAATAGAAGCAAATCCCGAGCCGCCCTTACGCTTACTTAGCCCCGGGGAGCGCGACCTCAGGGGACGATCACGCTCTTGGCGCAATTCCACGCCGCCGTGGTAGCGAGCGCTTCGTTACAACGGTCGACATTGAACCGGTGGCTGACCATTTGATCGAATGGAAACAGGTCCCGCGTTGCTTGCAGAAATTCAATGGCCGCCTTCATGTGGCGCGGTTCGCTTGACCACGACCCAATGACGCGCAACTGCTTGCGCGTGATGACGTGCGGGTTCAGCGCCGTCGGACCGGCATCACAATAATGGCCCAGCACCAGGTAGCGTCCGCCATCGCGGCACATTTCCATGCCTTCGGCCACTGCCGCCGGTTGTCCGACGCACTCCAGCACCGCATCGGCGCCGTAACCGCCCGTGAGTCCGCGGACAGCGTCGATCCTCGCGGCGGGTTCCCTGACCTTATCAATGTCGATGACGTGATCGGCCCCGAAACGGCGCGCCATCTCAAGACGGCTGGCCGGCCCGCCAATCACGATGACTTTGCTCGCGCCGCTGGTTTTCGCGATAGCGAGGGCCGAAATCCCGACCGGTCCTGCCCCTTGCACGAGCACAGTGTCCTGCCATTCAATGCCAGTGCGCTCAATCCCATGAATGGCCGTCACCAACGCGCAACCAGCCCCGACCACAAACGCCGTATCCAGGTCGTCGGGAAGTCTGAACACGTTCACGCCGGGCCGCAGATAATGATACTCCGCGTAACCGCCCAGGAAGTGCGGCGGCTGATCGCAACGGTAACCTATTCCATACGCGCGCCGATGCGGGCAGCGGGTCGGCTGGCGTTTCTCGGCGCAGAAGTAACACTTGCCGCACGAAGTTGCTGAAGTCCACGCGACGCGGTCGCCAATGCGCAACGGCTGGCCCGACCAATCGATTTCCAAACCCGGGCCAAGCTGTTCGATTCGCCCAACGGTCTCGTGGCCGAGTATGACGGGCAGGGTAATCGGCAGTTCCCCCTTCCAAAGATGCACATCGGTTCCGCAGATTCCTGCCATTTCTGTCTTGACAAGCGCGGCGCCCGCTTCCAGTTCCCGCGGCAGCGGATACTCGCGAACGGTCAGCGGCGCGTTAAAGCGCTCCAGAACGGAAGCCCTGGCAGTGCGCGGCGTTGACATGCGCCCAGCGTAAACAAAATGGGTGAAAACTGAGAGAGAAATTCTTGCGCCCGCCATCGAAGCCGCGTGCAGTGTCAGTTGCCCGTCATACCTCTCCAAGAATCAAGTACGCCACAGCCTCAATCCACAAGGGCGAAGCGCCCAGCAGCCAGGCGTAAAACTTCCAGCCACTCCCTCGCTCCCGAGCGAGGTACGCCATGCCGGCGCGCACCGCGATCAGCAGATCAAAGACGACCGCGAACACCATCTTCGCTCTGCCAACGTCGCACAGGCAGGGAAGCACAAGCGACTGAAGGGCCAATGCGATCACGACTGCCGCAGCGAGGCGCTTAGAATTCCAGTGCCCCGGTGCCGCGAGCAGAAATGTACCGGTAGTTGCCACGCTTACCGTGCTGACTACCTAAACTAATCTCATTGAGGCAAGCCGACAACCTGCGCCGCTCGAAGCGCTCCTGCAAGTGTTTTATCTTGACGGTCGGCCAGAATAATGCCACTAATTTTACGGTCACGGGTTTAGGCTTAATTATGTGTTCCATTCGTTGCCGTCCTGTCGCTCGGTCTTGCGTGTTCGAGACGCTCGCTCGGACGGCGAAATTGCGTCTTGTGCGATTTCTCGCGGTAATGGTCACTACGGTTAGCGCAGAGGATGCGAGATCAGCCCCCGCCAATGACGCCTTTGCCAATTCAGCAACCCTCGTAGGCAGTAACGTGGTCGTGATGGGAACCTGTGCCGGAGCCAGTCTCGAACCCGGCGAAAACAAAGTGTTCACCAACAATGCCGGCAGCACGGTCTGGTATTCCTGGACAGCCCCTTTCCTCGCTAGCGTATTTGTGCGTACGGAGTCCCTGTATACCTATAAAAGCTTTGGCGTGTTCGTCGGCAACAGCGTTGACGATCTCGATCTTATAGCCACTGCCAACGTATTTTTGGCGTTCCCTGGCACGACCTATCACTTTCAGATCGACGGCAGCTCGGCGGTCGCAGGCGAGTTCAGATTCATACTTGCCGCAACTCACATGGGATCCGCAACAAACGACAACTTCGCGGACGCCATTCAGATCGACGGAGTTTGGGCCATGAGCCGGGATTCGGTAGCAGGTGCCAGCCTGGAACCTGGCGAGCCTGTGCATAGGAGTGGCCCGTCGAAAAGCATCTGGTGGAAATGGACCGCGCCGGGAAGCGGCAACACCGAGGTCTATCACGGGCAAAGCACGGCGACAAATATTACTCTGGCCGTTTACGTGGGAAACTCAGTGGATGCACTCACGGCTCTTACGAACGGACCACACGTGACCTTTGTTGCGAGTGCCGGACATACATATTACATCGCTGCTGCGGTTGCGGCTGAGACGAGCGGCGATGTTCTGCTGAACGTCAGTCAAGGCCCGAGGCTTATTGGGTTTCCAGTTTTGGCAAACCTTCTGTGCCAGCCCGGCTTTGAAAATACCTCGCTGAACTTAACATGTTGGCAAGTGGACGCCCCGATCGGTGGATCAGTAAATGTTGGCTCTACAATCGCTTCGATCTCTGCCGGTGGGACCATCTGGCAGACCGTGGCGACCATTCCCGGCGAAGAATATGAGGTAAGTTTCGCGTTTGCCGGAGCGGGCGCTCTCTTGCATGTCAGTCTGAATTCACACGTGATGGGAATTGCTGAAATTCCCCCGGACGACTCTAGCTGGCACCGGCGGACCTTTTCTGTTGTCGCTACCGAGCCCACCTCCACTTTGAAGTTTACGGTCATCCGACCCTGGGAATACGGCACCGGCAATGTCGCGTTTGACGACGCCAGTCTCGTGCGCAAGACCGAACCACCAACCATTTTGACACAACCCAAATCCCTCAGCGCAACCGAGGGCGGTACCGCTGTCTTCACCGTCGGAATACGAGGCTCGCCGCCGTTGTTTTTTCAATGGTTCTTCAACGATGTGCCGCTGCCAGAAGCGAAATCTCAGACCTTGATCCTTCAGTCCGTCACTCCTGATCAGGCCGGCCAATACTCAGTAAGCGTCAGTAACGCCTTTGGTGTCGTGACGAGCACCAGCGCGACGCTCCACGTTGAAACGAATTCAGTACCCGTCATTGTGCTTCAGCCTCAGGGCGACACCATTCCAAACGGTGGTTACCACGTCCTTACCGTAGCTGCGCTGGGAGCACCGCCTCTGCATTACGAGTGGCTCAAAGATGGGACTCCCGTTCCCGAGGGGACCAATCGTCACCTTGTTTTTGCGGCCATCTCACCCAATGACTCGGGCACTTACACGGTCACCGTTTCCAATGATCAGGGCTCAGTGAGAAGTCTTCCAGCCAACCTTCGCGTCACAGAAACCAATCAGGGCGGCGCTCTCGTTAGATTCGAGAATCGATTCAGCAATGGTCTTGAAGCGCCTGTCTTCGACGTCGATGCAACGACACGGTTGAGCGGGAGCAACTTTCTTGCTCAGCTATACGCGGGACCGACTGCGGAATGGATGCGTGCCGCTGGTTCACCGGTGCCTTTCCGAACCGGGGCGTTCTCGGGCTTCTTTGCTTCGAGAACTGTCAGCATTCCCAATGTCCCTCCTGTAACCCCGGCCTTTGTGCAAGTCCGCGCCTGGGAAGCGGCCAGAGGCGCATCGTATGAAGAAGCTCGGGCGCTCGGCGGCAAGTTCGGGCGTTCCGACATTCTGCTGGTCGCAACTGGCGGTGTCCCTTCCACCGGGCTCCCGGTTCCCCCTGGGTCTCTGGCCGCCCTTCAAAGCTTTCATCTTGAGGCGGGACAGCCCTTATTCAATGTTGGCGTCATCCGCTTGGAAGATCGCTTGCCAAACGGGGTCCTTGTCTGGTACTTACAGGGCGAACCAGGCTTCCGCTACAGCATTGAGCGCCAAATCGGCACATCCGACTGGGCGCCACTGCTAGTGATTACCAACGTCGCTGGTTCGACTACATTTGTAGATGACGACTCGCCTCCACAAGGACGGGTCCTCTACAGATCGCGGATACTGGACTGAGCCAAAGCCACAGTCGGTTTCAAGCGGGTTTTCAAGCCTTCTAAGCTCTGTCAACTACTATTTCAAAATTTTTTGGCACTCACTGGCACTCATAGGCACATTAAAACACCTCGCCGCACCCGAACCGCCCAAAACCTATGGTATAATATGGCCAGTATGAAAACGCACCAATTTAGCTGTTGTAACTGTTTTAACGCCGCTCGCGATTTCTGGACATTTCTGGACATTTCTGGACGAAAAGAGGGAAGGGGTGTCCGGAAAAACTGACTAAAACTGACCAGAACTGACTAGAACTGACCGAAAACGCCAGGGCCACTGTACAAACGAGCCTTCGCCGACGACTAAAGCGGGGAGCGCGACCGTCTCGGTCGCTCCAGTCGGCGTCCCGCCGACTGGCGATTCGTTTGCCTTTGGGGCTCCGGGATCCTTTCAGCAAACGTCGCAACCGGGACGAGATGACGCAAAAATTAGTACAAAAGCAGTAAAAAAAGAGGGGGGTGTTCAGTTCCCCGCTTCAACCCTTCAACCATCATCCTTCAACTCTCCTCGTGGACGAATCGGGACAAAAATTGAACAAAATTGAACAAAATTGAAAGAAAATGAAAGAAGTTGAAAAGTTTTGATGGGAGGGGCCGGGAAATACAGACCCCGGAACCTGAAACCTTTCGGCGGTTTCCAACGTCAATCAGAGTAACGGCAACCTTATGCGCAGAACGAGGAAGTATATCGAGGAGCATTCGGCGAAGCTGGAGGATTGTTTTGTGACGCGCCGGCAGTTCCTGCACCGCGCCGGAATGGGGTTCGGCGCGCTGAGCCTGGCCGCCCTTCTCGGAGACGAACTCTTCGGCGGCTCCGTTGCCCAGGCTGCCACGCCGCCCGGCCCCCTCGCGCCCAAATCTCCCCATTTCCCCGCCAAAGCCAAACGCGTCGTCCATATCTTTGCCCAGGGCGCGCCCTCGCATGTTGACACGTGGGACCCGAAGCCGGCGCTGGCGAAGTACGATGGCCGGTCGATTCCGGGAATGGACGGCGTCGCCATGGCTTCGCCGTTCAAATTCGAGAAGCGGGGCAAGTCCGGCATTGAAGTCAGCGAGGTCTTCCCGAAGCTCGGCGAGACAGTCGATGACCTGGCCGTCATTCGTTCCATGCACACGGACATTCCCGCGCACGAAGTGGCGACCGTGTTCATGAACACCGGTTCCGTGCGCATTGCCCGGCCAAGCCTTGGCTCATGGGTCTTGTATGGCCTGGGCACGGAAAACCAGAACATGCCCGGATACGTTTCCTTGCGTCCTGGCGGCGCGCCACCGGGCGGCAGCTCGAATTGGCAGGCGGCCTTCCTCCCCGGCGTGTACCAGGGGATGAGCATCAACACGCAGGTGACGTCGGTCAACCAGTTGATCCAAAACATCCGCAGCCAATACACGGTTTTGCACGAGCAGCGGCGGCAGCTCGACCTCGTGCACCAGCTCAACCAATTGCACAGCGACAACCTGCAGAAGGACGCCCAACTGGAGGCGCGGCTCGAGGCCTACGAGATGGCGTTCAAGATGCAGACCGAAGCGACCGACGCGTTCGACATCACGAAGGAGCCAGCTACAGTACGGCAGGCGTATGGCAATTCGCGGCAGGCGAACCAGTTGCTGATCGCGCGGCGGCTGCTCGAACGCGGAGTGCGTTTCATTCAAGTGTGGGCCGGCGGCTGGGATCATCACCAGGACATCGAAGACCGCCTGCCGGAGCGGGCGCGCGATATCGATCAACCGCTGGCCGCCTTCATTGCCGATCTCAAACAGCGCGGACTGTTCGACAGCACGCTCGTCATTTGGGGCGGTGAGTTCGGGCGCAAACCGGTGCGCGACCGCAACGGCAACGACAATCCCGGGC
>JAKEEH010000044.1 GCA_022616725.1 Limisphaerales bacterium | reverse complement strand
GTGCCGGTCGATAACGCCGGCGGCATGGGCGGCCCCGCGGCGCCCGGCGACGCGACCTGGCTGCATCGTTTCGCGTTCTCGGATTTTTGGGCCGCGCCGGGCGGGGCCCCGGGCATCGATTTCAATCCAACCTACAGTTCGGCGGCGCTGATTTTCGGGCTCGATTCCTACCAGTTCGAAGGCACGCTCGACATGATCAATGACGTCCAGTCCTGGCTTGATAACCCGGGCACAAACTTCGGCTGGATGCTCATGACCTCTTCTGAAGAACTTCCTTTCACTGGCCGACGCTTCGCTTCCCGAGAAGATCCGAATGGCGCGGGGCCGCTTCTTTTCGTCGAATACGAACCGATCCCCGAGCCAGCGACCTGGGCACTGATTGCGGTCGGTGCTGCCGTCCTATTCCGCCGCCTTCGCTTGCGGTAGGATCTCCCGCATTTTGAGAAAAATGAGCGAGGCGCATTGACGCTCGAGAGCGAAATCGCCTATCGTATTCAGGATAAGATCGGTCTGATCCAATCGGGCCGCTGATGATGGAAACGATCCTGAGTAAACGTTCGGTTCCCCCAGTGCGGCCGCTGCCGGAATTTGTTCCGTCGAGCCGGAAGCGGGCGGACTTCGTGCAGGACATTTTTGATCATACAGCGCATCACTACGATGCGCTCTCCGCGGCGCTCTCGTTCGGGACCTGCCGGGCTTATCGCCGGTTTGCGCTGCGGCGGGCGGGGCTGACGCCGGGAATGAAATTACTTGATGTGGCCACCGGGACCGGGCTTGTGGCGCGTGCGGCGATGCAGATCGGAATCCCTTGTGACGACATTATCGGTCTCGATCTCAGTCGAGGCATGCTGAACCAAAATCACAAGCGCCATTCGATTCCGCTCGTGCAGGGTTTTGGAGAGGCACTGCCGTTTGAAGATGAATCCTTTGATTTCATCACCCTGGGCTATGCGCTCCGGCACGCGGACGACCTTGTCGAGCTCTTTACCGAATTCAGGCGCGTCCTGCGCCGAAATGGGCGCGTTCTCATTCTGGAGATTTCCCGGCCCGCCAGCCGCCTTGGGGTTGGCGTGGGGCGATTTTATTTTTGCAGCGTACTGGCGAATCTCACGCGCGTATTTACCCGCAACGCCGACACGCCAAAGCTTCTTCGTTTTTACTGGAAGACCATCGAGGAATGCGTGCCGCCGCCGGTCATCCTCGAGGCACTGGAGGCGAGCGGGCTGAGGGAAGCCAAAAGGCATACCATGGGGTCGCTCCTCAACGACTACATGGCATGCCGCGCTGAGTAACTAACTCACATACGACGGCCTGCGACCAGGCCCATGATCAGGAGGATCGCAAACACCACCAGGAACAGCAGAAACAGGACCTTGGCAATACCGACTGCCGCCCCTGCGACGCCTGTAAACCCGAGCAGGCCCGCGATCAACGCGATCACCAGGAATATCAATGCCCATCTTAACATGGCGTACCATTCACCGGGTCTGCGCCATGCACAATTGGGGTCGTTTCCCTAAACGCTACGGGGTGCCGGTATTTGCGCCAGGGACGCGGAAGGAGACTGCGTAGAAGCCTTTGACGGCTTTTGCCTCCACATAGAGACTTAGAGCGCCTTCCGCCGTCGCGGTGTGTTTATGACGGTCAATCGCCCCGGCTTGCGTCAACGAAAATGATAATGCCTTCGACTCCAAATCCGCCAGCGTCGGATTACTGTAAACTTCGTAGGTGTAATTGGCGTAGGCTGGAACGGTCAACCGGTACCGCGGACTGCCGTCTGCCGGACGCCGGGGATCGGTCATCCTTTTCGCACCAGGCGATTGTTACTCAATTAATTTTCTAAAGCCGACTCCACCGCTTGTGCCAGGCAATTGTCTCCGCGCCGCTTGCAAACGGTGAATAATTATCTGGCCCACGCGCTTCATGATCTCGTACCCCAATGCGTGGTCGTTTTCAGCTACTCGCAGCACATGCGCTGCGTTGATTACGATCACTGACGTCTGTTCCAGCGCACGCGCCTGCAGATGCCAAGTGTAGGGTGGAAACAGCCATGACCATCCCAGAACGTCGCCTACGCCCAGTTCTTCAACCTGCACCGTTAATCCTCCCGGCTCGTGCACCTCCACCGCCACCTTGCCTCTCTCGATCAGGAAGAACCGATTCGCAGGCTCCTCTTCATGCATGAGGAACTCTCCGCGATTGAAACTCTCCAACGTCGCTCCCTTGGCCGCAACGCAGACATGCTCCGGCTTCATGCCGTGAAAGAAAGGATGTGCTCTGATCCTGGGTTCCAAATGATTCATCGTTTGCCTTTCTGCTCTGTCCTTCCATCGGTCCCCACACCTTCCAGGAAACCTGGACTGTCGGACTCATTTCATCACTCTCTTACCTATTTTACTTTCGCACGGCTCCAGTCCCTGATGCTCCCCGTTCCTTGGGAATCGCTGTGCATTTCTTGCGCGTGGATAAGTTCACCGACGATCCGGGCCGGGAATAGGATCCCAATTTTGGATCAGAATTTGGCAACCTTGGTCGAGCGCAAACCACATTCTGTACCCAAAGTGATTCAACGTGAACGACCAGTTTGTCGCTTATTTCTCGATGGAGATCGCACTGGATACGGCCATGCCGACCTATGCCGGTGGTCTGGGAATTCTCGCGGGCGATACCATTCGTTCTGCGGCCGATCTTAAGATCCCCATTGTGGCAGTCACGCTCCTCCACCGAAAGGGCTACCTTCGGCAGCGCCTGGACGCCAGTGGCTGGCAATGCGAAGAGCCTGCCGACTGGAAAGTTGAGAGCTTCGCTCGCGAACTCCCGCAGCGGGCGCAGGTGATGGTCCAGGGGCGCCCGGTGCACATTCGCGCCTGGCAACACGACGTGCAAGGCGCGACCGGCTTCACCGCGCCCGTATTTCTTCTGGATACCGATTTGCCGGAAAACTCGCCTTGGGCTCGCACCCTTACACATTTTTTATATGGCGGCGACCCTTTGTATCGATTCTGCCAGGAAGCCATCCTCGGCATTGGCGGTGTGCGAATGTTGCGCGCGCTCGGCTTCAGAAACCTTCGCCGCTTCCACATGAACGAAGGCCACGCCAGTCTCTTGACTTTCGAACTTCTTCGCGAGCGTGCCGCCGCCGCCGGCAAAGAGTGTGTCTGCGACGACGATCTCGATGCCGTGCGCAGCATGTGCATTTTCACGACCCACACTCCCGTCCCTGCCGGGCACGACCAATTCCCGATGGACCTCGTCATGAGCGTCCTGGGCGCGGCCGAAGGGCCCGCCGGAGTCAAGGAGCTCTTCTGTGTGAATCTGACCAACAACGGCTTCGGTACGCGGCGAGAGCTGTCAGAGTTCAAAAGCGTGATGCAGGCCGGCAACACTCTCAATATGACCTACGTGGCGCTGAACCTCAGCCATTACATCAACGGTGTGGCGAAAAAACATGGTGAGGTCTCACGCCTGATGTTCGCCGGCTACGAAATCGATGCCATTACCAATGGCGTTCACGCGGCGACGTGGACTTCGCCGCCTTTCCAGGAACTTTTCGATCAGCGCATCCCAGGGTGGCGGCAGGATAACTTCAGTCTTCGATTCGCCCACAGCATTCCGCGTCCGGAAATCCTGGCTGCGCACAGAGCCGCAAAGAAAAACCTGATCGACTTCGTGCGAGGCCGGAGCAACGTCACCTTCGACCCGAACATATTCACGCTCGGTTTTGCCCGCCGCGCCACCAAATACAAACGCGCAGATCTTTTGTTGCGCGACATCGAGCGCCTGCGCGGTATCTCCCAAAGGGCGGGAAAATTCCAGGTCGTTTACGGCGGCAAGGCTCATCCGAATGACCGTGAAGGCAAGGAGGTCATTCGGCGGATTCTGCAAGTCAAAGAATCGTTGATGCCAGACGTCGAAGTTGTTTACCTCGAGAACTACGACATGGAGACCGCGAAAGTCGTGACTGCGGGTGTCGATTTATGGCTCAATACCCCCCAACCGCCTCTCGAAGCTTCGGGCACGAGCGGAATGAAGGCTGCCTTGAACGGCGTTCCCAGCCTGAGCGTGCTTGATGGTTGGTGGATTGAGGGCTGCATAGAAGGCGAAACTGGCTGGGCCATCGGCGCCCCCAGTAATCCGGGCGATACCACTGCGCGCGATTCAGCGGACGCCGAGTCTCTCTACGGCAAACTCGAGCGCATAATTCTTCCGCTCTACTATCAAAATTGCGACGGCTACGTGGACATGATGCGCCATGCGATTTCCCTCAATGGCTCCTTCTTCAACACGCAACGGATGATCCAGCAGTATGTCCTGAAAGCTTATTTGATATAGCGTCGCTGACCGGCTTTGGTCGAATTTTCGATCCGCTGATTTCAAAGGGCTAGGGGAGCTATAGTAGGTATAGACCCTAATTGCGACGGTTTTGTCCAGTGCCCACACTGACCGGCATTAACCCGCAGCAAGCGAGGATTCATGGACAAGACGTTCGGCACGGAACCAGTCATTTTACTCGTCGAGGATTCAGAAGCTGATTCTCTCCTGCTCCAACAAGCGTTCGCGCGCGCGGGAATGCGCCGGCCCCTCCAAATCGTGCGGGACGGCATCGATGCGATGTCTTACCTGCTGGGCCGGGGAGAGTTTTTTGATCGCGAGAAGTATCCAATGCCGAGCATCCTCATGGTCGATATTAACATGCCGCGGCTCAACGGGCTCGAATTGCTGACCTGGTTGCGCACCCAGACGGATTTCGGGCACTTAATGGTGATCGTGTGGACCGGCGACTCCAAAATTGAGCAGATCAATCACGCTTATCACATGGGCGCCAACTCCTATCTGGTGAAACCAACCGGGCACGAAGAGCTTCAGGAGTTGATCTCCTGTTTCTACCGCTATTGGGTGGTACACAACTGCCTGCCCTCGCCGCCGCAACCGCCCAAGCAACCGGTGACTCTCGCGCGCGACTAAGACTTGCTCAAGAGGCAAGCGCCCCGCGGGCGGGGGCGCTTGTGCGCGTGTTTTGCGTGCAACGAACCAATAGTTTTCATCACTGGCTCAAGCTGCGCTCACGACTGATAATCGGCTCCTGGGTACCGCTGCTCCGCAGCAGCTCTTCACGTTTGTTCTGGTTGATGGTGGCAAGTTGCGCGATCACGTATTCGCTCACTCCGCGACTGCGAAGATGGTTCTTCTGCTGCTCTGTCAGCTCGAAGATTTGATCGGTGGCGCGCAACCGCTGCAGAATTTTTTCGTCGGAAAATCCGGCCTGCTCCATCGCTACAACTTCGTCCAGCGTCACGAACCCATCCGAATTCAGGTCCGCGGTTGTGGCTCGTTGAGCATCCTGGACCGTCGCTGGGTTGCTCTGCGCTTCGCGCGCCGCAGCCTGAGCGCCCGCGCTGTCCTTGCCGGTGATTTTGTCCCAGTTTGCGCCGATGAGGTAGCCGACGCCGGCGCCCATGGCGCCGCCCAGCAACGCGCCGAGCACCCGGTTTTCCGCTCCGCCAACGGCTGCGCCTACGGCCGCCCCACTAACA
Source organism: Limisphaerales bacterium (assembly GCA_022616725.1). Taxonomy (GTDB): domain Bacteria; phylum Verrucomicrobiota; class Verrucomicrobiia; order Limisphaerales; family JAKEEH01; genus JAKEEH01. The sequence continues at coordinate 10,259 of JAKEEH010000044.1, read as the reverse complement.
CCACCGATCACGGCGCCCTGGGATCGTTCATCGCCAGGAAGATTCTCACAGCCGGTCGCAGCGATCAGCAGCGCTCCAGCCACTCCGATTGTGCAATAACGTTTCATCATACTGGATCCTTTGTTTGGCGCTGCCGGATCGATTTCGACCTGCAACGCGTCCATTTCCAATGCATACTCATCGAACATTTCGCCTTGTCTTTCATGTGGGGCAGACTACCCATTAACACGTGGAAACGCGAAGAGCGGGCAAGGGTTCGGGTTTTGCCCCAATGGCGAACACCCGTGATTTAATCGATTGATGGTGCGATTATGGATAAGCGGTTTGACACCAACCGGTCGCCAGTCCTGGAAAACCCTGAACATGCCCGCGCACTCGACCGTTCCTCGCGAAAAACGACGCGCCGGCGCGTTGTCACCCGGCCACCCTCACCGCTGATCTCAATCGTCGTGCCCGCGCATAACGAGGAGCGCTATTTGCCGCGCACGCTCGAAGCTCTTCGCCATCAAACTCTGAGAGATTTTGAAATCATCGTCGTCTGCAACGGTTGCACCGACCGGACGACGGACGTTGCCAGGCAGTCTGCCGACCAGGTGATCGTCATGCCAGAACGCGGACTAAGCCGCGCTCGCAACCTGGGCGGGCGAGCCGCGCGCGGCGGCATCTTGCTGTTTCTGGATGCCGATACTCTGCTCGATCCCGGCGCCCTGGAGAAAGTCGCCGTTGAATTCAGCCCCAACTTTGCCGCCGGCACAGTTCGCGGTTGCCCGGACATCACGCGGCCTTCCTACCGCGTGATGTACGCCATCAAAAATTTTCAGCACCGCTGCCGCCTCCACGAAGGCAGTTCCGGGGTGATCCTTTGCTGGCGCGAACACTTCCTCGCCGTCGGTGGCTTCGATGAAACATTGCACGTCACCGAAAACAGCGACCTGATCAAACGACTCCGCCACTTTGGCAAATACGCCTTTATCTCCAGTACCTGCGTGACCACCTCAATGCGCCGCTACGAGAACGGCGGATTGACCAAAATGGTCTGCCTCTGGGTTAAACTCTGGTTTCAATCCCTGATCAGCGACCTCAGCCACCAAAAATACGAAGCGGTGAGATAGTGAGGTTTTGCGAGGCAACCCGGCGGGTCGCTTGCCCAGCCCCTGAATCAACTCGCCGTATGTCCCCACACCTCGAGGGAGGTCTGCAAATAATTCTCGATTTGATCCACGACGGCCGTCTCGTTGTATTTGCTCAACACTTCCTGCTGGCCAGTCTCGGCGATCTGGCAGCGCAAAGCTGGCTGGGCTTGCAATTGCTGGATTCGCTTCGCCAACTCTGCTTCGTCGCCCGGCATATAGACCAGGGCATTCTCTCCATGGCGTAATAGTTCGCCAACCCCGCCCGCAGCCGCGCCAATCACTGGCAAACCGCAAGCCATCGCCTCTAACGGCGTCAGCGAATATGGTTCGTTCCACTCCGCTGTATGCAGCAGCACGTCGTGCTTGCGATAGGTCTGGGGGAGGTCGCGGTGAATGTTCGAGACCGGCAGGAACTCAACCGGGAGTTGATGTTGCGCCACGAACGACCGGATTTCAGCGACGTAGTTGGTGTCGCCCCGCCCATAAATGCTCAGACTCACGTTAACTTTGTCTTCGCGCAAAAGCTGCAAGGCCTTGACGGCGGTCAGCACACCGCTGCGCGCGCCCAGCGTCGCCACCGTCAGAAGTCGCGTGGCTGGCGCTGACGCTGGGCGAACGTCGCCGACATACGACTGCGTGGGGATCCCCGGATAGATGACTTCACCGTGACTGACCTTGAAACCCGCCTGCTCGGTCGCCTGCTTAAGAGCCTGGCTGCAAAAATACAACCGATCGAAGCGAAATGCGGAGATGGAATCGGGTTGCACATGCGTATTGTCGCCGTATAGCTCCGGAATACGGTCGTAACCCTTCATCATTCGAGTCGGCGCGGTGTGGTCGAACTTGTTGCGCTGAGCTGCCGCCTCGAGCACGACGCGGGCTATCCCTGAAATGATCGGCGCCCGAGGCCGGTTCCACCAACGCAACCACGGATCAGTGCGCACGCCGTCCGCAATCCAGGGGTCGGCCACGTCATACACCGTCGGCAGCCGGGATTGGCGCAACGCGAACACAAATGACTTCGGCAGGCCCATCAAACTGTACACGTGAATGAGATCGGGTTGAAACTCTGCGATTGTCTCGCCCAGGATGCGGTGGTTCTCGACTTCAAGGGCGCGCAATTCCCGAAAACGGCTCAGGTTGTCATGGCCAAAAACGGCGTTCAGGATCAGACGCCGGTCCACGTCCCCGCCGCGTTGTTCCTGGTTCATGCCGTGCTTGGACGTCAGCACGCGAATGTTGTGGCCGCGCAGCCGCAGGGCGTCGGTCTGCATCTGACAGCGCATGTCATAGGTGCCGGCGTGGTGTGGGGGATATAAATGAGTGAGGACGAGGATCTTCACATTTCCGGTTCGAAGGTTAGGAATGCTCATCAAAGTGTCAATCTCCGGCTTAGGGGTTATCCCCCATGGCAGGCCTTCGGAAGCGTCGTTACGGTCTAGCATGGCAGATCGGGACCACAACACGATCCTGCTCGCGGAAGATAACGAGAACGATGTATTAATGTTTCGCCGCGCAGCCGCCAAAGCCCGCTTCGATAACCCTCTTCAGGTCGTGCACAACGGTGAGCAAGCCATCGACTATCTCGCGGGTGAAGGCCGTTTTGCGAACCGGCACCGCTACCCGTTGCCGGGTCTCGTCATCGTCGATTTGAAGATGCCCCGCAAGACCGGCTTTGAAGTCCTTCAATGGATGCGGGCTGACCCGCGGTATCAGCAGTTGCAGGCGGTCGTGCTCAGCAGTTCAGATGAAATCAGGGACATCAGCCGTGCCTACGAACTCGGTGCCAACTCATTTTTGGTCAAGCCCCTCGATTTCGGCGAATTCGTCGGCATGCTCGAAGCATTGCGCAGCTACTGTCTCCGTATCTGGCAACAACAGCGATTCACGACATCACTGCCGGGCGAGGCGTCCAGCGTCTGAACGGCGTTAAACCTTTGCAGCTAAGCGCCTCTCGAATCCAGGAAGCTCTGCAGCAATAACGCCGCGGCGGTCTTATCTACCGTTTCTTTCCGCCTCTGTCGGCGCACCTTTGCCCCAATTAGAAAACGATTAGCTTGCGCCGAGGTCAGCCGCTCGTCCCATGTCTTAATTGGGATCGTGATCGCATCCTTGAGAACCGCCACAAACTCCTGGACTTTCAGCGCTGCGGGGCCGTAGCTGCCATCCATGTTGCGCGGCATGCCGACAAGGATCAAATCGATTTCTTTCTCGCGAATTATCTCCTTGAGACGCGCCAGGAAAGCCGCGAACGGTTGGCTTGGGATAAACTCGAGCGGTTGCGCAATCGTTTTCAATTCGTCGCTGACGGCAATCCCCATGCGCCGTGTGCCGTGATCTATCGCCAGAACCCGCATGTTCTACAACAGCTTGAACGCCTTCGCAGCAGCCCAAATCGTCCGATCTACATCCGCGCTTGTATGAGCTGTTGAAAGGAAACCAGCTTCAAACTGCGACGGCGCCAGATACACGCCTTCGGCGAGCATCGCGTGAAAATATTTTGCGAACCGCTCGCGGTCGCTTTTCATGGCATCGGCAAGGTTGTGGACCGGCTGAGTTGTGAAATACCCACAAAACATCGATCCAATACGCTGGAACTGGACCGGAATCCGGGCCGTTTTGGCGGCGTCACGCAACCCCACCTCAAGCTGCGCGCCGAGCGACTCGAGACGAGTGTAGCCGTCGCCAGCGTGCAATTCTCGCAGTGCCGCGATCCCCGCCGCCATGGCCAGCGGATTGCCGCTCAGAGTGCCCGCCTGGTACACTGGTCCCACCGGGGCCAGTTGGTCCATGATATCGGTTCGCCCGCCAAATGCGCCCACTGGCAAACCGCCCCCGATTATTTTCCCAAAACACGATAAATCCGGCGCCACCCCCAATAGCCCTTGCGCACCGCCGAAGCCGAGGCGGAAACCGGTCATCACTTCGTCAAAAATCAGGAGAGCGCCGTCTTTAGCCGTGATTTCGCGCAGGAATTCCAGGTAGCCGGGCTTCGGCAAATAAAGGCCCGCATTCCCAGGAACGGGCTCCAGTATAATCCCGGCAATCTGCCCGGGATTGGCCGCGAACGCTGCCTTGACGCTTTCGGTATCGTTAAACGGAAGCACGATCGTATGCTGCGTGAATGCCGCCGGCACACCCGCACTGTCGGGATGCCCAAACGTCAGCGCCCCGGAGCCGGCTTTGACCAGCAATGAATCGACGTGCCCGTGATAGCAGCCCTCGAATTTGATGATTTTGTCCCGTCTCGTGAAGCCGCGCGCCAGGCGAATCGCCGACATGGTCGCCTCCGTGCCCGAGTTGCACATCCGCACCTTCTTTACACTCGGCAGGGCCGAGCAGATCAGGCGCGCGATTTCGACTTCGTACGGATTGGGTATGCCAAAACTGGTCCCCTGGCAGGCGGCGCTCCGAACCGCATCAATGATTTTCGGGTGCGCATGCCCGAGGATTGCCGGCCCCCATGTCCCTACATAGTCAATGTATTCATTGCCATCGACATCCCACACCCGAGCGCCCGCAGCGCGATCGACGAAAAACGGCTGTCCCCCGACGGCGCGAAACGCCCGCACAGGCGAATTCACCCCACCGGGGATGAATTGAAGCGCCTCTGCGAAAAGCTGCTTCGATTTATCGTGAGTTGTCATTGCTGCCGCCGGCGGAAGAACGATTCTCGCAATGTCCCATACTCGGTCCGCAGCACGGACCCGACGGCCACTTGATTGCGCTCAAACCAGCCTTGGGTCGTTTCTAAAACGAATTGGATCTTGTCCGAGCGCGAATACACCGGTGTCTCGTCAAGTGGTTGCAAGTCGTGGATTTCCATGATGGTGCCATCAGGCTCAATATAAGCGCACGACAGCGGCACATAGGTGTTCCTCATGTAAAAAGAGGCGCGCTGGGGAACAGGCAGGACGAACAACATGGCTTCGTATTCTGCTATCTCGCGGCGGTGCATCATCCCGGTGGCCAGTTCGCGCTGCGTGATCGCCACTTCTGTCGTCAACTCGTGTTTGCCGAGCCACACCTTGATTTTTGGCAAACCGCGCAGTGGCTGGCTTTGATAAAGGTTGGTATCCGGGTTCGAGACGGGTGCCGAGGCAATAGGCGCTGGCGGGGACTGGTTGCAGCCGGCTAGAGAGCACCCGGCGACAACACAGCAAATGAAAACCCGCAGCAATCGCATCCCTACAACCTGCGTAAAAGCGCGCGGGTTTTCAATCCCGGTTAAACGTCAACCAGAAAATTTGTAGCGCATGCATCTTGCGTGCGGGTCCTTGCCCGCCAGGATTGGATCGGCAGGAAGCGAACCTGCCATCATCCCGCAGGCAACGATGCCTGCGCTACAGGCACGAGCGTTTCTCTATAACGTGCGCCGACCGCTCACGAAGCTGATGATCAACATCACCAGCGCCACGACCAGCAGCACGTGAATGAATCCGCTTAAAGTGTACGAACTCACCAGGCCCAACAGCCAAAGAACCAGCAGAATGACCGCAATCGTCGTCAGCATACGTCACCTCTCTTTTCTTCTCTCTGCCCGCCATTCGCCATGCCGCAATCTACCCGGAGCCATTGCGAGTTAGAATGGGGATTTCACCCAACGCGCGGCAGGTGTTGCGCGTTCATGCCGGAATCGGTTTGCCGCTACATCTCGCGGTTGGCCATTTGCCAGGCGATGTGCAAGCCGTGGGCAACACCCAGCAGAAGTAAACACAGCCCGGAAAAGTGTTCCATTTTCAGCAGGGTTTTCTCGCTGAATTTTCTGTGCCCCAACGACACAGCCCAACTGAGCCCGAAGAACCAAATACCGGTGCCGCCCGCCACACCGAGGATGCACGCCGCCTTCCCATGGCCATTCGGCATCACCCATTCTCGCGACATGAAATTCGCCGCGAGGATAATCCAAAAGAGCAGAACCCCTGGATTGCCCATCGTGCGCACAAATCCGGTCATAAAGGCCGAGTGTGGATGCAGCCTCTTTTCGAGGCTTTCTTCCATGCGCGTATGCGCCGGGATCGCTTTCGCAAGCAAAAATTTGCAGCCCAGGTAGAGCATGAAAACGAAACTGAACACTTCCATGCTCGCTTTGATGAAACGGTTTCCGAAAAGCGACGCAAAGCCAGTGAAAGCAATCGCGCAATAGATCACCTCCATGATGACGGCTCCCAGGCCGATCAGGGCCGCCCACTTGAATCCCCGCCGCGCGCCCTCGTTCATGATTGTCAGGTTGATCGGGCCGACCGGCACCGACAGGAGGAAGCCGCTGATGAATCCGGTGAGCGCGGCAATGAAAATAGGCGGCAGCTCCGGCATGTCGGGTTAAACCGCCTCTTCGTCAATCTCTTCTTTGTCCTCAATCTCAAGCCGGATCCGCCGCGAGACGTAGGGCCGGATGAAGCCGTAAACCAGATAAGCCGTAAAAAACAGCGGCAACAAAATCACCAGCACCTTTTCCCGCAAAAATACAATTGCCCCCAGGAACAGTATTGCAACCAGCGTCTTGGTAAACGTGCGCGTCGCCCGCAGATCCAGCGTCTTGAACGTCGGATATTTCACCTCGCTCACCATCATCCAGGACAAGAAGACCAGGATGACCGGCAGCGAGAAGCGCCAAACGCTGCGGCTGAAGCGTTCCTCGTCGAGCCAGCCGCGATCCCCCATCCACATCAGCAGCAGTGTCAATGAGGCGACCAGCCCCGCGGCTGCGGGTATTGGAAAACCGAGAAAATCCCTGCCGCCTCCTGTCCCGGCCTGCGCCGAAAGGCAATTGAATCGCGCCAGCCGAAATGCCCCGCAGATCACATAAATGGAGGCGATGAACCAGCCGACCTCGGGATGATCAAATACGTCGCGCAGGACGACGCGATGCACCAGGAACGCCGGCGCGACGCCAAAGGAAATAATATCCGCCAGGGAATCGAACTCACGGCCGAACGGACTTTCCTGCCCGCCCATGCGCGCCAGGCGCCCGTCAAACAAGTCAAAAATGCACGCCAGCAAAATGAAAAACAGGGCGACGCGGATGTCTGTGTAGTTATTGTCGCTGAGGTCGGCCTGGACGATTTTTGTCAGCGCGACGAATCCACAGAACAGGTTGCCCGCCGTCAAGAGATTCGGGAGGAAATAAATCTTCAGCTTGGCGTCGGTTTGCGGCGCGCTCGTGCTCTTTGCCCCTGGAGAGTCCATGGTTTATTCAAACGATGCCACAATTGTTTCGCCACCCCTGACTTTGTCGCCCAGTTTGGCGTGGATTTTGACGCTGAGCGGCAAATATAAGTCGCACCGCGACCCGTATTGGATCAGGCTGATCCGCTCACTGCGCGGCACGGTCTCTCCCGCTTGCACCCAGGTGATGATCCGGCGCGCGATCAGCCCCGCCACCAGGCGCACAGCGACCTTTTGATTTGGGTAGTCTGTCACGTCGAACCCCATCAGTACGTTTTCGTTGCAGTCAACGCAATGCGCGCGGGTCGCGCTCAGGAACTTGCCCGGCGTGTGTTTGAGGTAAGACACGGTCCCGCTCATCGGCGCGTTTTGCACGTGCACGTCGATCACGGAAAGAAAAATCGAGATGCGCTTGCAGGGGCCGCCCATCACCTGCGTTTCCGCCACCTCGTCGATCACGTCCACCTTGCCGTGCGCGGGGGATACGATCGCATTGGGAATGCTCGGCGCATTTGGATTCGGGTCTCGGAAAAAATAGAGCGTGAAGAGCGCGAAAAATATCCAGACCGAGATAAGTGCGATCGTAATGGCGGCGATCACTGCGCTCAGTAAAGAAGCAATAACGCCGGCGGCCAAAATCGCCAACAACAGGACCAGCGTCCAAAAAATGAGTTTGAACGCCGCCTTGGTTGCCTTCCCGGAATGTTTCATGCCGCGCTAACCTAAGATCTCCAACCTGCGTTGGAAAGGCTCAGAAAAGGCATGACTCAAGAAGGCAGGCCAGCCAAACTGGCGTGAGTACTTGGCCCGAAGCGCAAATTTTCCTTGGTTCGTACGGAGCCTTTTGGCTAGTAAAGGGTGCAATGCGATTGCCGCTTCTCCTGTTGGCGTTAGTGATGGCCCTGGCCGGCTGTTCCGGTAAACGTCCGTCGGGGCGCCAAACGCAAGCTCAACCTCAGACCGGCCAGCGCGTCCTCGTCCGAACGAATATGCCGAATGTCGTGGTTACGCCCGGTGTGAGCGTTGTCGGCAGAGTAGTGCACGTCAATGCCTCCGCCCGCTTCGCCGTATTGTCCTACCCCATCGGACAAGTCCCGCCCGCGGACAAGCGTCTGAGCGTTTACCGCGGTGGGCTCAAAGTTGGCGAACTCAGGGTTACCGGTCCGCAACGTGACCAAAACACCGTTGCTGACATCACGGCGGGCGAAGCTCGCCCCGGTGACGAGGTTCGCGACCTGTAATTGGATACTTTGAAAGACAGTCCCGTAGCTGAGGCAGTTCCGATCGACAATGGCACGGCACCGGTGACCACCGCCTCGCGGTTGGCCTCCCTCGATGCCCTGCGCGGTTTCGATATGTTTTGGATCGCAGGGGCGGACGATATCATCCTGGGTTTGCACAAGATCGCCACTGCCGGCCCACTCGCGTTCCTCGCTGGTCACCTCACCCACAAGAAATGGGAGGGGTTCGGTTTTTATGACCTCATTTTCCCGCTGTTTGTCTTCATTGTCGGCGTCTCGATTGTGTTTTCGCTGACGAAAACGATCGAACAGACCGGCACGAGCGCGGCCCTGAAGCGTATCTTTGTGCGCGCGTTTCTGCTCTATGCGCTCGGGATCATCTATTCCGGCGGCATCGCGCGCGGGCTTGAAGGTGTCCGGCTCCTCGGCGTGCTGCAGCGCATTGCCCTCTGTTACTTTTTTACCGCACTGCTCTTCTGCACGTTTCGGCGGCGCGGATTAATTATGGCCTGCGTGAGCCTGCTGGTCGGTTACTGGGCCCTGATGACGTTTGTTCCCGTGCCGGGAGTTGGCGCGGGCAACTTCGCTGAGGGCGCCAACCTCGCGAACTGGATTGACAAGGAATTCCTGCCCTTCCGCAAGTATGACGGGGACCATGACCCGGAGGGCTTGCTCAGCACCCTGCCGGCAATTGCAACCTGCCTGCTGGGCGTTTTTGCCGGTTTGCTGCTCAAGAACGACGACGTTTCTCCGCAGAAAAAGGTCGCATGGCTCGCAGTTGCGGGGCTGGTTGGCCTGGGGATGGGTCACCTTTGGAGCGTCCAATTTCCCATCATTAAGAAGGTCTGGACGTCCTCCTACGTACTGGTCGCGGGCGGCTGGAGTTGCTTGTTGCTGGCGGCCTTCTACCAGATCATCGAAATCTGGAATTCACGGCGATGGGCCGATCCGTTCATCTGGATCGGGACCAATGCCATTACGGTTTATCTCGCGGCGGCGTGGTTTCCTTTCCGCGACATTGCCAACCGGATTGCCGGTGGGCCAATCAAGGCGCAGTTCGGTGAAGGGGGCGAGTTGTTGATCACTGTGGTCGCCCTGGCGCTGGTCATCCTGATGGCGCGGTTCCTGTACCGCCGCAAAATCTTTTTGCGACTTTAAAGTGCCTCCAAATGCGCCAGGAACGCCGGACCAACTTGCTGCGGGCTGGCACTTCAGGGTTACAAAGTCTGAAACCTGCCAGCCCGTAACGCCGCCCGTCACCAATGGCGCCAACATCTAAATGTCAAAGAACAGTTCATATTAAATCGTCATCTCTTCAGCCGGAAATGTCCGGCTTTGGCCGCGGGAAAAATGGGACGGGCTGATTCGGTAATCGTCGTAAGCCGTTGGTACAGCGTGGTTTAATGTGTACGATCGTCCCGAAATGTCCCATTTTGTCCCATCACGTAACAACAAAGGCGCAGAGGCGCAAAGTTTTGAAAGACCAACCACGGATTTGACGGAGGACACGGATTTAGGCCGCGCCAGCGCGCAACATCGTACCCCGGCAGGCTCCACGCCCACCGGCCAAAGGCCGGTTTCTGCGCCCGGAGGGCAGACGGTCGTTATACTTTCCAGTCACAGCCGTCCCATAGCTGAGTCAAAAAAAGGTTGGACTGAGCGTTTTGGCCCTGCCACTCAGCAGGGATGAAAAAGAAAAAACCGATCAATCCAACCG
>JAKEEH010000312.1 GCA_022616725.1 Limisphaerales bacterium | reverse complement strand
TCGGATCTTTGAAGACTTCCCACCAGGGCAGATCGCCGAAGGAATTCGTGGACTCGCCTGCGGCGAAGCGAAAACTGCCTGGCGCATCCACTGTGGGCCGTTTGTAGTTTGGACCAACGGCACAGCCGCACAGAAGAATAATTGGCGCGAAGCCGGCTGCAAGCCACCAACCGCGGCGTTGATGCTTAGTGCGCTTCATGGGCGGTGGGAGCGATGACAGCCTCCGGAACGAGCCGCTTCGCGGGCTTGAATCGCTCGGTGAGCTTGCGGATGACGACGTAGAACACCGGCGTCAGTATGAGTCCGAAGAACGTCACGCCCAGCATGCCGAAGAAAACGGCCGTGCCGAGAGCCTGACGCATTTCCGAACCCGCGCCTCGCGCCAGCACCAGCGGAACGACGCCGAGGATGAAGGCCAAGCTTGTCATCAAGATCGGTCGCAGCCTGAGTCTGGCAGCTTCGATGGCAGCGTCGGTGATGCTCTTCCCGGAATCTTCGAGTTGCTTCGCGAATTCGACAATGAGGATGGCGTTCTTGCTCGCCAGACCGACAAGCACGATAAGGCCGATTTGCGTGAAGATGTTGTTGTCCATCCCGCGCAGCCAAACGCCGCCAATGGCGCTCAACAGGCACATTGGCACAATAAGAATGATGGCCAGCGGCAGACTCCAACTTTCGTATTGCGCGGCGAGGGTGAGAAACACGAGCACCACGCAGAGCGGGAAGATGAACACGATGGTGTTGCCGGCGAGAATTTCCTGATAGGTCAGGTCGGTCCACTCGAAATTCATGCCGGGCGGCAGTTCCTTCGCGGCGAGTTGCTGCGCCAGCGTGATCGCCTGGCCCGAACTCACGCCGGGCCGCGCGACACCGTTGATGTCGGCGGCGGGATACATGTTGTATCGAATGACCTTGTCCGGACCGGTGGTTTCGTTGACGTCCACGAGTGTTCCCAGCGGTACCATGTCACCGGCCGCGTTGCGCGTTTTGAGACGGGCGATGTCCTCGGTGCGCAGACGGAAGTCAGCGTCGGCTTGCGCTGTGACCTGATAGGTGCGGCCAAATCGGTTGAAGTCATTCACGTAGAGCGAGCCAAGGTAGATCTGCAACGTGTCGTTCAAATCGGCTAGCGCCACGCCCATGCTCTTGGCTTTCACACGATCGACATCCACGAAGATTTGCGGCACGCGCGTAGTGAATGTCGTGAACACTTGTGCGAGGCCGGGAGTTTGGCTGCCGTTGACCATCATCCGAAATGACGTACCCGCCAGCGTCTCCAGGCCCACGTCGGCGCGGTCCTGAATCATCATCTTGAAGCCCGCCGTGCTGCCGAGGCCGCGCACCGGAGGTGGTGAGAGGACAACCACGCGCGCGTCGTGCAATTCGGCGTAACGCGCGTTGAGCTCGGCAATCAATGCTGGCGCGGACTGGCGCGGGTCTTTGCGCAGGCTGAATTCGTCCAGGCCGACGAACATCGTTCCGGCGTTGGGAAGATTCGCGCCCACGAGCAGGTTGTAACCCGGAAACTCGACCGTATTCCTGATGCCGGGAATCGTCCGCGCGATTTCGCCGGCCTGCGTAATGATTTTCTGCGCGCGTTCAAGGCTTGCGCCGTCGGGCAGTTGGGCAAAGACGATCAGATAGCCTTGGTCTTGTGTCGGGATAAAACCGGTCGGTACGATTCTGAAGCCGCCCCAGGTCAGCAGGAGCAATCCGGCATACACGGCCAGGGCGATGCCGGCGCGGCGAAGCGTCCCACCTACGGCGCGTGTGTAGCCGTTGGTCGCGCGCTCGAAGGTTTTGTTGAACAGGCGGAAAAACCAGCCGAGCACCCGGTCCATGCCTCTGGCGAACCAGTCTTTTCGGACGTGATGGCTCTTCAACAATATCGCGCTTAGCGCCGGAGAAAGAGTCAGTGAGTTGAACGCGCTGATGAGGGTCGAAACGGCAATGGTCAGCGCGAACTGCCGATAGAACTGCCCGGTGATGCCGCTCAGGAAAGCGGTCGGGATAAACACCGCCGAGAGAACCAGGGCGACGGCAATGACCGGCCCGCTCACTTCGTTCATTGCCTCTTTCGTCGCTTCAATTGGGCTGAGGCCGAGCGCGATGTTGCGCTCGACGTTTTCCACGACCACGATGGCGTCGTCCACCACGATGCCGATGGCGAGCACCAGGCCGAACAAAGAGAGGTTGTTCAGCGAGAAACCAAACGCCTGCATCACTGCCAGTGTGCCGATGAGCGACACGGGCACTGCGAGCAGCGGAATGATTGAGGCGCGCCAGCTCTGAAGGAAAACAATCACCACCAAGACCACCAACAGCACGGCCTCGAACAACGTGGTCACCACCGCGCGGATGGATTCACGGGCGAAGATGGTGGTGTCATACACGACGCGATAATCAACCCCTGGTGGGAAATTCCCTTTCAACTCCTCCATCTTCGCCCGCACCCGATCGGAAGTTTCGATGGCATTTGAGCCTGGAAGCTGAAAGATGACCATCGCTGCGGCAGGCTTGCCGTTGAGCTGCGAGGCAATCGAGTAATCGCGGGCGGCAAGTTCGACGCGGGCCACGTCTCGCACGCGCGTGATCTGTCCCTGCGCGCCCTGCTTGACAATGATGTCGCCGAACTGTTGCTCGTCCAGCAATCTTCCCTGCGTGCTGATGGTGAGTTGAAAATCATTTCCCGCCGGCACGGGCGGCTGGCCGATTGCCCCGGCGGCCACCTGGAGGTTCTGCTCGCGAATGGCGCGGACGATGTCGCTGGCTGTCATGTTGCGGGAGGCAAGTCTTTCTGGGTCGAGCCAGACGCGCATCGCGTAGTCGCGCGCTCCGAAGGCGATGACATCCCCGACGCCATGGATGCGTGCGATCTGGTCCTTGACCTGAAGAAACGCGTAGTTGCCGATATAGAGTTCGTCGCGGGAGTTGTCGGGCGACGTCAGATGCACCACCATCGTGAGATCGGGCGACCGTTTCGTGGTCGTCACCCCAAGGCGGCGCACCTCCTCTGGCAACTTCGGCGACGCGATGGCGACGCGATTCTGCACGAGCACT
>JAKEEH010000311.1 GCA_022616725.1 Limisphaerales bacterium | reverse complement strand
GGGCGCGGCTCGGAACAACTCGGGTGCGGTTCGGAACAATTTGCACTGCATGGTAATCGCTTGACCGTGCCAAGGGAATTGTGGAATCGAGGAAAAAAGCTTAAGTTGGAGCGATGGCGAATTGGCGTGGAATTCTGCAGAACCGCAGCGTGCGCTGGGCGCTCGTCCTGGGCATCGGAGCGGGAGTTGTCGCCTGGTGGCAAATGCCGCATTGGCCTCGAACCAAGTTGACGCTTCCGGAAGGTGAATCGATCAAGACGCTGTCGCCCGATTGCACCCTGTTGATTTCACAGCGCGATCCGAAGACTTTTCGCGGGCTGTGGGATCTCCAAACCAAACAGCGCGTTCATGTTTTCGCGAGCGATGACGGGCCTTATCCGCCTGACCCACGTATACCGGTTCATTACTATCACTTCGTCGAGACGCAAACCATTCTCGAGGCACGCCTGATGCCAGAAGGCGAGAAGTTTCGGCACTGGAAACTGGACGAACTCGGCAAATGCCACATGGTGAAAGAATGGTATATCCCATTTCGGGGCCACACGGTGAGAGGCACTGACGGAAGATTCTACTTCTTAGGAAGGGATTTCCCAAAAACCACGCTCTTTTCGATTGAGGACGCACGCTTCCTTAACAGCTTCGACTGCGAACATGAGTCGTCCGGCGGAAGGCGAATCCCGGGCGCTCTCGTCATGTGCGGGCAGGAGATGACTACCGTCATAGCCGTGCCGTCTTTTGAGAAACTGATCCAGGTTCCAACTCTGCGCGTAAGAAGCAACCCAAACTGTGATGAGTTCGCATTGTCGAGGGACGGGAAGACGCTTGTCCGAATCGCTTACTGGGCGGATGTTTGGAAGCTTCCCTCCAAATCCTACAAGCGAGTGGAGATTCCAGGCAGTTTCGAACCTAATCTATCATCAGATGGCCGGTTTCTTGTCAGCTCCACCTTCGGAGGTGGTGTGATTAGACCGCGATCGCTTTGGAAGCGCATTACACAGTGGTTCGGCGTTTCCTCTCCAAATGATGGCGTTGCTCGGGTGTACGTTCATGATCTGGACAGCGGCGCGGAGCTAGGTGTATGGCGGGACATGCGCAAAGGCCAATTCTCGCAGGATGAACGCACTCTCGCGGTCATGTCCGACAATACGGTGCTGCTTTATGACTTTCCTCTTGAGCGACCGTGGCTGCGGGTTCTGTTTGTGGCGGTCATCGCGGCGTGCGTGCCGTTTCTGTTTCGGGGACTGGGGGCCGTGCGGCGACGGCTGTTTTCGAGTAAGCCTAAAGCGAATGCATTTGTAAGATAGGGATTAGGAACACCATCGTGATCCGTCCCGGAGAAGCCGCCGCATGACGCCCGCCGAAATCGCCGAGCTGCGCCAAAAGCAGTACAACGCCACGCTGGCGACGCTGAAGCGCGTGCACGAGGACCTCATGATCGTGCGCGTGCGTCCGGATTTCCCGGTGCCCAAGCACAAACCGGGACAGTACGGCACGCTCGGCCTGGGACACTGGGAGCCGCGCCATCCCGATTGCCAGCCGGAAATCGACAAGCCGGGTGAGGAGAAAAAGCTCATCCGGCGGGCCTATTCGCTAGGTTGTTCCGTGCTCGACGAGCAGGGTCAACTCTTCGATTTGGAGAAGCAGGATTGGGTTGAATTCTACATCGTCCTGGTGCGCGAATCCGCCAAGGGGCCGCCCGCGTTGACGCCGCGCCTGTTCGTGCTCAACGAAGGCGACCGCATCTTCCTGGGCGAAAAGATAACCGGCCATTTCACGCTCGACCCGGTGCAGCCCGGCGACACCGTGCTGTTTCTCTCGACTGGCACGGGCGAAGCGCCGCACAATTACATGCTCTGGGAACTGTTAAGACGCGGGCACACCGGCCGCATCCTCGCTGCCTGCTGCGTACGCTATCAGCGCGATCTCGCCTATTTGGCGCTGCACGATGATCTGATGCGGCGGCATTCCAACTACACTTATCTGGCCCTGACGACGCGCGAGGCGCAAAACGCCGGCCACAAAGTCTACATCCAGGACCTCTTGACCAGCGGTCAGCTTGAAGAACGGCTTGACCAAACGCTCGATCCCGCCAAGACTCACGTGTATCTGTGCGGCAACCCCAACATGATCGGCGTGCCGACCACCGACCGCGCCACCGGCCAGACCATCTATCCAAAAACCCTGGGCGTCATCGAGATTCTGGAGAAACGACAGTTTCGCATGGATCAGCCGAGCGTTAAGATGAAGGGGAATATTCACTTTGAGGAATATTGGTGAGTGGTTAGTGGTGAGGAGATTCGGCGTGGCAGACGAAGTCATCGACGGTTACAAACTGCAAAACTGCATGGCGACGGGTCAGTCGAGCCAGGTGTGGGAAGTGGTCGAGGTCTCGAGCCACCGCCATTTCGCCATGAAATTGCTCTTGCCGGAAAAAGTGAACGACGCGGCGCTCAGGCGCTCGATCATTCACGAAGCGAACGTGGGCAAGCAAATGGCCCATCCCAATGTGATCCGCATTGTCCAGGTCGGCAAGAATCTCAAGAACCCGTACTACGTGATGGAGTATTTTCCCGCCGGCTCGCTCAAGCTGCGCATCATGCGCAAGCAGTACGACTTCATCAAGGAGCGGGCCCACAGCATCTTCAAGCAATCGGCCACCGCCCTGGCCTATATCACGGCCAGCGGCTGGGTCCATCGCGACGTGAAGCCGGACAACATGCTCGTCAACAGCGCGGGCGAATTGCGCATCATCGACTTCGCCCTCGCCCGGCGCATCGAGAAGCCGTCCTTTTTCGGCAAACTGTTTCGCAAGAAAGCGCAGGTCGCCGGCACGCGCAGCTACATGTCGCCGGAGCAGATCATGGGCGAACCGCTCGACGGCCGGGCCGACATCTATAGCTTTGGCGCGGCTGCCTACGAGATCTCGACTTATCGCCCTCCTTTCCGGGGCATGACCAGCCAGGAACTATTGCAAAAGCATGTGACGGAGAAAGCAGTGAGCCCGCAATATCACAACCCGGACATCACCGACGAATTCGCCAAGCTCGTGCTGCAATGTCTGGCCAAAAAACGCGAAGACCGGCCGCAAAACTTCCACGAAGTGCTCAAAACACTGAATTCCATTCGGGTATATAAGACGGAAGCGGTCAAGAAGCCGGAAGGCTAATGAGTGCAAATCTCGAGTTAGTCAGGGAGAGCAACGACTTCTCCGCCGCCCGGGGTGACCATTCCCCAAAAGATTTGGGGACTGATGGAAGGCGCGAGGATGCGGACGGCACCGTCTCCAAGCGCGATTTGCAGGCCACGTGTGGAGCTGGCATTCGGAAGGCGCGGATCGCAGCCATCAATCGTCGGCCGCACCTGAAATGTTTTGCCTTCCGCGGCGACGCTAGTAGGCGGGTTGCCCGAAGTGATCGGATAGTAATCACCCGGCGCGGGGCGACCCCCCATCGATCCGCCGTTCGCGAAAGTCGGCGGTTGAGTATCCCACTTGTTCGACGCGCCAATCGTGTAAATGAAAGTCGTCCGGTTACAATTCCAAGCGTAATGCTCCGACAGCCAGATCGTCTGCGCGGCGCCGTCAGTCATTCGGCTCATGCGCGGGTAAAACGCGAAAAACTGCGCGTTGAGCGCGTAGCTCGAAACCGACAGTCGCACGGGGCTGATGTTTCCCCAGACGAACGCCGGATTTCTCATCCCCATCGAAGGATCAAGTGGATTGACGTAAGCCGGAATCTGCATCCGCAAATAGTCCAGCCTTCCGGGCGAAGACTTCAGGTACCAATTGTAAAGGCTTTCTCGTTCTATATGTGGCAACAAGGCGACCAACGTGTCATGCTCGTACGGAGATTCGCTTCTCATGCTTCCTGGGAGCTTCCCTTTGTTTAGGCTGGCTAGACCGTGAAGTGCCAGGGCGATTTGTTTTAGATTGTTGTGACTTTCGAGTAACAACGCGTATTCGCGCACTTTTTGCACTGCAGGAAGCAATAGCCCAATGAGAATGGCTATGATGCCAATGAGGACGAGCGTTTCGATTAGAGTAAATCCTTTACGCATCGATACCTCGCTTCCAATCCCTTGTTGATGACTGGAGTCCTCAGGCCTTCAACTCCGATGCGAAGTCTCGTCGCGCCGCCCGTAGTGCCGGATCAACCGGACAGCGTTGGCTCAATTGACAATTTGTACGATCGCAAGAAGGCTGTCAACTGCAAGCACTCGACTGGGCGCGGACGCGGAGACAAGCATTCGACCTGAGTCTTGTCGAATGTGACGTCCCGTTCATCGACACCTGTGCTTCCATCGGCGAATTGGACCTTGATTTTCACTTTGTATTTTCCCGCCTTCAGATTCATCGGCGCTATAATATGTCCCCTCGTGTTGTTGGTGACTAAAAGTGCACATTTACTGACGTCGATTTTGGTACTTCCAATCGTCAGTTCCAAGAGCCAAGGACTCAAACCATTAAGGAGCTTTCCACCGCCCGTGTCTGCACTCAGAGTCACGTTTTTAGCTTCGTCCGTCGTACCCTCATCGTTGAGGATGATGTTTTGCGCGGAAGCCTGGCCGGCAAACAGGGCAGCAAACACCAGCGCGAGGAAAAATGATCTCCGACCTGATCGCATAGTATGCCTCCTTCTTTGAAGTTCGTCAACAGCGAAATCTTCGTTCGCGCAGGGACTTGGACTTTCCACAGCGCACCTTCCACCATCAGCGCCCACTACACATAGGCGGGCATACCTCCCGAATTGGTATTTCATTACCGTCACTTCAAAATCCATGCAGCGTTTTGCGTGGCCTCCGTTGACTGCCGCGCTACGATGAAAGTGCACCTCGGACGAAGCCTCTCG
>JAKEEH010000310.1 GCA_022616725.1 Limisphaerales bacterium | reverse complement strand
TTTCTCTGTCATTCCGACTGTATTTAGAGAGATGGCTAAATTTGTACATTTTATTCGTCGGAAATCTCTTCTTTTCTCTCACCCGCTTTTAATCACGCCCCGCCAGCGGGCCCACGGAAAACGAGACTTGCAATTCGCGCCGGGTGCCGTATTGTCGTGAGCTGTTCGGAAGCGAGCGTAGCTCAGTCTGGTAGAGCGTCACGTTGCCAACGTGAATGTCGAGGGTTCGAATCCCTTCGCTCGCTCCATCCCCATCCCTAACTTTCCCTCATTTCCGCCGTTTATGCGACTTCAGTTTTTCACGGCTAAAGACGGGTGAAAGCTTTGAACTCGCGGCGAGTGCGTTTCCGGCGGATGAAGAAGTAAGCACTACTCGCGGTCGGCCAAGGATTTTTCCCGAAGCGCAACCGGAGAGTGTGCGGCGGTTTTGGCGGCTTAGTTCACCAACACTGCTGGCGCGGTTTCAGGGGTCTTGTGATCTTCATGGCCGCCGCGAGGCGGAGCGCTCGACGGCGGTGGTGATTCCGGCAATGGCGTGCCGTTGTGACCGCAACCGCCGCCCCACATAGGCCAGCCGTCGTCCAGCGGGTCGCCGGTGGCAAAGCCGAGCAGGCTGCCGTCCTCCAAACCCGCGAAAATCCATCCGCCGCTTGCGACCGGCTGCCAATGGCAGGGCGGCGCGCCGGCTGGCACCGCCCAGCGCACGTCCCCCGTCAAGGCATCCCAGCTTATGATCCGCCCATCCCATGTGCCTGCCCAAACATGGCCGTTGGCGACAGCGGGAGGAGTCAACCGTCGTTCGCCCTCCACCGGGGCCGCATCGTGCCAGGACCAGAGGACTTCCCCGGTTCGCGCGTCGCTGGCTTCGAGACGGTCGCCGGTGGTTTCATAGAGAATCCCATTGACAACGACTGGACGGGATCCCTGGAAACGCCACGCGCGGCTGACCAGGTTTTCGCCGATTAGTTTCTCCGCCGCGTGCAGCTTGGCGCTGCTTGGCGAGTGGCCAAATCCGACCGCGCTGTCCATGGCGTAATACGATGCCTTTCGGGCCGCGCCCGTATGCCGGGACAGGTACTCCGCAACTTTGGCGGAAGAACTGGATTTGAGCCGTCCGGTGCCCGAATCGTGCCGGCTTGTGCGCTCGCGCGGTGCCTGCTTGTCGGCAGCCATGTCCTCACCCGAGCGCGTGCGGCCAGGATCGCCACTCTCGCGCGCGCCGGGTTCGCCCTCCTCCCGTTGCGCGACGAAGACGTCGCCCTCAAAAATCCAGGGCGCCGAGGTGGCCTGGAGTTGCTGGCTCCATTGCACCCGTCCATTCTCAGGCTGGATGCACCAAACGGTGCCATCGAATGTCGAAAGATACACTCTGCCTTCGGCGACAACGGGGGCGGTGATCACGTCGTGATCGAGCCGAGTCTCCCATAGAGGCGCGCCATCCGCGAGCGCGAACGCGCCAAGCCAGTGCGATCCATTCTTCGGGTAAACCATGAAGACGCGACCATTCATGACCGCGGGTTGCGCCAGCAACGGGTCGCCCAGCCAGCGATGCCAGACTCGTTCCCCACTCCGCGCCTGAACGATTTCAAGCGTGCAGCTTTCGGTGTTGAAAAGCACGAATCCGTCGGCAAGGACTGCTGCCGTCGGGCCATCATCGGTCGTCGAGAGATGCCACGCCTGCCGGCCAGTCAGGGCATCGAAGGAATAAAAATCGTAACTCCCGAATCCCGCGCCCACATAGACGCGTCCTCCGCCTGCCGCCGGGGTCGGCACGGCACGGCTGGTGTCCAGGCGGACGCGCCATCCGCTGAAACCGGTGCCGCGGTCGGTAAATGGCGTGGAACCGCGCGTCTCGTGTGTTTCGCTGAAACGACGAAAAATAGCTGCCATAAAAGTCGCGAGGTCCTTTCTGCCTGCAATGTGGCGCGTCTCGGCTCGAAGCGCAAGCGTGACTCCGGCGCCAGCAAGGGCACCCGGTTGCGCGCGACCGCAACAAGTTGAATGCGGCCGTTTACTCCGTCTTTACTTTGTCGAGGCGTTCCATCGCGGCACCGACTCCTTGCAACGCCTGCACCATCATCCCGCGCATCTCTTCGCTCGGCGGGCTCCTCGGGTCATTCATCAACGCCGTAATCTTCTCCAGGATTACCGGCGTTTTCCTTTTCAGGCTCTCCAATTGTTTCTCCCAGCCGAGTTTTTTCTGCGCGCATTTCAGCAAGGCGGACAGATAGGCGATATCCTCTTGAGTCGTCTTGCGGCTCTGATGCTGAGCCTGCACTGCCTCAATCTCGCGCCTTAGCTCGGTAATCGTCGTTTCACAGCGCTCAATGCTCTGCACCAGCCGCTGCAATTCCAGGACGACCTGGCGCTGTTCCGCCACGGCTGTATCCGCCAACTTGTACTGCTTCGCCGATGACATTTCGTCGAAGCCAATGGCTAAAGTGAAATACTGCAACGGACGCCGCGCGAGGCTGCGAAACTGCGCGATACGTCGCGGTGATGTGTGGGTTTGATGAGTGCATGGACTCCGGCGACAAATTTTTCAGATTTTTTGTTGCGTGATTTTCGAGAAAGACTTAAGGGTTTGCGCCATCAGTTCGCGGCGTTCATCACGCGGAGTGCGCAGCCGGCGCCTGTGCCTCAAGTGGTTGCTCGCAGGTTCGTTTGGTTTAGCGGCGGGATTGTCCGGGGCGGCCGAATATCAAGTGGGCGATCGAGCGCGGGCCGACATCGTCACGCCAGTTCAACTCATCGTCGTGGACCGCGAGCGGACGGAGGTATTGCGGCAGAAGGAAGCGCAACGCGTGCCAGCGATGTTTCGGCACGACACGAATGCGGCGGCGGAAGCTGAGTTGAAGATGTTGGCTGCCTACACTGGCGTGAAGGAGAGCTTTGAGAAGGCGCTCCAACGCGCCTACAAGAAGCGGCGGCTCGACGCAGAGGCGGTGGAGCAGGAGCGATTTGGCCGTTTGGTCGCCACGTTCGGCAGGCAGAACCGCTCATTTCCATTGACAACGAATCTCGCCGTATTCTGGGCGCTGGACGAGCCGGATCAGGACCTTATGGAGGAACTGACGGCGGCCCTGCGCGAGCCGATGCAGCACCTGATCCGGGCGGACAGGTTACCGGCACTGGCCAAAGCCGGGCCGCAACAGGCGCGGTTGGTTCCGGTCGCGCTGTCGAACGCGCTCGTGGATCTCGACACTGCGCTGGCCGCGAGCACGCCGTTCCACAAGACAAACCTCGTCGCGATAGGCCGCGCCCGAAAAGAGTTGCAGGCCAAATTTAGCGGCGAGCAGGGATGGGCGGGCAAATTTCTCGCCCGATTTGTGCGTGAGAGTTGCGTGTTCGACGAAGCGCTGACGGTCCAGAGCCGGGCGCGGCGCACCGACCCGATTCTGTCGGCGGACACTTATGAGGCCGGCCGTGTCATTGTGCGAGCCGGCGAACTCATCGACTTGAAGGTCAAGGCGGCCCTGGACGAGCTTGCACGACGCACCGAAGCGCAACTGTCGCAGGTGTGAAAGTGAGCAGGTGTGAAAGTGAGCTGTGCACACTTTCACCCTTTCCCACTTTCTCACTTTCTCACTTTCTCACACCAGCGACGCATGCCTGAGGAATTACTAAGCCCTAATGACGAAATCCTAATTAGGCATTCGTCATTAGGATTTAGGATTTTTGACCGGCTGCTTTTGCGCAGTTCGGCATTGGCCGAGACGCAACGCCGGGCCGAACTTCAAGTCGCGGAACTGGAACGCAGGCTGGAAGAAATTCACGGTCCGTTACAGGAGCGCCTCACTGCCTACGAACAGCGCATCCGCGATCTGGAGGCCGAGTTGGCGGCCAGGGGCGCCGAGAACCGCGAACTGCTAAAGGCGACCATCAAAATGGCGCGGGCGCGGCTGGAAGCGCGGCGGAATCAACCCGCCGTGTGGAATTGACGCAAGCCACCGAGACAGTGTGAAAGTGAGCAGGTGTGAAAGTGAGCTGTGCACACTTTCACCCTTTCCCACTTTCTCACTTTCTCACTTTCTCAGTAACGTTCGCTCCTTTTTCCTGATACAAGAGATGGAACAACGACTGGAATGCGTCCACAATGAAAGCGTTAACGAGAGTGAAGGTTGTTGCAGGGTTCATGACGGCAATCGCCGTTGGGCTGGCGGCTTGCGCCAGCGTCGCAGCCGAAACCCAATTTGCATTGCAAAGGCTTGCTGTGTTCGGCTTTTCGGATGACGGAACGCAGCCCACCTCATTGATTCAGGGTTTAGATGGGTCCCTTTACGGGACAACCAGCGGCAGCGTGAACGCCGTTTTGCGCACCAATGGCACCGTCTTTAAGCTCACGCCCGGAGGGCAGTTGACGATATTGGCGTCATTCGACCCCGAGAGCGACGGTTTTTCTCCGCGTGCGCTGCTGCAGGCGCCGGACGGGAGCTTCTACGGCGCCGCCGGCCGCCCGGGCGTGAACCGTGGGCATATTTTTCATCTGACGGCCGGTGGAGAGGTAAGCATCGTCTTCTCGTTCAATGGCACGAACGGCAGCCAGCCTCGGGTCCTGATTTATGGGAGCGATGACAACCTTTATGGCACAACCGAGCATGGTGGCAGCGCCTGGGGGACTATCTTCAGGCTGACCCGCGGCGGCGCGTTGACGACGTTGTTTTCGTTCTCGAGAACCAACGGAATCAATCCCACGAGCCTGGTCCGCGCTAAGGATGGCACTCTGTTCGGCACGACGTCAGATTGGATCTCCGTCGGCGCGCCAGACACGGTGTTCAGGCTGAGTCCGTCCGGCGAGTTCAAGATCCTGGTCTCCTGGGAAACATCGGAGATCTCTCGTCCGTGGTCGGTCATAGCCGGGAGCGATGGGTGCCTTTACGGCGTGGACGCGGCCTCGGGAACAAACGACTTTGGTTCGGTGTTTAAGGTTACGCCCGCCGGGGCGCTGACTGTCTTCGCCCGGTTCAATGGGACGAATGGCTGGGGACCGGACCGTCTCATTCAGGGCGCTGATGGGAGTTTCTACGGAACCACCGCGGCTGGCGGCCGCGATTTCGCGGGTTGGATTCCAACCGATGATGGAGGTTACGTCTCGTCAGGGTCCGGCACGTTCTTTCGAGTCACCGTGGACGGTAAAATCACTGCGTTGGCGTCTTTTGCGGACCTCCCCGGCGATGATGTGACTGGACTCTTGCAGACGAGCGACGGAGTGTTCTACGGCGCACAGACCAGCGGCGGGCCTCCGGAACCGGCCGGCGTCTTCCGGGTCGCGCCCTTGCCTGAGATCACAGGTCTGCAGCGGCTCTCCGGTCGGGATGTTGTAACCTGGAACTCATTCAGCGGGGGCGTCTTCCAGATCGAGGGTACACCGACGTTGATGAGCCCGACCTGGACTCGGTTAGCCCAAATGACAAGCGCGAGCCGCCAGACGGCATTCACAAATGTCATCGATGTCGTTGGCGAGCACTACTATCGCATCCGCCTGCTGCCATAGGTAGCCCGGCAGATCGGGCTCGCGTCCACGTCGTTTCCGATATGGCCGAATTGCCTCGCTGCGGCCGCGCGATTCAAGGTGAGAGTCCGATACGATAGTACCCTTGCGTCCCTGCGGCGGAACCGGGATCAGTCACGGTGATGGTCGCTGCCGTGCCCGGAATATTATTGGTGAACGTAACCCAGGAGCCGCTGCGCAAGTCATTCCTGCGCTGAAGGAAGTGAAGCCGATTGGTAGTGGGTGCTAAAGTAAGTTGGACGTTATCGCCAAGCCGCTGAATGCCCGTGAAGAGCGGGGGCAGCACCAACTCAAATTGGCGCATCATCTCATGGTCCTCGTGTTCGATGATGTGGCAGTGGTAAGGGTAACGGCCTGCAGTGCCGTCGAAGCGGGCAATCACGCGCGTGATTTCGTTTGGTCCAGCCTGCACGGTATCTTTCCATCCCGCTTCGTTGGGCGGCGGCGGCACGCGGGGGCCGTTCGGCACGACCATGTCATTGGTAACAGTGAAAGCCTGCCGGTCGAGCACCTGCATAAGCACGAGGTGCAGGTGCATCGGATGCGCGACCCCGGAGCGGTTAATGAAACTCCACACTTCTGTTGTACCCACGACGGGGAATTCGGTGATGTCGCCCCAATGCAGATCGTTGATCAGCCACTTCGCGCCGGTGCACGCGTCGGCGGTCTTTCTCAGGAGAAATTCGCGGTGCTTCACCGCGTTGGTTTCATAGAGCCGCTCCAGCGGGCGAAGGGTTGCCGGCAGCGCGGCAGTGTGGCCTGCGACATTGGTGACGATAAATTTCATCACGTTCGGAATGACGCCGACCCCGGGCGTGCCCGGGAACGGGGCCGGCGCACTGTTGGTCAGCAGGACTTCGGCGCCGGCAGGGTAGGGGCCAAAGTCCACGACCAAATCGGCCCGTTCGCCCGGCATGAGAGTCACCTGGTTCAACGGCACGGGTGCGACGAGCATCCCGGTATCGGTGCCGATTTGATGGAAGGTTGCCCCGGACGACAGCGACAGCGAGCAGGTGCGCGAGGTGCAGCCGTTGACGACGCGGAAGCGATACTTGCCGCGCTGCACGATGAGGTAGGGCCAGACTTTTCCATTGACGATAAAGGTGTCGCCAAAGAAATGTTCTTCCCACGCGTCGGGATAATAGAGCGAACCATTCGTGCGAAACTTCCGGTCCTGAATCGCCAGCGGAATCTCATACGGCCCGGAGGGGAGGCCAAGCGCATTCTCGGTGGCGTCCCGCAGGATGTAAAGACCCGCCAGCCCCATGTACACGTTCAGCCGCGTAATGCCCAGAGCATGGTCGTGGAACCAGATCATCGCCGCGGGCTGGTTGTTCGGATAGAAGTTGGTTCGCGACTGCCCTGGCAGAAAGGTTTCCTCCGGATAACCGTCGTCCTTCTGCGCGACTTTGCCGCCGTGCAGATGGACGACCGTTCGCGGCTTGTTGCCTTCAGTATCGGGACCGTGAAGGCACGTGTCCACGGCCAGGTAATGGTTAGTGCGGAGTTGGCCGGAGTTATCGCGAAGGTCATTGATCCACTTCACCGTTAGCGGCTGGCCGACACCGGCCTCGATTACCGGCCCTGGAAACGCGGAACCGTACGCCCAGACTGTGGTGGTGGGCAGGTCGCGATGCAGCTTCTGTTGCACCTGCCGAATTGTCACTTCATAGTGGGCGCTGCCGCCGGTTGTGCCCGTGATTGGTTGCAAAGGCGCGGGCACCGGGAGCGCGTCCACAAAAGGCGTGAGAATGACCGGGCAGAGGTCCGGCGCGCACACCGTTCCGGCGCCCTGATACGTGCCGCCCAGCGCGGCACATTGAACTGCGGTGACGTTTGTGCAATCCCCAGTGGGAAGGCAACAGGCGCCCACGGGTGGCGGACAAGGGTTAGGGGTGCAGGAGGTATTGTCGCCGTGATATACGCCACCAAGCTGTTGACACATGTTTGAACTCACGGTGACGCATGAGCCATCCGTAATGCAGCAGGCGCCCACTGCTGTCGCCGGAATGAAATCGACTCGCAGGACCGGACGCAGGCTGGCGTTCGATATCTCGTGGGTGTCGAAGCGCCTGGCGGTCTTCGGCGCGCCCTCGCCGCCACGAACGAGCCAGCCGAAGTTAGCGGCGGGATTATCGAGCCAAAACTGCACATCGGCGACCATGCCGCTGGAAGACCACGTAAAGAGTCCTTCACGGTCACTGACGGTGAGGACGGCGCTCGCCGCAGCAAGAAAATCGCCTCCCACCGTTGCCCACAGGCTGGTCGGATAAAAGCGGTGGTACCAGGTGGCATCACCAGGGGCAGCCGGGGTGCCCCGCCCTTCCTCCTGGGCGGCGTTTGAATTTCCTTCCCCCCAGTCCGCCAGCAAGCGATGCAACGCTACGTCCTCGGACCTGTCCTTCGTTCTGGACATGTTGAGCGTCAGAGTCGCGCCAACGATCGTGGAGCCGGCCGGAACGAAGTCCCGGATGTTGAAGGCGATGACGCCGCGCCGGATGGAGCCGTCGTCGGTTTTCCCGGCAAAAAAATGCTCGCCAGCGCCATTGCTGTTGGTGGCGCCGACGGCTTGGTAAAGTGTGTTGTCCTTGCTGGCGCCGATCTGGACCGTCGCGGCGAACCCAGCGCTCGCGGCCATAAGTGCCGCGCAAAACATCGCGAGAAATCGTATTGTTCTCATATACTTATGAACTGTCAGCTCGCCTGACTTTAGATTCGTTGCGGGGACATGCTCTCCACGTTTTGCCAATCACTGGCTGAAAATTGGCGAAGGAGGCGCAAAGAAAGTTCGGCGACGGGCAGGCCAGACCGAGTCGTTAGAGCCAAATGCAGGACTTGTATCGTCGGCGCATTCCGCGTAGGACAGTGCGATGGCAACCGAATGGTTTGAGACTTTTTTTCAGGGGATCGCGAATGAGTTCTGGAACCGCTGCACGCCCCCGGAGCTCACAAGAGCGGAAGCAGATTTTATTGTTGAAGTGTTGGGCTGCAAACCGGGCGCGGCCATTCTTGATATCCCCTGTGGCAACGGCAGGCATTGCCGCGAGCTGGCCGCCCGCGGCTTCAAGATGACCGGCATTGACATCTCCCGCGAATACATCGAGGCCGCGCGCGCCGCAAATGAATCGGGCGTGGAGTGGGCCTGCGCTAACATGCGCGACTTGAACAGGAGCGGCGATTTCGATGGGGCATTCTGCATGGGTAACGCGTTCGGCTACATGGAGCATCACGACACGAAGAAATTTGTGGCTGCAGTTGCGCGCGCCCTCAAGCCGGGAGCGCGGTTCGTGCTCAACGCGGGCACGGCCGAGGTGATTCTGCCGCGGTTTCGGGAGCGCGAATGGTACGAGGTCGGTGATATTATTTTCGCGGAAACGAATCGCTACGTGGCGGAACGAAGCTGCGTCGAAACGACATTCACGTTCATCCGCGACGGCAAGGTGGAAACGCGTCCGGGCCGACAATTCGTGTACACGGCCGCTGAAGTCCAACGCATGCTGGCCGAGGCCGGCTTGCCCACCGTGGCGATTTACGGCGGAGTGGACCGCAAGCCATTCCAACTTGGAGGGGAGATGTACTTGGTATCCGAGAGAGCCTAGCTACTTTTTGTCGTCCTTCTTCGCTTCGTCCTTCTTCTCAGAAGTGGGCTCGGGCTCAACCGGCCCCGTTTTCATCAGCAGCAGCCAGTCGCCCTCTTCCGGGGTGGGGAATTGGCAAGTGTCCGTGGTGACGACGGCGACTGCGGGGCTCTTCTGGCCATTGCGCGGGTTGATCCAAGTGATATTCGGCGATGGCGGCAGTGCGTTGAGCTTGATCTCAATGGTGCGATCCTCCGGCACGTAAACGATCAAGGTGTCCTTCTGATCGGTACGCGCGGCGGTGACGAATTTGGCCGGTTTGTCCTTGCCGGGATTATTGACAACAAAGACCGGAGTGGGACGGAGGCGATGGAAGTCGTTCGTGGTGAAGAAATCATAAACGTAAGCCATTTGTTCCGCGGCCGGCATGGTCAAGGCTTTTTGCCATGGGAGCGGGATGCCGGTGCCGGGGTGATCGGCCGGCGGCTTCGTCCCATCGTCCCAGCCCCAAACGCCATGTCCGCCATAGGTCACCCCAGCGGTCGGGTTGTTCAGAAGGGTCCAATAGATCGCGCGCCGGACGATTTCGGGGCTGATCGGTATCTTAGATTGGTAGGCGATGTGGTTTTCGTAGGGCGGCTCGAGATTGATCAACGGACGGTGCGGCATTTTGGTCCAGTCCTCGGTCAGCGGGCCTTCCGTCATCCAGCGCAACGTTTTGTCATCATCTCCGTGGCCGCTTTGATAACCGACCACGCCATACCAGTCCTCGTCCTTAAACTCGTTCCAAACCCATTGCATGCCGCCGGGGTGCATCGTGACGGGCGCATGCGAAATGCCATTAAAAACGGCGCGGCCAATGCGTTTCCATTTCTCGGCCTTTTCGCGTCGATAATCGCCGTCGCCAGCCAGGATCCAGAGGACCGGGTTGGCCTGCCAGCGGGCGACCATGTAACGAGCGAGAAGGATAGCCTGGTCGTCCGGAAGGGAGACGCCAGGATTGACCCGGGGATTCGAGCCGCCAGCAATGGCCCACAGGAGGACCGGGACATTCAACAGGCCCGCTTTGGTGAGGGCATCGGCTTTTTGATCCAGGCGCTGAAAGAATTTGGGATTGATCGCGATGCTGTTGCTGCCGGTGTAAGCCAGGTCCTTGTTGCGGTCGCCCTCGGGCGAGGCTCTCCACTGCGTCGTGACCCACTGTACTGCAGTGAACTTCTGCCGTGTGCGTTCCTTGATATAAAGGTCCCAGTCGCTGTCGCTCGAAAGGAGAGCACCGTTCCAGGCAGTGTCAGCCAGGAAGAAAAACGGCGTGTCGTCGTCATGCGCGAGGTAGCGTTGATCATTCGAGACGCGGATGGGGCCGTGTTTATCGAAGCGTGAGCTGCCCGACGGCCCCGCGCAGTTAAACTCGCCGGTTTTTACGTTCAAACCATTGTTCGCCTTGTCCGAACATTCCGTGGAGTAGGTCCATTTTCCCTTCTCGTTGGGGGCAAAACGGATTTTCCACGTCTTCTCGCCGTCCCAAAAGCCATAGACTTTGTGCTTCTTTCCGGAAGGCGAAGTAAAAGTGGCGGTGAGGCTGGCCTGCTGAACGGGGTTCGTGTAATCGGCAGCGCTTTGCAGAGTCGTTTCAAACCGTTGCCATCGAGCCACGTCTTTGGGGGCGGCGTGGGCCAGGGTGAATGCCGCCAGGAAACCGGGGATGATCCTGTAAATAGATTTCATTATAACTCTTATCGGGGCGTCATCTCACAGGAAAACGCGGCTGGTGTCAAACGAAGCGTAGAACTGCCAGAACAGCCCCGAAGTTACAATCTGGCGATCGAACGTTCCTTCCGTCGCGTGAGGCGGGCGAGAATTTCGGGGTGTTCTCCGAGCAGCGCTTGGCGAGAATGTTCGTCCGCGTATGGGGTGTTTACCTGACTCCCACTTTTTTCGTGCCTTGCGATAATGGAGGCGGTGTCTCGTTCACAACAACTGAATCTCATCTCTTTATGACAAAAAAATTCCAAATCACCGTCCTTCTGGTCGATGACCATAGCATTGTTCGCGAGGGGCTGAGGGGTCTGTTGGAGGCCGGCGGGGACATAAAAGTCGTGGGCGAAGCAGCCGACGGAAACGCAGCGATTAAAATGGCGCGCAATTTGAGGCCAAAAGTGGTGCTGATGGACGTTGCCATGCCGGGTCTCCACGGTTTGGAAGCAGCGCGACAAATGGTTGCCGAAGCTCCGGAAAGCCGGGTGCTGATTTTGTCCAGCTACAGCGATCCCCTGGAAGTCAGTCGCGCGTTAGAAGCCGGCGCGGCTGGTTATGTGATGAAAGAGACCGCGTCTCTCGAAGTGTTGCAGGCCGTCCGCGACGCCAGCCACGGCAAGCCGTTTTTCAGCGCCGAGATCTCGCGCCGTATGACCCATCACACGCGGTCGGCTTTCGAGCGCGGCACCAAACCAGGCAACCGGGGAGCTCCTCACCTCACACCTCGCGAAGAACAAGTGCTGAAACTGGTCGCGGAGGGCAAGGCCAACAAGCAGATCGCGGACGAGATGTCGCTGAGCATCAAGACGGTCGAAAAGCACCGCGCCTCGTTGATGCAAAAGCTCAACATTCACGAAAGGCCAGCCTCGCGCGATACGCAGTTTCCGCAGGCGTGATCGAGATTGCCCGGCCAAAGATCGCTCCCACTGTCTGATCGTTCATGACCGGGCCCGGCCAGATCGGGCGCTGTGCGGCTTATGTGCTGGAAGTTTGCCGACGCGGGGCTTCCGGTGGTCAGGCGAGATCGGCTTTTCCAGCTTGTGGCGCCACTTCCTCACCACCGCAGCGGGGACGCCCAACTGGCTGGCAAGCACGCAGTCCTGCAAGGTCCAATCGAGCAGATACCAGAACAGGTGTTCCTGCATCACGTCGCCGTAACGATCCGGCTTGACCGGGCTGAGCCACACAAACCAGCCGTCTGCTTCCCGGCTGAGGATCAGGCCATTGGACTGAAATTGGAGAAATGAATCGTGGGGTGCATCGCAAAATGAGCAGCGGCCGGAGCGAATCAGGTTTGCGCTGTTCTCCGTGATTTCTTCGGCGGTGAGGACCTGCGCGTCAGAACGCCTGCCGCAGACGCAGACAACCTGTCGAAATTCCGCCATCAGTTCGATAAGGTGCCTGGGCGAAAACGACGGTCGCACTCTTCGGCACAAAAAGCGTCCTGCGAGCGTTGAAAGTGACACGCGAATGGCCGGGAGACCGGCCGCCGGATCGATCGGTTGATAGGCATCGGTCATATAAGTAATGTCCGCATTCTCATCGATGCGCGCTATGCGGTTCTGTCCTCGTGGTGGATGGGGAGTTTTATCCAACTGACTACTTGCCCAGATGGGCCTCAGCGCTGAATCCTCAGAAGTGCACGCCAGGCACCACGACGAATTCGCTTTGCGAGCAGATGGGCCGCTGAGATCTATTTCGCGGCTCGACTTGCGGCCGATGCGCTCTTCGACAGCAAATATGCCATTAGATCGCTAAACTCTTGCTCGGACAGGAGTTCGCCGAAGTTGTCCGGCATCAGGGACGTGTCCGTTTCGCGCCGCTCCGCAACCTGTTGTTTTGGGACGGCAATCTCCTTTCCTGTGCTGTCGGCGAGGACGATGATTTCGCCCTCCTCCCGCCGGAGCAGCCCGGAAATCACGTCACCGTCCTTCAAAATCAGCAGCGTCGAGCGAAAGGCATGGTCCACGCTGCGGTTCGGGTCGAGCACATCCTCGCACAGTCGTTCGAGGCCGCGGCTGCCGATCCCGTCGAGTTGCGGCCCAACCAGCCCGCCTTGGCCGTCGAGTTGATGGCACACTGCGCAGTTCTTCGTGTATAAAGCTGCGCCTTCGGTCGGTCGCGCTTTGGCGTGGTCAAAACCTTTGCGACGTTGCTCAAGCAGCTTTTCCGCGGCCTGGTTCGGTGCTGCAAGGCCGCGGGTTAGGTCCACCACTTGCGTCTCGAAGGACGGATTTGACGCGACCACCTTCTCCCTGACCGAGCGCTCCTGCAATAGCGCCGCGGGCGCGATCCGTTGGCGCACCAGCCCAAGCAGGGTTTCGCTCCCCTGTATGGTGCTCGCGAGGCCTTGCGCGCACTTGACCTGCACGCGTCGCGCCGACGTGCGCATCACGTCAGTGACGATTTGCCGATGCGCTTGTGACTCGCCTGGCCTGCGAAAGGAGTTCGCCATCCGTTCCCGCGTCGCGGCCGGGAGCGAAGGTTCGACGAATAACCCGGCAAGGGCAGCCAGATCGTCATTCGAATGAAGGGCAGCAATTGCCCGCGCGGCGGCCGCTTGAGTCTCCGGATCGCTGCTGGCCACGAGCTCGACGAGTTCCGGCTGCAGGTTCTTGAACTGCAAAGTGCGAGCAATCTCGGCACCGGCCTGCTGACGGCGGGCAATTTCTGCTGGGTCGATTTTGGGAATTGTGACTACTGCCGGTGCGAAACGTCCTATCGCCAGCCATGCATATCCGCTGCCGGTGTCGCCATCGACCACCTCGATGAAGGCACGCTTACCGGCATGCGCAGCGAGGTCCCACTCGGCCTTTTGCGCGGTGTCGTTGCGGGGTGGCATTTGTTCAGCCAGCACCGCCTCGGAGTCGGCTTCGCGAAGGCGCACGATGTTTTTGCCCTGGGGCGGCTGGTCCGGAGGGCCATCGTGACCGGCAATGTAAAAAACCAACTGATTCGGGACGGTGAACGCTTTCGAACGCAACACGCCCGTGAGATGTTCGCCACCTGGCGGCAGACTGCACAGGAACCGCGCGTTCTTGTTACCGTCAGCCGAAGAGCGTTTCTGCGTAAACCAGGGGCTCTTCGTCTCTTTCATTCCCGGGGTGTGCGTATTATGCCATTCGCTCGCGTCGTTGGTGGCCTCAAGAAGCTTGCTGGCCAATTCCTCGCCCCAGGCTCGTGATGGCTGGCTCAAACTCGCCCCGCGTTGCGCCATTCCTTCCTGCACCGAGCGAAACATCACGAGTTGCCCGTTTACGTCGGCGGCAAATTTGCTGCGCGCGAGCTGCACCAGCCGGTCCGCGCCGTCCACGGGCAAATGCTTCGCGACGTGACGAAGGTATTTGCCGGCGGTCTCCGGAGGTTCCGAAAATCGTTCGACATGCCGGAGTAGAAACGCGCCGGCTGCTTCGGATGCTACTGCCACTGCGACGTCCGCCACGGCGCGTGAATCATTCTCCGTGACCGGCGGGTTTTGCAATTTCGCGAAAGCGCCTTCGACCTGCAGTTGGTTGCGCAACGCCATCCGCACAGTGTGCAGCAGATGATTGTCGGATTTCGGTACGCGCTGGCTTGTCCGAAGCAACGGAGTCACCTGTTCGGCTGACGGTTGGCGGGCCAGCGCGTCAGCCGCTGCGCGTTGCACGTGGGCATTATTGTCAGCTAACCCGGCGAGGGCGAGTCGGCGATGCTCCTCATTCCACGACGCCATTTCGGAAAGCACCCGCATGGTGTGGGCGCGCACCTGATGGTTGTCGTGTTTGGCGGCGGCGCCGAGCGAGCGAGCGTCCAGTGCGTTAAGGCGATGCAATGTCCAGAGCGAGCAGACAATTGTATTGACATCGCCCGATGTCGCCAGGGCGCGCCGCGCCGGCTCTAGCGCCGCCCGCCCAACGTTGTCCACAAGGTGATTCATGGCCAGCATCCGGCGGGTGAGATTCGGGCTGCTCAGCTCCGCTATCACCTTCTCGATCGACAATCCCACGAGATTGAGTGGCC
>JAKEEH010000043.1 GCA_022616725.1 Limisphaerales bacterium | reverse complement strand
GTGACGGCATTGACATTTGTGAACGTGCTCTTCAGCGAAGGTGTGAGCGGAGTCGAAGCCGGGGACTTGCGCATCAACGGCGTCGGAGCGAGTAGCGTGACAGAGGTTTCGCCGCGCGAGTATCAATTTAATTTTCCGCAGCCTGCAACGGGCCTGGTCACGGTGGCCTGGGCAGCCAGTCCCGGCATCGCGGACCTGGATCTGCCCGCCGACCCGTTTGTTCCTGGGCCGGGCTGGAGTTACACGCTGGATCCGAGCGCAATCACAGCCGCTGTGATCATCTCGGAGTTCATGGCTGATAATGAGAACGGGATCGAAGATGAGGATGGCACGAAAGCCGACTGGATTGAGCTTTACAATCGCGGAACCGAAGATGTGAACTTAGGCGGCTGGTTTTTGACCGACACCGTCACCAATCTGACCAAATGGCGTTTCCCGGACGTGCCGCTGGCAGTCAACCGATACCTGCTGGTCTGGGCGTCCCAAAAGAATAAAACGAATGCCGCCGCGCCGCTGCACACGAACTTCCGGCTGTCGAATAATTCGGGATCGTATTTGGCGCTGGTCGATCCGCAAACGAACGTCGTATCTGAGTTCGTGTCCTACCCGGCGCAGCAGAATGACGTATCGTACGGGCGCGACCGCGTGGACCCGAACATAATCGGGTATTTCACAACGCCGACGCCCGGGGTGCAAAACTCGACGAGCGGGACGGGATTCGCGCCGGAGCCGGTGTTTTCACTGGAAAGCGGCACATACACGAATAATTCATTGACATTGAACATCACAGCGCCTGCGGGAACGACCATCCGATTCACGCGAGACGGAACGGAGCCAACGGCGAATTCGCCGGTATTCTCAAACGCGATCACTTTCTCAACGAACCTGATGGTCAAGGCGCGAGTCTTTCAGACCGGCCTGTTTCCCAGCGCGGTTCGAGCCCGGTCGTTTATCATGCTCGATAATTCGACACGCGAGTTTAATTCGAATGTCCCGATCATGATCATCAGCACGCATGGGCGGACTATTCCGGCAAACGTCCCCCCAGGCGGAACCAGGGCGCGCGGCGTGCTGGCATCCATCGATACCTTCCGCGGGCGCAGCGAATTGAAGGGTGAAGCGGAATTCGTCGGTCTGGCCCAGTTCGAGGTTACTGGCCAGACATCGGCGGATCTTTTCCCCAAGAAGCCCCACCGGATTGAAGTCAACGACGAAGTCGGAAATGACCTGCGTGTGTCACTATTGGGAATGCCCGCGGAAGCCGACTGGATTTTGCGCAACCCCTATTCCGATAAATGCCTGATGAACGACTTCCTGGGGTATGAATTATGGGAAGAAATGGGACATTACTCATGCCGCCGGCGCTTTGTGGAGTTGTTCGTCGATACTGGAGGAGGCAAGCTATCTTATCCCGGAGATTACTACGGGGTAATGGTGCTATTTGAGCGGATCGAGGCGGGAAACAATCGCGTGGACATAGCGGAGTTGACCCCGTCTCACACCAACGAGCCCGCGATCACCGGCGGTTACATCATCAAGAAAGACAAGGACAGCACGGGTGATTTGAACTTCAGCACGCCAGGAGGGGCGGGTCACTCGGGCCAGGGCTTGAAACTGCATTCCCCAAGACCGAGCGCGATGCGGGCGGCAAACCCCGGTGCAACCACTAGCTGGCCCGGCCCCGGCTATACCCCCAGCGCGAGTAATCAATTGGGTTATCTCCTGCGCTACTTGAACCGTTTTGAGGCTTCAATATATGCGGCCAATTGGACGAATTTGACGGGCACCAACCATTATTCGCACTACATCGATGTCGACGCGTTTGTGGACCAACACTTGCACGTGGAGTTTACGAAGCAGATCGACGGCTATCGCCTGAGCAGCTTCTACAGCAAGGACCGGAACGGAAAGCTGAAGCCCGAACCGGTCTGGGATTGGAACCTGAGCTTCGGCAACGCGAACTATTTGAAAGGAGGCATGACTAATGGATGGTACTGGGCCGACCAAGCCGAGGGCATGGGCAGCGCAGAGCATATCTGGCTGCGGCGGCTGGTGTTCGGATCGGCGACCGTCAGCCCGTCGGGTACCGCCAATGGGCCCGGAGACCCGGACTTCCGCCAGAAGATCACGGATCGTTGGGGCGTCCTTCGGACCAATGTCTTGAATGGCAATCGAGTCGTCGCGCGGATTGATGAATTAGCCACGCTGCTGACCGAGGCAGCCGTCCGCAACTACGCGAAATATCCGATTCTCAACACCCAAATCTGGCCCAATCCCGAGGGCGGCTCATTCCACGTCGATTACACGCAGCCAACGTATGCAGCGATCATTTCCGAGATGAAGAAATGGACGATGGGCCGGTTTCTCTGGATGGATAATCAGTTTCTGCGCGCGCCAGTGCTTAGCTCCAGCGGAGGGCCGATTACGCCTGGTTTCTCGCTCGTTGCTTCAGCCACAGCGGGCACGATCTACTACACCCTGGACGGCAGCGATCCGCGCCTTCCGGGCGGGAGAATCTCGCCCACAGCGGTGGCGTACAGCGGCCCAATCACCATCAATACGAATAGCCGGGTTGTGGCACGGGCGTATCTGGCCTCGACCCCGTTGTGGACACAATGGAGCCCGCCCAGTGCCGCCACGTTTGTTGCGCAAACGCCCAGGCTGGTAATCACTGAAATCATGTACCATCCGCTGCCGCCCGGGCCGGGCTCGACCAACATTGACGAAGATTTCGAGTACCTGGAGCTGAAGAACGTGGGCGGCACGACATTGAACGTGAACGGCTTCAGCATCAGCGGCGGTGTGGATTTTACATTCCCGAATCGGACGCTCGCGGTGGGCGAACGGGTACTAGTGGTGAAAAATCGCTACGCGTTTACGAATCGCTACGGCACCGCGATCAATTCCCTGATTGCGGGTGAATACGCCGGCAATCTCGCCAATGATGGCAACCGCCTTATCCTGGAAGGCCGCGTGCGCGAACCGATCCTCGACTTCAGTTATGACGATGAGTGGTATCCGATCACGGATGGATTCGGCTTTTCGCTGGTGGTCGTGGACGAAAGCGCTGCCGCTTCCGCGTGGGGGACGCAAGGGCAGTGGCGGCCCAGCGGGACGCTAAACGGCACGCCTGGCCAGGGCGACACCATTGTGTCCGCGCCGCAAGTGGTAATCAATGAAGCGCTGACGCACAGTGACCCAGCGCCGCCGTTTGACACGATCGAACTGCGGAATCTGGGGGCCACCCCGGCGAACATTGGAGGCTGGTTCCTGACGGATGATTTTCGCGAGCCGAAGAAATATCGTATCCCTACCGGCACGATGATTCCTGAGAACGGCTATTTAACCTTTGACGAATCGGTGTTTAATAGCGGCCCGACCGCCTTCTCGCTCAGTTCGCACGGGGATGAAGTGTATCTCTTCTCCGGCGATATCGACGGCAATTTGACCGGGTATTATCATGGACATGACTTTGGGGCAGCTCCGCAAGGCGTGACGTTTGGCCGCCACGTTAACAGCGTCGGCGTGGAACATTTCGTAGCCCAGGTCAGCCCGACATTGCCGGGCGCCAACTCCGGGCCGCGGGTGGGGCCGGTCGTGATCAGCGAGATCATGTACCATCCGCCGGACGTGTTTGTGAGCAACGCGTACTGGAACAACCCCGAGGACGAATACATCGAGCTACACAATTTCTCGGCGCAGGCGGTGCCGCTCAATGACCCGATGCATGCGACCAACACGTGGACTCTGACCGGGGCAGTTGATTTCACCTTCCCGCAGGGAGTGAACATCCCGGCAGGGGGCTACATCATCGTGGCGGGCGTAGATCCGGCGAACTCGAGCGAATTGGCCGGTTTCCGGGCGCGGAACGGCATCTCAGCGTCGGTGCCGGTGTATGGCGCGTTCAAAGGCAATTTGTCAAACGAAAGCGAACCTGTTGAACTGCGCCGGCCCGATGTTCCAGAGCCCGCCGGTCCGCCGGATTTCGGGTTTGTTCCCTATGTGCTGGTCGAGCGCGTTCGGTATTCGGACATGATGCCCTGGCCCGTGGCGGCGGATGGCATCGGGCCATCGCTGCAGCGCATCACGCCGAGCGCCTACGGAAATGACCCTGCTAACTGGGTTGCCGCGGCTAAGACCCCTGGCGCCGCATTTGGAGGGGGCATGCCGCCAACTATTGTGCAGCAGCCAACGAATCGTACGGTGGTGGCTTTCAACGACACTTCGCTCCACGTCGTGGCCAGCGGCGCAAATCTCAGCTACCAGTGGCGTTTCAACAGCGCCAACCTCGTCGGCGAAACGAATGCGACCTTGAACCTGATCAACGTGCTTCCGAACCAGGAGGGCTACTATCAGGTGGTCGTCCTCAATCCTTCCGGCTCTATCGCCAGCAGCAATGTGTTTCTCGAAGTGCTGATCCCGGCAAACATCGTATCGCAGCCGCAGAACGTGATCATGCGCGGCTCAACCAATGAGGCGACCTACGGCATGACGTTCAGCAACGCCGTATTTGCGGTGGTCGCCAACAGCTCCACGCCTATTACATACCAGTGGCGGTACAACAGCAATACTTTGGCGGGCGCCACCAACAATACCCTGGTGGTCAGTAACGTGAACCTGTCGCACCAGGGCTTTTACGACTGCATTGTGACCGACGGCATCGGGTCTGTGCGGACGACGCCCGCGCTGCTGCGGGTGAACATTGTGCCGGTGATCACGCGGCAACCGCAAAGCATCGTGGCCCTTGCGGGCGACAATATTGCCTTCAGCTTTGAGCATCGCGGCACTGCGCCCTTC
This sequence comes from Limisphaerales bacterium, assembly GCA_022616725.1. Lineage (GTDB taxonomy): Bacteria > Verrucomicrobiota > Verrucomicrobiia > Limisphaerales > JAKEEH01 > JAKEEH01. Next base: position 9,114 of record JAKEEH010000043.1, on the reverse strand, counting down.
GGGTATCGCTGGCGCAGAAACGGCGTCAATCTGTTCCCGGGTTCCGGGTTCACGAACCTGCGCGTGCTGACTATTTCGAACGTGCAGACAAATCAGGCGGGGACCTACACGGTGATCATTACCAATGCGGGCAATATGTCGCCCGGGGTGCTGAGCGCCAATGCCGTCTTGACAGTGTTGGTGGATAGCGATGGTGATGGGGCGCCCGATATATGGGAATCCCAATTCGGGTTTTTGCCGAACAACGGGTCCGATGGAGAACTGGATTTTGACGGTGATGGCGCGAGCAATGCCGACGAGTTCCGGGCCGGAACCGACCCGAAAGACGAGAACAGTTATCTCGGAATCGCGTCGATTGCTGTCGGCGGCGAAACGAGCCTGACCTTCCCCGCGAGGTCGAACCGCAGCTATATGGTCGAGTATAAAGACGCGGTCGGGACTTCAAGTTGGACGCGGCTGGCCAATGTGTATGTGCGGACGAACAATCACACTGCGGTGGTCTTGGACACAAACGCTCCCGGGCCGCAGCGCTATTATCGCGTCGTCACGCCGCTCGATCAGAATTAAGGCGGGAGCCGGGGCACGGTGAAAGATCGTGCCCCGCAGATGCTGCATTATTATTTAAGCGGCGCGTTCGATGTTACCTGGCGACGTTCTCCAGCAGCAGAACTGCTGGCGCGTTCTCCTGCCATTTTCGCTGAATCTCGGCCGGGATCGGCAGGCTTGGCGGACCGAGCACGAGCGAGCCGATGACGATGTCGCCATCGCCATCGCCATCCAAATCTCCCGCATCCATGCTCATCCATCGGCCGGCGGCATGCCGCTGGATCGACGCGGCCTTGAACCGGAAGTCCCCAAGGTTCTCAATATAGACGAAACTTTCCTCCGGCGTTTTTGAGTAGTCAGGAAAGTACGAAATCGCGGCCACGTCCGTGTCGCCGTCCAAGTCAAAGTCCATCGCGCGCGCCTGATACGCGCCGTGCAGCGGAAAAAACCAGCGTTCGGAGAACCCCGCTTTGCCGTCATTCAAATACAGTCGGATGCCATGATACGGCTTGGGCGGCGCAGCCGATTCGCCGTTGTCGCCATTGGTCGTCAGCAGGTCCAAATCACCATCGCGGTCGAAATCGACTAATGCCAGATGGCTGTAGCCGAACACCGGATGCTGTTGCAGGATTACACGCTCCCGAAAGCGCCCCGGCTCGGTCTGCGTGAAGAGATAGACGCCCTCCCACGCCTGCCCCATGAGGGCAACGATGTCTTCGAGCCCGTCGCCGTCGAGGTCGGCCACCTCCGTGCGGATCGCACCCGGGCGGTCCAGGAGGACGTGTTCGTCAAACCCTCCGCCGCTGCGGGCTGCGAACCACGAGAGCCGGCCTCTGCGATTCCCAAACTGGCAGACGACGAAATCCTCGCGTCCGTCGCGATTCAGGTCGGCTCCAATCGTGTGAACCGGCCGCCGCAAGTTGGCCATCATCCGATCGATATTCATGCGGTCTGCACCGGGCCGCAAGCGGAGCAACTTGCCCTTGGTGAGATCGGACGGGAACAAGCGACCAACGGTTGTCAGATCGACGTAATCGCCTCTCGGCGTGATGCTGATCGGCCCGCTGTCGAACTCGACGGCAAAAATCCGCTGCCCGAGCGGGTCGAGCGCCTCAAGAGTATGGGTGAGCGCGTCGCCCACATAGAGGCGTTTCGCCGCCGGGTCGATATGAACCATCAATGTCATAGGTAACTGGCGCCTGTATGGCAGGTCCTTGACCCGAAACTGTTTCGTTTCAGGTTCGATCACTGGACGTGGCGTCGGCTCCGGGATTTGCGCGGGCGCAGCATCCGCATAGTACTGCACAATTTCGTTCCAATCTGAGCGTGTGATGAGAGGCGTGGTCGGAAAAACGTTGGACTCCGGCGCCACCGACCCATCGGGAAGACGTTCGAGGATCGGGGGCTCCAGCCCCAGCCAGCGGGCCATGTCGGGCAACGCACCGTTCGTCCACGAAGCCTTGTCAAGCAAGCTGGCATCCGGAAGCAAGTGGCAGGAGCGGCAATAAGCTTGCGCCAACGCGGCTCCTTTCAGGGCGCGGTTGCCCGGCCTGCTTTTGAGCACGAGCCACGCCGCCACCGCGGCGAGCATCGCGACGCCGAGGACATAGAGGACGCGCCGCTTCATGCCGGCTGGCTAGCCGAGCAATTCGACCGCGTGCTGCGCAATCTGCTCCACCGCCGTCAGCCGGCCAAGCCCTTCGTAGCCGCACGACAACAGCCCGGCGTCAGGACCGACGAATTGCGCGCCGCGGCTTTTGAGGGTTGCGACGTTCTGCTGCGTCGCCGGGTGCTCCCACATCTTGCCATTCATGGCGGGCGCGATCAGAAGCTTCGCTTCGCGACGCAGCGCCAGAGCGATGCACGTCAGCGCATCGTCCGCGATCCCATGCGCCATCCTGGCAATGACGTTGGCGGTGGCGGGGGCGATCAGGAGCAGGTCCGCGTTGTCCGCAAAATCGATGTGCGTCGGCTTCCAGCCTTCTTCCTCATCATAGAGGTCGGTTACGACCGGATGGCGTGACAGCGTTTTGAACGGCAGCGGGGTGATGAAATGCAGCGCGTCGGCAGTCAGGACGACATGCACGTCGTACTGCTGTTTGGTGAGAAGGCTGGCGATATCGACGGCTTTGTAGGCAGCGATCGAGCCGGTAACGCCCAGGACAACATATTTCCCGCTCATACCATCAAACTATTTCTGGCGGTTGCGCGCGGCACTGGCGCATCTGTTCCGCGTCGAGTATCGCCTGCATCCGCCGCAAATCCTCGCGGATTGTTGTGCTGATGATCAGGTAGTCGAAGTGCCGCCACTGCGCGATTTCCTGGCGGGCGACGCTCAGCCGCTTTTGAATCACGCCCGGAGCATCCATGCCGCGCTTGCGCAAGCGCTCTTCGAGGATCGCCAGCGTCGGCGGCATGAGAAAGACGGTTACGAGCGCGCGCTTCAGTTCCGCATCCCCTTCGGCATGCGCCCGGATCGCTGCCGCCCCCTGGACATCCACATTTAGCATCACCTCAAGCCCTTTGCGCAGCTTGCTCAGAACCTCCGACTTTAAGGTCCCGTAGCTGCTGCCATGCACGGTTGCGTGCTCGAGGAAGTTTCCCGCCTGCACCCGCTTGAGAAATGTCGCCGCGTCGAGGAAATAATAATCATCACCATCCTTCTCCCCGGGGCGCGGCTCCCGTGTGGTACAGGTAATCGCACGGGTGACGTTCGGACGTGTCGCGATGAGTTGCTGACACAGGGTGGTCTTGCCGCCACCCGAAGGCGCGGAGACGACGACCAATAGCGGGCTGGCGTTTGCGGGCGGCGAACTCATTCGACATTCTGGGCTTGCTCGCGGAATTTTTCCAGTTCCGCCTTCAAGATGACGACTTCGCGTGAAATCCGGGCATCGTTGGCTTTGGACCCGATCGTGTTGATCTCCCGGTTCATTTCCTGCGCCAAAAAATCGAGCGTTCTGCCGACCGGCTCCCGCGACTTCAGGCAGTCGTGAAACTGTTGAAAGTGGCTCTCAAGCCGGGTGATTTCCTCCGAAATGTCCGAGCGGTCTGCGAAATAAATTACTTCCTTGATAAGCCGTTCATCCTCAAGTGTCACGCCCTCGATGCCGGCGTGCTGGATGCGCTCCAGCAACTGTTCCCGGTAGCGTTGCTGCACTAGTGGCGCTTCCTTCTTCACCCGCGCGACGGATTTCTGCATGATCGCGATGCGCTGCATCAAGTCCTTTTGCAGATGGCTTCCTTCGCGCTCGCGCATTTTGACCAGCATCGCGAGCGCCTTCTTTAGTGCGCTTTCAACCGATGGCCAGAAATCCTCCGCGTCGGCCATTTCCTCGTTGCTCTGCAAAACGCCAGGCGCGCGCATCAGCGTATCGAGCGACAACGGGCCCGTGAGCTTCAATTCCCGCGCCAGGCGGTTCAGTTCGTTCGCATAGGCCTTGGCCAGCGCGCGGTTCACGTGGACCCGCGCCGCCGCCATCCCTTCGCCGGCGTGCAGCGACACCCGCGCTGTCAGCCGCCCGCGCGCGATACTCCGATTCACCTGGTCGCGCACCTGCGCCTCCAGCACCTCCAGTTCGCGCGGCAGGTTGACGGTGATCTCGCTTTGCTTGCGATTGACGGAGCTGAGCTCGACGGTCACCTTGAAGCCATCCTGCGCGTCTTCACCCCAGCCATAGCCCGTCATCGATCTCATTTCCGCGCCATTATGCGCAAAATCGCGATTTTGAACAAGGTCCAAGGAGTGCAGGCTTGCCCGGACCCACGGTTTCTCAGTAAATTTTTGACGGTGGCAAAAATATTCGTCATCGACGACGAGTTGACCATGGTGCAGATGGTCACCGAAACGTTGCGCGCCGACGGCCACGATGTCCATCCGTTCACCAATGGCAACGCCGCACTGGAGGCCCTCGAGGCGCAGGCCCCGGACCTGGTCGTCACGGATCTCGTTCTCGAAAAGTCACGCACCCAGGGACTCGACATCCTGCAGAAGGCTCGCGCATTGCATCCTCCCGCGGTCGTTATTCTGATCACGGGCTTCGGCACGGTCGAGACGGCTGTTCAGGCCATGAAAAACGGCGCGTTCCATTACCTGGAAAAGCCCTTCAAGCTGGACGATTTCAAAGCCTGCGCCGAACGCGCGCTCTCCTACAACAAAGCCATCTCGGAAAACATCTATCTCCGCAAACAACTCAAGGAAAAATATCAGTTCAACAAAATCATCGGCACCTCCCAGCGTATGCAGGAGATTTTCAAGCTGATGGAACGCGTGGCCGATACCGACAGCACCGTGTTGGTCCTCGGCGAAAGCGGCACAGGCAAAGAACTGGTCGCGCGCGCGCTGCACTTCAACAGCCGACGCGCGTTCGCGCCGTTCATTCCCGTGAATTGCGCCGCCCTGCCGGAGAATTTGCTCGAATCCGAGTTGTTCGGACACCGCAAAGGCGCGTTCACCGGCGCGGTGAACGACAAGAAGGGCCTTTTCCAGGAAGCCGATGGTGGCACAATCTTCCTCGACGAGATCGGCGCGATGCCGCCGCTGCTCCAGAGCCGGTTGCTGCGCGTGCTGCAGGACGGCGAGGTCCGCCGGGTGGGCGATAACACGCCGGCCTACGTCAACGTGCGCGTCATCGCGGCGACGAATGAGCCGCTCCAGAAAAAAATAGCTGATGGCGCGTTTCGGGAGGACCTTTATTACAGGCTCAACGTTATCCCGATCAACGTTCCTCCGTTGCGCGAGCGACGCGATGATATTCCGCTCATCGTCTCCAATTATTTGCGCCGCAAAATCAGCCAGCAGCTTGGCCATCCTGTTCAACTGACGCGGCGCACGATGGAAAAGCTCTGCCATCACGATTGGCCGGGCAACGTCCGCGAGTTGCAGAATGTCCTCGAGCGCGCGGCGGTCCTTTGCGAGAACAACATCATCCAGTCGCACGATCTGCCCGCCAATGTGCAAGCGCCCAACGGCGAGCAGGCCGGCTCCGGCACTAATCTGGATTCGCTTTATCCGCTTGGTGAGAACACCGAGATTTTCACCAAAACTTCCGTCGCGGCGGGCTCGACTGGGCAGATCGAACCGCTCAAGGACTTTCTCCGCGAACAGGAACTGCACTACCTCAATCGCATCCTGAACCAGACGGGCGGCGATAAGGAAAAGGCCGCCGGCCTTCTCGGCATCAGCCTCGCCACTTTGTATCGAAAACTGGGCGGCGAAGACGCCGCCGGATGACAAGCATTTTATCGGAGGCCGAAGCTGAAAGCCTTTCGGACATGCTCAGTAGCTCAGTAGCCTACACGCCCAGACGGCTGGATGGATCAATCGCCTCGACGGAACGCCGGGCCGGCAGGTCTGGTTCAACTTTTGGAAACTCGGCTCACGTGTCAGGAGTCTTACCTGGCGCGGTTGAACTATGTGCATCAAAATCCCGTCAAGACGACCTGGCGGAATTTCGAGGCGCGTTTGGCAGGCGCGACAGCGTCGTGGTATGCGCCTGTCCTCTGGCGCTTTCATAAATGAGACGTTAATTGCGCCGTGCGGTTAGCGCCTTGGATTGGATGGGCCCCTCTTCTCCTTTGCGCCCTCGCCGCTTTGCTGTTAAATGCAAGATGTGAGTTTTGTCGCTGAGTTCAGCAACTTGCCGTTGAAGGATCTCGTGTCCGCGTCGCTGGCCGCTTCATCCGAAGCCGTCGAGCGCAGCGTCGCCCAACCTCGACCTTCGCTCGACGACTTCGCGCGCCTGATTTCTCCGGCCGCCAGCCTGCAACTCGAGCAACTCAGTCAAAGATCCGCGCAACTCACCCGGCAGCGCTTTGGCAAAGTCATTCGTCTCTTCGCGCCGATTTATCTGTCGAACGAATGCATCAATAATTGCAAATACTGCGGCTTTTCCCGCGACAACGCGATCCTGCGCGTCACACTTTCGGTTGACGAGGTCGTTGCCGAGGCCCGCGCGCTTACCAGTCAGGGTTTTCGCAATCTCCTGCTCGTCGCGGGGGAGCATCCAAAGTTTGTCTCGCTGGATTACCTGCGCGAGTGTGTTGCCGCCTTGCTCTGCGAGCTGCCAGGCATTTCGCTCGAAGTCGGCCCCCTCGAAACGCACGCCTATGTGCGGCTCGTCCAGGCCGGCGCCGAAGGGCTGGTCGTTTATCAGGAGACTTACCACCGCAGCGTGTATGCCGACATGCATACCTCAGGACCGAAGCGCGACTTCGAATGGCGGCTCGAGACCCCGCAACGCGCCTACGCCGCCGGGTTTCGCCGGCTCGGCATCGGCGCGCTCTTTGGCTTGGCCGATTGGCGACTTGAAGCGATCAGCCTGGCCGCGCACGCGGCTTACCTGCTGCGCCATTGTTGGAAGGCGCAACTAACCGTTTCCCTGCCTCGACTGCGGCCGTGTGCGGGCGAATTTGCGCCGCCCCAGCCGATCACCGACCGCGAACTTGTCCAACTGGTCTGCGCCTTTCGCATTTTCCTCCCGGACGCGGGCCTGGTGCTCTCGACCCGTGAACCCGCGCGTCTGCGCAACGGACTTATCCCTTTGGGCATCACGCTCATGAGCGCGGGCAGTCATACAGAGCCGGGCGGGTACACCGGAGCCGGGCGCGAACATTTGCATCTCACCCAACGCGGCCGCATCGTGCCGCTGACTGAGTCCGCCAGCGAATGGGCTGCCGCGCGCGCGACTGGCCAGTTCGATATCGCCGACGCCCGCTCTCCCGCCGAAGTGGCCGAAACCATTCGCCAACTTGGTTTCGAGCCGCTGTGGAAGGACTGGGATGCGGCGCTGAGCGCCCCGGGCTGACCATGGATTGTGTCGTCGCAAACGGCCACACCGTCGAGGCGCGATTGCCATGCTCGATCGAGGAATTCCTGATCACCCGCGACTTGCCGCCGCGCAGCGTCGTGGTCGAGCACAACGGCGAAGCGGTCGCTCCATCGGAATTCTCCCGCCGCCAAATCAAATGCGGGGACCGGCTCGAGATCGTCAAGATCGTCGCCGGAGGATAATGCAGTTCTGGTAATCCCAGTACCGTACTTTTGCGGTGCCCTATGTACGTACTGCGCCCAATTGTGACCTTCCCATTTCGGGCCTATACAAACAGTATGCCGCGCCAATTCGTGCCATTACAGCCCCCCGATACGCATCATCTGAATGCAGCGGAAGGTTGGTTGGGCCTGGATAACGTGGCTGAAGCCTACGAGGAGCTGAAAGCCATCAGCCTCGAAGCCCGTTTCCACCCCGACGTCTTGCGGGTCCGCTGGGAAGCCTATGCCCGCAACGGCAACTGGGAATACGCGCACACCATTGCCCAGGGTTTGATCGCCTTCGTGCCCGACGATCCGCTCGGCTGGATCAACCGTTCCATCGCTCTCCATGAACTGAAACGCACCCCGGAGGCGTGGAACAACCTGCTGCCGGCGGCCTTGAAGTTTCCGACGAACTGGATCATTGCCCTGCACCTCGCGCGCTACGCCTGCCAACTCGGCCGCCTCGACGAAGCAAAGAACTGGATGAAGAAAGCCGTGCGCCTCGACGACGCCGGCAACTTGATGAGCCGCGCGCTGCGCGATCCGGAGCTGGCGCCCCTTTGGCCGTATTACGACAAACTCGCTACGAGCTCGAAATACGCCTGAGCGTCGGCGAAATCCCGCCTGAATCGGCTACTTACATTTTCGGCGAGCCGTGATACTCTCGGCCTCAGTGGAAACGCAAACGGAAGCATGGCTGGAGTCCAGCGCGGGACAGCAAGTCCCGTTGCGCGGCAGTTGCTTCTTTGGCCGCGCTGCGGGCAACACAGTCGTGCTGGCGGATGACAAAGTGTCGCGCCGTCACGCCATGGTGCACACACAGGGCGAGCACGAGTTTTGGCTGGTTGATCTCGGCAGCGCCAATGGCACATACCTCAACGGCCGGCGTTTGACTCAGCCTTGCCGGCTCTCGGATCGCGACCAGATTCGCATTGGCAGCCATTCATTTTCCTTCCACAATCCCAAGACGACGCGGCCGACATCGCTCGAGCACGCCGAAAAAACCATCCAGGAAATCAAAACCCTGCCATGCTGGCTGCTCGTGGCCGACATCGAATCGTCCACGCAGTTCACGCAGCGCCTTCCTCCCGAAGAAGCGCCCCGCATCACCGGCCGCTGGCTTTCCGATTGCAAACAGGTCATCGACGACAACGCGGGAGCGATCAATAAGTTTTTGGGCGATGGCTTCCTCGCTTACTGGCATGCAGGCGAAGAGGCTGCACCGTCGGTCGCTAAAGCGCTGAAGGCGTTGCATCGCATGCAGGATCAGGCCGTGCCGCGTTTCCGGGTCGTCCTGCATCATGGCAAGGTATTTGTCGGTGGCGGCGGCTCGATGGGCGAGGAAAGTCTCATGGGCAACGAAGTAAATTTTGTCTTTCGCATGGAAAAAATGGCCGGCGCGGCCGGAGCGCCGCGCCTCATGAGCGCGCCCGCGGAAGCCCTGATGAAAACCCACGTCAAGATTGGCCAGGAACTGCGCCAGACCCTGCCGAGTTTTGAAGGTGAATTCAGCTTTTATCCGTTTTGATCGGCAT
>JAKEEH010000042.1 GCA_022616725.1 Limisphaerales bacterium | reverse complement strand
GCCGTGGCCAATGCGATTTTTGCGCTCACGGGAAGGCGCATTCGCAGGTTGCCGATTCGTTCCGAGGATTTGAAAGCATAGCTTTGCCGCAATCTGTTATGAAAACCATTTTCAAATTTCGATGCGCGGCGGCGGTGATTGTGACTGTATCATTGGTCTCCGCAGCCCAGGGTTGTCGATCCAAACCACGGGGCAGCGCGGCGTCCCCCGCGTCGCGGAGCCAGCCGGCTGCATTCGGCCAGGGCGACACGGCGGAATCACGGGCAGCATTTCTGGCGGCCTACAAAGTGTTGATGCACCCGCGCTGCATGAATTGTCATCCGGCGGGCGATGTGCCGCTCCAGGGTGAGGATAGCCACCTGCACCTGCAGAACGTCAAACGCGGTCCTGACGGCAAGGGTTTATACGCGCTCAAATGCTCCAATTGCCATCAGTTGAAGAATCTTCCGGGGGAGAACATGCCGCCGGGCCATCCCGAATGGCACCTTCCCCCCGCGGACATGCCTATGGTATTCGAAGGGAGATCGCCCGCCCAATTGGCTCGGCAATTGAAAGACCCAAAACAAAACGGGGGCAAGACCCTCGAAGAAATCATCCGTCACGTTTCCGAAGACAGCCTGGTGCTGACCGGTTGGAATCCCGGCGACGGCCGGACGAAACCACCGCTGACCCATGGCGAGTTCGCGCAAAAAATGCGTGAATGGGCCGACAAAGGCGCTGCGATTCCCGAATGAGCGACAGCCGCAGGTGCGCATCTTCGCGATCCACGAGAGACGGTCGCGACAAGTGCAAGTGCCTGCCGCCCGAGCCGTAACAACCACGAGCACCTGCCGATGGCCGAACGGCCTTCACGACGCGCCGCAGCGTCATGGAGTGCGGCGCTCCTGTGCCGCTTTCTTACACAACCGCCTCCAATTGACGGACACACGTGGAACGGTGGACCGTTAATCGAAAGCGAAGGCGAATACCCTGTCGATACGTTGTTAATAGCCTGTTCACACTTCTTCACAGCTTCTCCTTTTGTCATCATCCGCGAGCCTGTACTTTTCGCGATATGCAGGATGTGCTCGATTTGGAGATGATTCGCCGAGCCGATCAGTATCTGGCTGAGATGTATCCAACGGCTCGGGCTCGCGGTGAGAAATACTTCCGCCAGCGCAGAGTTGTGTCGCTGCAATGCCAGAAAGCTAACACGTTTGTCGCCACTGTCCGGGGTTCTGAATTGTACGAGGTTATCCTCACTTACAACTCCGGCAACTGGTTGGGTGAATGCACCTGCCCGCTCGGGGACGATTGCAAGCACGTGTATGCGGCGATGAAGTCCCTGCTCTTTCGCGCTAAAGCCGGCACCGGGCTCGACGAGGCACAACCGCAAGCAGGCAAGGGCAAACCAACCAACAGCCACACTGCGGCGCCCGCCAAGTCATTCGATGCCCAAGTGGAGGCTGCGTGCGGTCGCCCGCTCATCGCCCAGGAGCTCAAGTTCCTGAAGAAGCTCAACGAGGTTTACGAGCGGTGTCGCACGCGCCGGTCCATCATTCCCTGGGACTTCGGGGAGTTAGGAATGAGCATTTCCGGTAATGGATGGGAAGCGCTGTGCATTTGGCCATCCGTTCCGGAGACCTTGCGTGAATTCTGGGGCTACGTCGCGCACGCCGCGCTCGAACGCGGTGCGAAGGTGCCGGAATTCATGCGGCCAGTCGCTGATCTTGACGAGGTCCAAGAGCGCTTGCGGCTATGGCAACGAAGCAAAGAGATCGGGCGCTGGACTGACACACTAGGCAACACAATACAGCGGCTGCCGGGCACAGCAGCGTCGAATGCTCGTTGTGAACTGCGTCTGCGCTTGACCGAATCCGCCGCCTTGCTGGAGTGGAAACGCCCGGGCAAGGAAGCGTTCGAACCGCTGAAAATGTCGAGCGCGCGCGACCTTGCAAACGAGGTGTTCGCCCTGTCGCCGCAGGCCCAGTGGCTCTGGGATAGCTTTTCGACTGAATACACTTACTACACGCGCACTGAGTTTAAGTACAACGATGCGCGAACGAGCGACCGATTGTGGCAACTCTTTCAAATGGCCGGGTTCGACCAATTGCTCGTCAATCCAGACGGCAATTTGTTTCAGCGATCCACGGAAACACTGCAGTGGCGCCTCGATCCGGCCGCAACCGAGGACGACGATTATCGCCTGTATGTTGGCCGCGCCGACGGCTCAGCCGTGCCGCCCTTGTTATGTGTGCTTCCCGGCTCGCCATCTCTGTATCTGACGCGAGATACGGTGTTTTGCGGGCCTGTTGACATCAAAGGCATTAATCCACAGGGCGTAAATTCGATTCCGGCGCCGGCGCTCGAGACGCGGCAAGGCGCCACGGTTCTTCAGGCGTTGCAGATCGAGTTTCCGCCGCGTCTGCGCGAGCGCGTTCGCGTCGTCCCGCTGCATGCGGTGATCTCATGCGCCCTGCAGCCCATGTATCCGGCGAGCCCCAGCGAAGTCTGCCGGTTTTCCGTAACCGCTCAGACATCCGACGGAAAGATTATCGACGAGCGCCACAACGGTTTCACCTCGCAGGTCGAATCCTCGCAGTCACGTGCAACGCAAACGCGCGGCGAACCGATAATCATTTATGACCGCAGCAGCCTGAGTGACCCGCGCGAATTCCTCGCCACCCTCGACGCTCGATGGGACAGCTACAACGATTCCTGGACCATGCGGGTCACGAAGAGATTCCCAGAGCAATTCAACGCCTGGCTCAAATCTCTGCCCGCCAACGTGAAGGTTGATCTCCAGGGAGAGCTCGAGACTCTCGCGGCTGCCCCGATTGCCGGCAGCGTCCGCCTCGACGCCACGGAATCTGACATTGACTGGTTCGATTTGCGCGTCGTGCTCGACGTGGCCGATACCACGCTCACCGAGGAGGAATTGCGCTTGTTGCTCAATGCCCGCGGGGGTTACGTGCGTCTCAAGAACAAAGGATGGCGCCGCCTGCAATTCAACCTCACCGCAGAGGAAGATGAACGGCTCGCCCGCCTGGGATTGAATCCGCGCGAACTTTCAGCCGAGCCTCAGCGCTTGCACGCCTTGCAACTGGCGGATCCCGCGGCGAAAAAATTTTTACCCGCCGAACAGTTCGACCGCGTCGAGCGGCGCGCCGGCGAGATCAAAGCGCGAGTGACTCCTGACATTCCAGCCGAAGTGACGGGCCAACTGCGGCCCTATCAGCAAGAGGGTTATCACTTCCTGGCCTACCTGGCCGAAAACCGATTCGGCGGCATCCTCGCCGACGACATGGGGCTCGGTAAGACATTGCAGACGCTCACCTGGCTCGCCTGGCTGCGCAACGGACGCGCCAACGGCAAGGGCCACAAGATTCCACCCGCGCTCGTCGTCTGTCCCAAGAGCGTCATGGACAACTGGCGCACAGAAGTCAGCCGCTTCACGCCCGCGTTGCGCCCCAAAGTCTGGCCCGCCAGCGAACTGGACGGCTTTGGTGAGAAACTCGGGGACGCTGACCTGCACGTGATCAACTACAGCCAACTTCGCATTCTCGGCGAGAGCCTCGCGCCGGTGCAGTGGCTCGCAGTCATTCTCGATGAAGGCCAGTACATCAAGAATCCCAACTCCATCACGGCCCAGATTGCCCGCTCGTTGCGCGCGCGGCACCGCCTGGTGCTTTCCGGCACCCCGATTGAAAATCGGCTGCTGGATTTGTGGAGTCTTATGGCATTCACCATGCCTGGCGTATTGGGCAGCCGCTCGCAGTTTGCGCGCTTGTATGATGCCAAAGACGATCCCCTCGCGCGGCGACGCCTCTCCGCGCGCGTGCGCCCATTCCTTTTGCGCCGCACGAAATCGCAGGTCGCGAAAGAATTGCCCGAACGCGTTGAGGAGGACCTGCTCTGCGAGATCGAAGGCGAGCAGCGCGCCCTGTATCGCGCGGAACTGAAACGCGCCCAACAAATGCTGCTGCGCGTCAAGACGCAAAAGCAACTCGCCAAAGAAGCCTTTAACTTTCTCACCTCCCTGCTGCGCCTGCGCCAGATCTGCTGTCATCCCAGGCTTGTCAAGGCCGATTCCAAGGCGTGCGCCGCCAAGGTTGAAGCGCTAATGGAACAACTCGAACCTCTGATCGAGGAAGGCCACAAGGTCCTGGTCTTTTCGCAATTCGTCGAGATGCTTGGAATCCTGCGCGAGGAAATCCGCAAGCGCGGCTGGCCCTTTTTTTATCTCGCAGGCGACACCGAAAACCGCGGCCAACTCGTCGAGAGCTTTCAAAATGCCGATGGCGCGGCGATTTTTCTGATTTCCCTCAAGGCCGGCGGCTTCGGCCTGAACCTCACCGCTGCCAACTACGTCGTGCTCTTTGACCCGTGGTGGAATCCGGCCGTCGAGAACCAGGCCATCGACCGCACCCATCGCATTGGCCAGCACCGCAACGTCATCGCCTATCGCCTTCTTGTTAAGGACAGCATCGAGGAAAAAATCCGCTTACTGCAGAAGAAAAAATCCGCGCTGGCCGAAGACATATTAGGCGAGGAGAAGTTCGCCCAACGGCTCACCATCGAGGACCTCCGCTTCCTCTTCAGCGATGCGCCAGCTTAGCGGTGCTTACAATTGTTGTGGCTCCTCGCTGTTCCGGTGGAGTCAACCGGATTGGCGCTGCGGCCAAGAGCGATCAAGCCGCGATTGCCTTGACGGTCGCTTCCAGACTGGCGACGTCGCTGACGTTTAGCGATTGCGCGTTCTTGTCGATACGCTTCAGGAAGCCGGTCAACGCTGTGCCAGGTCCAAGCTCGATGAACCGGGAAAAGCCCTGGGCGAGCAAATAGCGCATCGAATCTTCCCACCGCACCGACGCCGTCACTTGCTCGACCATGCGCCGGCGAATGTCGTCGGGACCGCCGTGCGGTTGCGCGATGACGTTAGAGATCACCGGGACCTGCGGCGCCGCGATCTGCACCGAGTTGAGGGCAGCCTCAAGCTTGGGCTGCGCCGAGGCCATGAGCGGGGAGTGATACGCGCCCGCGACGGGAAGGGGCAGCGCCCGTTTAGCGCCGCGTGCTTTGGCCAACTCGCATGCCTGTTGCATTTTGTCCGACGGGCCGGAAATCACGATCTGCCCCGGACAATTCAGGTTGGCCAGATTCACGCCCGCGTCGGCGCACACCTGCCGTGTCGCCGCCGCGTCCAGTCCGATGATCGCCGCCATCGCTCCCTGCGTGGTCTCGCACGCCTCCTGCATGAACCGGCCTCTCTGGCGCACCACGCGCAGAGCATCGTCAAAACCGATCGCATCGGCCGCGGCCAATGCCGTAAACTCGCCGAGCGACAGGCCGGCCGTGGCGTGAAACTCAAGATTCGGAACCCTCTCCCGGAGCAACTCGAATGCAACCCAGCCCACCAAAAAAATTCCAGGTTGCGCATTCTCGGTTTTGGTCAATTCCGGTTCGGGTCCGCCGAAGCAAATCCGCGCGAGGTCATAACCGAGCGCTGCGTTGGCGCGGTCGAACCATCCTTTTGCGCTCGGGAATTGCGCCGCGAAATCCCGGCCCATGCCGACCGCCTGCGCGCCCTGTCCCGCGAACAGCAAAGCCGTCTTGGTCATATGCTCAGGCGAGCGAGGAATGGATGACTTTGCCCGCCACGTCGGTCAATCGATAATCGCGGCCTTCAAATCGATAAGTGAGCGCTTCGTGGTTGAGCCCGAAAAGGTGAAGCAGTGTGGCGTGGAAATCGTTGATATGAACCGGATCTTTGACGACGGTCATCCCGAGTTCGTCGGTTTCGCCATAGACGAGTCCGCCTTTGATCCCGCCGCCGGCCATCCAGAGCGAGAAGGCGCTCGGTTGATGATCGCGGCCTGTGACGGCGCTCATGCCGATGCGATTGTCCCCCAGCGGCGTCCGGCCGAATTCGGTGCCCCAAACGACGAGCGTGCTGTCAAGAAGCCCGCGCTGTTTGAGGTCCTTGAGCAGGGCCGCGATGGGCTGATCCACGACGCCACAATTGTTTTTCAAACCATCATTGATCCCGCCGTGATGGTCCCAGCCGTCCATATAAATATTCACGAAGCGGACCCCGCGCTCGACCATGCGGCGCGCCAGAAGGCAGCTTGTCGAGAAGCGTTTTGGCAAGTGGTCCTTGCGATCCACGCCGTAAGCCTCAAGTGTGGACGCCTTTTCGCTGGACAAATCGATGAGTTCCGGCGCGGCTTTCTGCATCCGAAACGCCAGTTCATAAGAGGAAACCCGGCTCTGGATTTCAGGGTCTTTGATGTGCTTGAAACGGCGCTCGTTTAGTTTCGCGATTGTGTCAAGCGAGAGCCTTTGGATCTCAGGCGTGACGCCCTCAGGATTCGAGAGGTTCTTCACCGGATCGCCGTTGTTGCTGAACAGCACGCCGGCGTATGTCGATGGCATAAAGCCGCACGACCAGTTCGTCGCGCCACCGCGAATCCCGGGTCCCGGCTCCAGCACAACGTAGCCCGGCAGGTCGGAACATTCGGTGCCGAGGCCATAGGTAAGCCAGGAACCGATCGTCGGCCGGCCCATTCGCGGGAAACCGCTGTTCATCATGATCGTCGCGGGATGATGATTGAACGGCTCGGTGTGCATCGAATGGATCATGCAAAGATCGTCCGCGCACGTCGCAATGTTTGGCAGCAGGTCGGAGAACCACATGCCGCTCTTGCCGAATTGCTTGAAAGTTCGCGGTGTGCCCATGACCCGCGCGGAATCCTTTTGAATGAAGGCGAAGCGAAAATTCTTCAGGAGCGATTCCGGCAGGGGCTGGCCTGCCATTTCGTTGAGCTTGGGCTTGGGATCGAACAAATCGACCTGGCTGGTACCCCCGGAAAGGAAAATGAAGATGCAATTTTTTGCTTTGGGAGCGAAGTGCGGTGGCTTGGGCGCGAGGGGATCGATGATTGCTAGAGGCTTGGCAGCGGCCGAAATGTCGCGTGACAGGAGTGAGGCAAGGGCCAGGCCCCCAATGCCGCCGGCGGCGCTGGTCAGGAATTCCCGTCGCGTCAAAAGCCGATACTCTTCGGCCGGATTCATGGAGTGAGGCTACCCGGTCTCAACCCATTTCTCTACATTTTTCGAGCTCAACGGTTGCGGTGAAGCCAGATTCCGCCTTCTGTCTGCCCGGTGCTGATCCGAACGTTCCATCTCTGGCCAAAATGACGCGGCCACGACACAGTTGAAGGCGCGCTATAGACCTGCCACACTCGACGCGATGCGGCTGTTCGAAGCCATCGTTGAAGCCAATCACCGCGCGACGGACGGTGATGCCAAGGCCGGTCTGCGCCCATCGGAATATGAGGCGGCCCTGCCGGTGGTGGCGCTGACGTGCATAGATCCGAGATTGAATCCGCTCATCCCCGAGGTTCTGGGCGTGCCGGAGGAGCAGTTTATCTGGCTGCGAAATGCCGGGAACATTATCACCGGGCCGCTGAGCAGCACGATGCGTTCATTGGCGCTGGCCTGTGCGGTTAAAGGCGGAAAGGAGATCGCCGTCATCGGTCACAGCGACTGTTTGGTCTGCAAGACCTCGGCGCTTCAATTGACGGATCGCTTCGCCGCGCTTGGGGTGCCCCGTTCGAAGCTGCCCGACAATCTCCAGGAATATTTCGGCCTGTTTGCGAGCGAGCGCCAAAACGTAATGCGCGCCGTCGATTTTATCCGCCAAAGCGCATTGATTGGGCCCAAGGCTCCCGTGCACGGCCTGCTGGTCGATCTTCAAAGCGGCCGGCTGGAATGGGTCGTCAACGGCTACCAGGCGCTGGAGACAGTGACGTCTGCGGCGGCAGCGCGAGTTGCTGCTGAAGGAAGCGCGGGCGGGCTGGGCGCGTTGCCCGAGTTCAGGATCGGCGATATCAAGTTTCCTGAGACAAAAATCGGCGAGGCAGTTGCCACTTCGAGTGAGCCGCTGAAGATGCAGATGACAGAACGCGCCGAACCGGTTTCGGCGAAGGAGACCCCGCCGCCAATCGAAGCTGCGGCCGAATCCTGGCAATCCTGGCCTGGCTTGTTGCGGGGCATTGATCCCAATGCTGTGTTTAAGATCGTCGGCGAAGACCGGAAGATTTACGGCCCTGTGACCGTGCGCGATATCGAAGCGTGGCTCCGCGAAGGCCGAATCGATCTGAAGACGCTGGTGCAACGCGTCGGTTACAAGGACTGGAAGCAACTCGCGGCTTTCGTCAAGGCGCACGTTGCTGAGAAGCTTCCAACGCCGCCGGCGATCCCGACGCTCAAGCTCAAGCGGGAGAAGCGCAATTAGACGGAGCTCGTTCCACGCTGTTGCAGCGTGCGATAACTTACCGACCAAAAGCACGTCCCATACGTAATCGTCAGGCCGTCGGCAAAGTCGCTAAACAGCGTGCGCAGCTCTGTTTCGTCGAAATAATTCTTCAAAACGCGCTCCGTAGAGCCATCGGGCAAAGTACGCAGCTTGAACGTATCAGCCGAATCGTTGGGCCGCAGCAGTTCGCCGCCGAGTCCATCGACAAAAACATTGTCGGCCATGAAAACGAGGGCTCCCGCGCAGAGTCTCCGGTTCAGATCCGCGAGAAACTGTGGAATCCGCGCTTTCGGGACGTGCGAAAACCAGAAATTGGCCAGGGAAGCGTCGAACTCGCCAGCGAGTGCGTCAAGGGCATGGGCGTCGGCGCGACGAAACTCGACTCGATCCGCACGCAGGTCTTTGGCACGGGCGAGCGCGAGCATCTCTTCCGATGTATCGATCGCACACACGCTTGAGGCGGTCTCGGCTGCGAACTGTGTCCAATAACCGCTCCCGCAAGCGATCTCCAGCACTCGGCGTCCTCGGAACAGGCGGCGAATCTCGTTCACGATGGCGAGTTGCTCCGAATGCCGGACCGGGTCGTTGCGCCGCCAGATCTCTTCGTAATGCGGCGCGCGGCGGCTGTAATATTGTGTGAGCGCGTCAGGGGCCACTCGACGAATGTTATCGCGGCGACGCCATCGAGCAAGCCACGTCTCCGGCTCTGGGATTTGGATTTTGGTTTGCGATTTCGGCAGGATCCTGGAAGGGCTGTAAGCCGATTTCTGTCTGCCCCGCCCCAGTTTTGCAGCGCTGATCGTTGCGCATGCTCCCGCGTTTTCGCTACAAAACTGGAGCGAGGGAGAGAATCATTTGTCTGAGCAGCCAGTACCCGAGACCCGGCTTTTGGCCGTGGAGCGGGCCGCTCCGTGGTCTCCTATTTGGCCTTGCTCCCGATGGGGTTTTCCGTGCCTGCGCGATTACTCGCGCAGCGGTGGGCTCTTACCCCGCCTTTTCACCCTTACCGCTGACACACAGCTCCAGCGGCGGTATATTTTCTGTGGCACTGTCCGTCGAAGGAACCTTTCGACTCCCCCGCCCGTGTCTATCCCACCCGCACAAGCATGGGTTACACGGCATCGCGCCCTATGGAGTTCGGACTTTCCTCCCCGAGCGCGGCTCGGAGCGATTCTCCGCCCTTCCAGGATCGATTGAGAACGTAGCTTATTGTGGCAAAATTGCAAGCGGCAGGCTGTGCTTGAACCGCACCATCCGTCGTTTCGAAACAACAGGCTCCCACTGTATCGAACGGTGGGAGCGAGCAAAGCACCGGCATTAGCGGCCAATGTTAGCAAACGCAGCGGGGATCGGCGGTGGCTTCGGTGTCAGCGAGCGTTTTCGCATCTTGCTGAAGACGAACAGGTTGAAGAAATGCATCAAGCCCAATACCACCAGCACGAGCCCGACCTTTGTGCTGAGGGTCTCCAGGAACTGCTGCGCGTTCGCCGCAGCGGCGCCGTATTTCAACGCCAGCGCCACATAACCGATG
Organism: Limisphaerales bacterium; assembly: GCA_022616725.1. GTDB lineage: Bacteria > Verrucomicrobiota > Verrucomicrobiia > Limisphaerales > JAKEEH01 > JAKEEH01. The sequence continues at coordinate 6,907 of JAKEEH010000042.1, read as the reverse complement.
TTGATCAGGTAGAACCCCACGACGAGCAAATGATTGACCGAGTCGGCCAACTGCTCGTTGCCGAGAAAACTGTCCACGAGGAATATCCGTCCGTTCTTATGGAGGGTGCGCGCCACCCACACGGTCAGAGCGACGCTGATAGCGAGATAGGTGAGATAAGTGACGATCAGCCAGTTCATATGTTGCCCTTTCTTTTAGACTGTTGTTTCAGTCCTTACAGAAATATCATAACACGGTGTTATCGGCTTTGCAAGCGCATTTTCCTGGGCTCACCTTTCGAGAAATGCCAGGAGGTCGTATAGCTCCGAATCCGACAAGCGGCCCAAAAGTTTCTCCGGCATGAGAGAGCTGTTCTGCAGGGCTAGCGTTTGAATTTTGCTTCGCTCGATGCGGTGGACCTGGTCGCGGTCGGCGAACGTGATGAACTCCTCGTTCTGCTCCGTGATGAAGCCGGTCAGGACCGTGCCGTGCTTCAGCGTGAGTTCGTAGCCTTTGAAGCGGTCGGGCACTTGTTTGGAGGGATAAACCAGCGAATCCGCCAGTTCCACTCGGCTCAGGCGGCGCGTGACCCCGGCGAGGTCGGGTCCGAAAATCCTGCCTTCACGTCCGGGGTTTACGCCGCCGCTGTGGCAGGTGTGGCATTGCAGCGCCTCATAGATTTGCCCGCCGCGACCGGGATCGCCGCGCTTGCCGGCGGTCTGGAGGATCAGGCGATGGAGTTCGGCGTCGTCGCGCTCGGGCCGTGTCGCTTCGGCGATCGCCGATTTACCGAACGTCGCCTCAAACCATTGACGCCAGAACGTTTTCAGTCGTTCGCGTGCGGCGGGGTCGGCCCGTTCGCCGGTAAACTTCACCGTTGCATTGGTTCCGGACCATTTCGTCAGCAGCCGATTCATTGGCGCGACGAGCGAATTATGCCTTTCGAGTTGTTGAACAGCCCTCTGGGAGATGCGCTCGCGCATTGCATCGTCACAATCGGCGGAGGGTCGTGCGAGAAAGTCCGCGCAGGCACGGGACAAGTCCGGATCGTTTTCGTCCAGGAAGGTGTTGGCGACGATTTGCCAATGCTGCTGGCCGGAGGATTTTAGCCGAGCGAGGTGGCGCACGATCTGCGAACGCGCCTTCGGTTCTGTAGCTTTGGCGTGAAGTTGCATTAACGACTGAGCGCCATACGCTCGGTCGGCGACCAGGTCGAGGTAAACGCCGCCAAGCAGGCCTGCCAAGTCGATCTGCGCTTCGCGTTTCAGCAACGCCTCCGCGTGGTGCTTTCCAACATCCGCCAGCACCGTCGCCCAAAACTGCGGGAACTCGACGCCTTTGCCGGAGAAATCGGCGAACCAGCCTTGCTGTTGCTTGATGAACCAGTCCAGGAGGCGCGACTCCTCCTCCGCCGACCACCCGGCCGACAACCGGGCGACGGCTTGGGCAAAATGAAACTGGCGGACGTGATCGCCCTCGGCTTCCAGAGTTTTGAGGAGAGCACCAAACGCGGCTGTGACCTGATATTCGCCGAGCAAGCGGGCCTGTTCGAAGCTCGCGGCTGCGTCGGGATATGGAAGAAAGAGATTCAACAGAAAGCCGGAAACCTCGGCTCGTTCTTTATCGCCAAGGCTCTGACGAAAAATTCCCAGAACACGGAGCAGATCAAGATAATTTTCCCTGCCGACGATTTTTCCGGCCAGCAATGACATGATTGCGGCTCGCAACTCGGTGTCCGGCGGCAACTCACGGCGCATTTTGGCTGCGACGAGGCCGCGCATTCGGACTTGCGGGTTCGGATGGCCAGCCGCGGAACTGAACCAATCGCTCGTAGGACGGTGCGCGAGTGCGGCCATAGCGGCGTAGCGAACGATGCGTTCCGAATCACCCATCGCGTCGAGCAGCGGCTCGATAGGCGGGTTTGCCGCTCGCGTCAACGCTTCGGCGGCCCGGCGCCTCACGAACGAATCATCATCAGTGAGCAGCCGGGTCAATGGGCCAGCCTCGCCGCGCAATCCGAACAACCATGCAGCTTGGCCGCGAATCTCCGGCAAGTCATTTGTAGCCAGTCCGGCCATGAAAGGCATTGGGAGGCCTCGAAAATCCGGCGACAGAAGACGGATTGCCCGTAAGCGCTGTTTTAGTGGGCGACTGGAATCCAGCGCAATCGAATGCAACTGATCCTGGAGCGCCGGGCCGAGGCGCGTTTTCAAGTCCTCTTCAGCGAGACGACTCCATTCGGAGGCAGGTTGCGGCAAATCGAGTAGTCGCTCCACGTCGGTCGCAGAAGTGCCTGGCAGCATTTTTGAGAAATGCCCTTCCGGAATACTGTACATAATTCGCCAGATTCCCTGGTTGTGATCCGATAGAAACACGCTTCCATCCGGCGCGACTTCCACATCGACAAGAGCAAAACTGATCGGTTTGCCGGTCTCATCCCGTGCGCCCGGCCTGGGACGCGCGAATGTTTCCATAGTGGCTTTCCAACGCGCGCGGGCGCGACGCAAATGAAACGCTACCAATCGCCCGGTGGTGTGGTATTGATCGTTGGACTCGCGTTTCCAGCGGTAATCACAGACCAGAAATGAGTCGTGGTAACGCTCGGGAAACTGGTAGTGCTCGTAAAAGACGCCCCAGGTTGGCGAACCGCGTCCGACCTCGAACACGCCCGGCAAGCAGTCGATGTAATAAGGCGGATAGGCGCCGACCTCCTGCCAGCCCTGGTCGCCGCCGACAAGCCAATGATTGAGGCGCACCGGCCGCCACCATGGCAGGCCAACGTGCCATTCCATGTCGCTGTCGAAGCTGAAGAGCTCGCCGAGGTAATTCTGGCCCAGGTTGGGCGGGTTGCGTCCGCCCGCGCTAAGGCACTCCCACGCCTTTCCATCCCGCGAAATGCGGAAGACAGAGGCCGCGCGCTCGAAGATCACCGGCGAATTCGATTCGGTGATGTGCACGCGGTCGCGGGTTCCCCCGCCATCGCCCGAAACAAAATAGAGATAGCCATCGTGCCCGCGCAGAATCGTGTGCGCCTCGTGATCGCCGCCGGTTTTGAAGGGTTGCCCGAGGCGGCCCTTGTGGACGAGACCGGCCTCGGAGCCGTAGCCTTCGAACACCTGAATGCCATCGCCGCCAACCGCGTACAAGCGACCACCATGCACCAATAAACCCTGCGGACCGCGCCAGCCGAGCCCAGTGGCGATCACCTCGAACGAGTCGAAGACACCGTCCCCATCCGCGTCGTTCAGGCGTCGGACGGCGTTCCCATCGCCGACAAGCAATCTCCCCTGCCCGTCAAAGGCGAGGTCGTAACTGCCGCTCGAAAGTTCGGGTCCAGCGGCTCGATAAATATGAAATCCCTCCGGCAAATCGAATTCCTTGTCCAGCCAGGCAGGCGCTGCCAACGACCAGAGTCCTGGAAATACGCAGAGAAAGGGCGCAAGGAGTCTCATAAACGAAAGGATTTTATGAAGCACGCGGACGATTTGCACGACGGAAACCCCTCCGTTTCGACTGAAGGCCGAAAGGCGGCAGAATTGGACGAGTCCAAAAAAAGTTTGCGGATTTGTGAGGAAAATCAGCGAATTGGACTGAGTCCAAGTCCAAAAAGTCCAATTTTTTGCGCGCCTTATACTGACCTGCTCCCTGGCCGAGAGAAGGAACAGGATGTGCCCCGCTAAACGGCTTCGGATGGCCAAAGGCCGATATCGCGTGATAGAGGTCCGCTGTTCTCATGGTTGTAATATAGTGCTGGTTTTCGGGCAGAGAGATTGGCTGCGCGATTTCTCGCGAGAAGTTACGCGAGAACGCGCGAGAACGCGCAGAAATAAAATTTGACAGTGCGCAGAAAACAGATGGATCCGACTGAAAAGACAACCCACGGGCGTGCGTTGGCGCTCGAGCCGGGTCGAATGGCTTAGAATTTTACCGACAAGGTTCCGGAACCGAAGGTATCGGCGCTATTCTGGTCATTAAACTCGCGGGTGCGATAGACCTGCGTGAAACTGATTTCGAACCGCCCCAGAATAACCGCGAACCCCGCTTTGAAGTCCGCAACGAACGGTCGCTTGTCCACGCGATGACTCGAGGTCCATGTGTTCCCATCCAGAAAAATGTTGTGGAAGACGAGCCGGCCATCGGTGCCCAGCATCAAATATGCGCCATATTTATAGGTGCGTGGACCAGCGGCGGTGACGAACTCGTCCGGAATGTTGTAGCCGAAGCGCGCGACGCCGCCCGCATGCAGCAACGTCGCCACGTTCCCCGCGCTGCCACCCCCGTGCGGGATGAGTTGGAGCCCCCAGCCATCCGGCTCGCCCCAGGCGCGAAAGCGGTAACGGCGCTCGTACCTCAGCACCATGCCGGGTTCGGTCTGCAACTGGTGGTCCCAGCCCCGGGGATCTTCGCCATGCCATTCCTTTTGGGTCTCTTCGGCATAGGCTTCAGGGCCGATTACGCCAAGATCCAGGTGGATATTCTCCAGAGCCGACCAACGGCGCGACACCAGCCCGCGACGCTGCAGGGTGAAGCGCGCAAACAACCAACCCGCGTAAGGCCGATCATCCACTAGCAGTTCGGCGCTCTGAAGATTCTCGGGCGTGTATATCTCCTGGCCAACTCCGATGCCCCACTTGCGCGCCTCGAGCTCGAACCCCACCGCTGGTAGCGAGTCGGACAGCGCGCGGGTCCATCGTGCCAGAGCATCATCCGCGGAGAGGTAAGACAGAAATGCGCCTTGCGTATAGTGCCGGTCGGCCGAGGCGACGGCGTCATTTTCAAGGGTCAGCGATACGATCTGCCCCTCCCAGCCCTGATCCCCGCGGGCGAGCGCCGAGGCGATCAGCAGAATTGTCAACGAACCGGCCCTTCTCCTCCCAAATATCTCCATGGTCAAGGGACTGCCGCCCTCCCGCTCGGGCGAGATTGCGACACTTGAGCAACTTCACGTTGAGTTGGATTCATGTGAGGCTCGACATCGGACGGGGCGAGAAATTCCGAACTCGCCTTTGGAAATGCAAGAAAAAATCGCTCTTACCCCAGCGCGCATCGCAAATTCCTCTTCGGAACGCAAGCCGGTCTCTGCTTAACTTGCCCAGCCATGCAATGGCTCGACCTGACATTACCGACGCCGGCAGAGAATCTCGCGTGCGACGAAGCGCTCCTGGACCTGTGCGAAACGGGCGAGATGGACGAGGCAGTGCGATTCTGGGAAAGCACCGCGCATGTTATCGTCGTCGGCTACGGCAACCGCGTCGAAGTGGAAGTGGACACGGCGGCATGCCGGGCGGCAAACATTGGGATTTATCGCCGCTGTACGGGCGGCGGAGCGGTGTTGCAGGGTCCGGGTTGCTTGAATTACTCGCTCGTGCTTGCTGTGGACAGTCGGCCGGAGTTGGAGAGCATCACCTCAGCGAACCGCCACATCATGAAACGCAACTGCGCCGCGCTCTCGAAGCTCCTGGGCACTGCAGTATCCGTTGAAGGCCACACAGATCTGGTGCTGAATGGCCGGAAGTTTTCGGGTAATTCGCAGCGCCGCAAGCGCACGCACCTGCTGTTTCATGGGACATTTCTGCTCGTAAATTTCGATTTGAAACTGATTCCCCGCTATTTGCGCGCGCCGTCGCGCGAGCCCGATTACAGGAAGAAGCGCTCTCACCTGGAGTTCCTCGCCGGAATCGCAATTGCCCCCGAGCAAATCAAGACCGCCCTACGGCAGGAATGGGACGCCGGGGAACGAGCCTCGAAAATGCCCGATGACCGGCTGAAAGATCTGGTTGGCGCGCGCTACTCGCGTTCGGAATGGAACCTGAGGTTTTAGCGCCGCGGGCGGCAGCCGGGGGACCTCCCCGCACCGGTGCGACGTGTGAATCCAGAAATGGGGGCGATGTCGCCTTTCTCCAATCCGGATAAACGCTGTTCTAATGTGCCGGGGCTGGCGATTTGGGAGTTTGCGGGCTTTCGCTCACAGCAGTTTCTTCTTGTGGTCGAGCCATGGGCGGCTTGAAAAAGATGAGTAAGAGCAAAGTTGCGAGAATCGCGAGACCTGTCGGCACAAGGAAGAGCTTCTCGTAATCAACAATCCCATCCAGACTGGTCCAGCGTGCTTTCAGCGAGCCAAACCAGAAGTTCGCAATGATGAGTCCGACGCCGAGCACAAGGAGATTGAACAACCCTTGAGCGCTCGTCCGAATGTCTTTCGGAAATACTGCATCTACGAAGATGTAAAGTGTAGCGAAGAAAAAAGCGTAGCAAATACCATGAAGTACCTGGACCGCAATAATCAGTGTCTGATGCTCCGGTTTATTAAAGAACGCGAATACCGCAAAACGCGCAGCGTGCCCGAGGATACCAATAATCATCGTCCACTTCCACCCGATTCGTTTCAGTACTGCACCGAGAATCACCATCGTGACGATCTCGGCAACTTGACCGATCGTGGTCACAGCAGCGATCCAGTTATCCGGCATTTTGATCGCGTCCTTAAGGAATCCGCCGATGAGCACAAAATAGCCGTTGTGAATTGTCGCGTCGATCAGGGTCACGATGAACAGCACCAGAACGTACGGTAAGCCGAGCAGTTTGATGGCTTTGAGCCAGGCGAGCCTGTCGAGTCCATGGACATCACGGCGCGGTGGAGTGTGCGGCAGCGTTAAACTGTAAGCCGCTAATGCGAACGAAATTATCGCGCCAACCAGAAAAATCCATCGCATCTCCTGAACCGTTGATCGAGCGCCCAAGAGAAAAATCAGTGGCCATGATACCACGATCCAACCGACGGTGCCTCCCATGCGCACGAAACCGAAGTCCTTTGCGGGATCTTTTAGATTCGCGAATGCGAGAGAGTTAGTCACCGAAATTGTGGGTACGTATAATAGCCCATAAAGAAGGAAGTAGAGGAAAAAAGAGCCAAACTTCGTCGCAAATG
>JAKEEH010000309.1 GCA_022616725.1 Limisphaerales bacterium | reverse complement strand
GTGCGCCTTTATCTCGAGGATGGCACCTACGCGATTACGGACGGTGAAGGCAAGTACAGCCTCTACGGGCTTCGGCCCTTGACCCACATCATCAAACTTGACACCACCACCCTCCCGTCGGGCGCAAAGCTGATCCCGCTTTCCAATCGCCATGCAGATCATGGCGGCGCCAAAATGATTGAATTGCGTCGTGGCGAGTTTCACAAGGCCGACTTCGCTCTGCGCGGGTCCTCTAAACAATTCGACGACGAAATAAAACGCCGTCGCGCGAAGTTGGAACAAAACCAGGAGTCCGGTTCAGCCTTGAAAAGCCAGCTCACGCCCGATGGGGTTCCGCTGTCGCGAGGCGACCCGAAAGGACTGCCCGCCAGCGGCGAGGTTGGCCCCCCGCCCAATGCCGGCCCTGCCGCCAGCAAACTAACGCCGATTAAGGCCGATCCCAAAATCCCCGGGACACTGGCCACTACGAATTCGCCATCGACAAATGGACCGCTTTTTCAACCGTTGCTCCCTGCCGAAACGTTGAGCTCAGAGAACTCAAACCTGCCTGCCGCACCGATCGGGGACGCCCGGACGCCCCGTCACGACCCGGCGATCACCAATTTGGACAACTCACTCGGTTTTGTTGATCTGAAGGATCGCGACACTCTGGCGATTCCGCAAGCCACCGTCCGCGTCAAGGGAACAATGGGCACGCGGCTGGCTTTAGCCGTCAATGGAGTTGACGTGCCCCCGAGCCGAATCGGCCGTCGATTCTCCATTGCCGAGAAACAACTCGAAGTGACCGAGTTCATCGGCGTCGCTTTCAATCCGGGGACCAATCAACTGGCCCTGAAGCAGTTTGACAATTTTGGCAACCTCCGCGGCAGCAATGCCATAGTAGTCATCGCTCCGGACAAGCTGGCTGAGGTGCGCATCTCTGTCCCGACAAAGGATGTCTCCGCTGACGGCCAGACCGTCGTTCCAATCCGCATCGAATTGCGTGATGCGCAAGGAGTGCCGGTCAGCTCTCGCACGCCACTGACGCTGGAGGCCGGTCTTGGCGAATGGCAGGTCCAGGACCTCGACCCTGCCGAACCGGGCACGCAAGTTTTCATTGAGGGTGGCCGCGCTGAATATCAGCTCATGGCGCCAGCAGAGCCGGGCGATTGTCAGGTGCGGGTGAGCAGCGGCGTCCTGAAGTCGGAGGCCGTGTTTCCCTTCCTGCCCGATCTGCGGCCTCTCGTCGCTGCCGGCGTTCTCGAGGGTCGCATCAGCTTGCGCAGCCTCAAATCGGGTTCCTTTATGCCGGCCCGATCTCAGGACGGCTTTGAAGAGGAACTCCGGTCGTTCGCGGTGAGTGGAAACGACGACCGGTTTCAGGCCGCGGCGCGCACGGCATTCTTCCTCAAAGGCAAGATCAAAGGCGAATATTTGTTGACGGCCGGTTACGACTCGGAAAAGGAGACGGACGAACGGCTCTTCCGGGACATCCAGCCCGATGAGTTTTATCCGGTCTATGGTGATTCGGCGACAAAGGGCTTCGATGCTCAGTCCACCAGCCGGTTATATGTGCGTATAGATAAGAAGAAGTGCTACCTGCTCTATGGCGATTTCATAACCAGCTCTCAATCCGAAGCGCGCGGCCTTGGCAACTATAGCCGCAGCCTCACCGGTATTCGCGAGCACTATGAAAACAGCCGGATCGCCGCGAATATATGGGCGACCTACGACACTTCGAGCCAGGTCGTCGAGGAACTGCCCGCCAATGGCACCTCAGGGCCTTATCAGTTCCGCACAAGCGACGGAATCATCAATAGCGAGAAGGTCGAAATTATCACTCGGGACCGTAATCAGCCGTCGCTAATCCTTCAAACCGTTCCCATGAGCCGCTTCACCGATTATGAATTCGAGCCGTTCACGGGCCGGATTTTGTTTCGCGCGCCCGTCCCGAGTCTCGACCCAAACCTGAATCCAGTCTCCATCCGTGTCACCTATGAAGTCGATCAGGGGGGAGATAAATTCTGGGTTTATGGCGCCGACGCGCAGGCAAAAATGACGCCATGGCTTGAGATTGGTGGCGCAGCGATGCGCGACGAGAATCCGCTCGGCAAATACAGCCTTCATAGCGCCAACACCACGCTCAAACTGGCCCCGAAGACCTATGTCATTGGCGAATTTGCGCGCAGTGACACCGAAGTCACCGATGGCATCGCCGGCCGCGTCGAACTCCGCCATCAGGACGCCAAATCGGACGCGCGCATCTATTTTGGCCACGCCGAAAACACCTTCAGCAATACGGCCTCGATTCTTTCCTCAGGCCGGACCGAAGCGGGCGGCAAAGCATCTTATAAGATCGCCCCCAACACCCGTCTCGTCGGCCAGGCGTTGCTGACGCACTCCCTTGGCGAGCATGGAGAACGCAAAGGCATTCGACTGGACATCGAGCATACGTTCCCGAACCAGGTTCGCCTCGAATTCGGCGCCCGCTATAGCACAGAGACCGCGAACCCCGCTGGCGCGACCACGCTGGGCGTGACTCCCAACGAAGTCACGACGCTTCGCGCCAAAATCACCACTCCGGTTCCAAAGCTCAAGGGCGCCTCGATTTATGGCGAGTACGAAAACGATGTGATTGAGCCGGACAAGCGCCTTGTCGCTGTCGGCGGCGACTATCAGTTGAAACCCAAGACGCGCCTTTACGCGCGGCACGAATTCATCAACGCCGTCGGCGGCCCCTTTGAGTTGAACACAGTTCAACAGCAGCACACCACATTAGTTGGGCTCGACACCGCCTACATGAAGGATGGCACTCTCTTTAACGAATATCGGATGCGCGATGCGATCTCTGGCCGCGAAGCCGAGGCCGCTACGGGATTGCGCAATTTGTGGCACGTTGCCGAAGGCGTGCGCCTGAACACGACCTTCGAGCGCATCACGCCCATGAACGGCTCCGGGCACAATGAAGCGACCGCCGGGACCGCCGCCATTGAGTACCTGCGTCAACCAGACTGGAAGGCCACCGCGCGCCTCGAACTCCGGACCAGCGATCCGAATAACAGTCTGCTCAACACCTTCGGCTACGCGCATAAACTCAACGACGATTGGACGTTCCTTGGCCGCAGCATCGTCTATTACGTGGACCGAAAGGGCGCCGGCGTTGGTGACAAGACTCAAGCGCGCTTTCAGGCAGGGCTCGCCTGGCGCCAGACGCACACCAATGCCTGGAATGCGTTAGGGAAGTACGAATACAAGTTTGAAGACGACGCCCTGGTCTCCGATATCCACCTCTATCGGCACGTCCATATGCTCCTGTTTGATATAAGCTTTCAACCGGCGCCCGACTGGGTCGTCAGCGGGCACTATGGCGGGAAGCTTGTCTTCGAAGAGTCTAACGACCTGGATGACTTCTCAGATGCTCACCTCTTGGCTCTTCGGCTCGCCTACGACATCACGCCAAAATGGGACCTCGGTCTGTGCGGGCGCGTTCTTTTCAGTGGCCACAACCTGTCCGCTCAATTCGGTATCGGGCCGGAGGTTGGTTACAAAATCCGCGACAGCCTCCGAATCGCGGGAGGGTATAATCTCCTCGGCTTTCGTGACCGCGACCTCTCCAGCGAGGAATACACCGATCATGGCGTCTATGTTGCTTTGCGCTGGATGTTTGATGAATCACTTCTGGGATTACTAAAGAAACAATGAGGCGACCGCTTTTAGCGCTACTTTTGATCGTTGCCACGTGGCTCGCTGGCGTTTCTCCAGGCCTTGCCTTTGTCATCACGCGGACGTCCTCCCCGATTTTCTACATGGACACGAGCATCACCCCCGCGTTGGAAGGGATGTATGTCTCGTATCAGATCAACAACAACAGCGGTGTAACGTATCCGGACATCTGGGTCCGCATCGACAGCTTTACCGGCGGGGTGATTTCGCTCGCGCCCGGTGAAGATGGTTTGGTCCATTTGGGACCCCTCGGGCCCGGCGAAACCAAGACGGCTTTCTTCTACTTGCAAGCGCTTTCTCAAACTTCAGTGCCGGAATCCCACACCGTCCGGATTTATCCAAGCCGCGCGCCAATCGAGGAGCTCGCCAATGCCAGTTTCAGCATGACATCCGAAGAGACGATTCAGGCTAATGCCAACAAGGTCGTCACCGTCGTCACTGGCCCTACTCCTCCGCAATTGGGCGGCATCGTCACGATGACGGTCACCGGCGATGGCGGAACCATCGGCGCTTCGCGCATCATGTCATTCAGTCCCGCCGCCTATCTCAACTGGCGGCCCGACGCCTACGAGATGATCAGCAGCAGCATCACGCTTTCTGGCGGCAATTCCGGAACATACGCCGACCAACTCTTGATCAACGTCGCATCCGCCACTGCCACGGAGTACCTCGCGGTTTATCGATTCCGCGCCGTTAACAGCACTACCACTCCAACCACGATCAGCCCCATCAGCTTCATCAGCAGCGGCACGCCGATCAAGCACACCACCACCGGCAATTACGGCAGCATCCCGCCGATCCAGCCGACGGACAATCGGCTGACCATGGGTAAGCAGGT
>JAKEEH010000308.1 GCA_022616725.1 Limisphaerales bacterium | reverse complement strand
GTGAACCTCGCCTCGCGCCTGGAAGGCCTGAACAAATACCTCGGTACGGAGACCCTCATCAGCGGTGACACAAAGGCGGGCATTGGCGACAAGCTCGTCACAAGGTCGCTGGGACTCTTTCAGATGAAAGGATTTGACAAGCCAATCGAGGTGCATGAACTGGTCGGCTGGCCTGAGCAGGCGGAAGCGACGCGCGCGTGGCGGGAGGCGTTTGCGCAGGCGCTCGAAAACTACAACACGCGAAACCTGGAGTTCGCCGAAGCGGGATTCCGCGAAGTGCTCGAGTTAAAGCCGAACGATCCTCCAACAAAATTCTATTTGGAGAAACTGGAGGACTTGCGAACGCAAGTGCTGCCCGAAGAATGGGCAACGCACACCATTCTCAAAGAGAAGTAGAGGACGCGGACATCCCCGCCGGCCGCAGTTCCGGCCCCTGCCGGCTGCGTTCCCCACTTAGGATGAAAAGGGGGCAGATTAGTTAGGGTAGGATACGATTGGGACATTGGGACTAACGAGAGGCCTTTTCAGAGGGTAGCGAAAAGGGCAGGCGGGCTATCGTTTGCTGTAACGGATCGACAAATCGACGTATTCGCCCGGCACGAGTTGCATGCCATCGGGCAAGGTCACAAGAATGGGAAGGCCAACTTCGAGACGATTGCTGTCAGTGGAGAGCAGGGCCGGGTTAATCATTTCCATTTGCGTGCCAACGCGCAGGATCTTCGCGTCGGCGACCTGGCGTTTCTGTGTGCGCGTGCGGACGACGACGGTATCGTTCGTGGTCGGACGAATGTTGATCGGCTGCCGCATGTAACCGACAATGCGGTCGGAGTATGGGGCGGTGATCGTGAGGATGGGAACGCCGCGCACAACCTTTTCGCCGGGACGATGGTAAATCATGCTGATGACGCCGGTCATGGGAGCCTTCAGTGTCACTGGCTTGAGCGTCGCTTCGAGTTCCGCAAGCTGCGACTTGACGGCTTCTTCGACCGGATCGACTTCGGCGGTAACCGTGGGCTCAAGTTTCTGCAGCGCGGCGCCGAGTTCTTCGATCAGTTTCGTCCGCTCGTCCACCGAGACCTGCAACCGTTCAAAGCTCGCCTTACTTAGATCGTACTCGTCGTCGGAAATGAGTTTCGGCTGCAAACTGTGTTGCTCAGAGGCGCGGCGGAAACTATTCGAGGCTTGAATGAGGCTGGCTTTATCAGCGGCCAGTTCCACACGCTGTTCGAACACACTTAGCTTCATCTGGTGATAGTTCTGTTCGTTGCGGTGCTGATCCAAACCGATGCGCAATTCCATGATGCGCAGATCGTTTTGGATCGTGGCCATGGAAGCCTTTCGGACATCATCGCTGGTGATGACGATCTCCCCGATCTCCTGCCCCACCTCGACGCGCTCGAAGCGGTCCACGCTCAAGCGGGCAACCGTGCCGTCCTGCAGACTGATGACATCGGCTTTGATGGCCTCGACTTCGCCGACGATACCGCTCGGGGCGACGAAATTGCGCCAAAGGAAAGTGACAGCCAGCAAGACGACGACAAAAATAATGAGCGGCAGCACCTGGATGCGGAACTCCCGCCAACGCTGGGCAACCGGTGTCGGAATGGGAGGCAGTTTCTGCATGGATTAGAGTTCGGATTCGTCTTCGGCCAGCATACTGGTGACGCGCGAAACGCCGCTGACTTGCCGGAGTTCGTTAAGCAAATCTTCGACGCGATTGGAATCGCGCAAGAGCAGGCGGTAAGAGAGATCCGTTCCCTCGTAACCTTCGTGAGAACGCTGGCTGGCCAGATGGGCTTTCCAGCTATGCCGGTCCAGGAGGCGAGCCAACTCGCCCAACTCCTTGATCGAACGAGCCCAATGCAAATTCACGATCACATCATAGCGGTGGCGGCTGCCGAATGAAGTGTACCACAAGTAGAGCATCGCCAGGGCGACGAGAGCGCAGCCGATAATGGCGCTGGCATATTTCTGAGTGCCGGTGGCCATGCCGATGACGATGGTCGTCAATACGTATGTGGTATCCAGCGTATCCCGCAGAATATTCCGGAAACGGACGATAGCAAAGACCGCCATCATACCGAAGGCGGTGATAAGATTGTTGGAGAGCACCATCATGACGAGGCTGACAATCGTGGGCATGATGATGAGCGAATTGACAAAAGAACGGGAATACGAGAGGCCCGAATGGGTCAGCATATAGACCCAGGCGATGACCTGGCCGGCGCCGAAGGCAATCAGCAGGCCAAGCACCATGGCTGGCCAATTGGGCGGGGCCGAGCCGTAATCGCCCTGAAGCAACCAATCGAAATTCATTGCGTTTCTTTGTCCACCAACGTTGGCTTACCAACGGGGACGCTTGGGGCATAATTGTCGATTTGGAAGCGCGGGTCAAGCGTATCCCCGAACTGGGCAATGCGCCGGGCATCCAGCTTGTATTCGCCAAGCCGGGCAACGCCATCGACATATTTGGCGGCGCCACACTGCCGCAAACCGAAGATGCGCACCAGGTCGCGAAACCAATCGGGGAAGCGGTTGGTGAATTTGAGCTCGAGGACTACTTCCCGGCCCCAGACGAGAATGGGATTCTCCATTTTGGTGGACAAGCGGGCGGTAAGCTCTGGCTCCGCGCGCACCTCGCGGTCCATCGTCAGGCGCGCCGAGTTATCGTCGTGGGGCACGTAGGCCTCGCGAAAGTAGCCGATGTGCGCCTTGGGTTTGGCGCGATACTGACTCATGAACCGGGAAAAGTCCTGCAAGGCGTGCAGATGTTTGGGATCTTTCGAAACGAGGTGAGAAGGCTCCGGGATATGGCCGGCGAGTAGCCAGTCCACTGCCTCGCGGCGCACGCCGCCGCGTTTTTTCATAATGCAATTATTCATCCGGCGCTTGATCTCGAAAAATACAGGAGTATCGGGGTTGTTGTTGTAGAAGCGCAGGCGCAGTTTGAACCGGTTTTTGTCGCCGTTAATGGTGCTCCAGTACAGTTTCAGGTCATCGGAATCGAGGTACAGGCTGTGGACGGGATAGGAATAATTGGGTTTGCCAACGCCGTTTTCGTCCAGTTCCAGGTAGGACCGGACGAAATCGCGAATCTGCAGGGCCTGCTCCTCGGTGATGATGTACTTCTGCTCGAAGCGAGAAGCCTGCATCTTGTCTTTTGCCATAACGATCCCGTTATTCGACCCTGCGAATCAGCACACGCCGTGTCATCTGTTTGATCTCACAGTTTTCACTCAAATTTGACCCAAATGTCAAGATTTCAACCAAGCCTCTCACAGCATACGCGCTCTGCAATTGGTGAGCTTCCCTAATCTACGCTGTTTCTTTAAACGGGCAAAGAAGTTCAATCTTTCGAGGAGCCAGGAGGCGGGGTCAGGAAGATTGGGATGGCGGCGAGCTGGGTCGCCCTCGGGGCGTAAATCGCAACCCTCGACGGCACGTTCGGGGCGACTGCCGCAGTTTTTCTGGAGCGTAAATACGTAGTTTCCCTGAGTGCATTCATTCGAATTTTATGATAAATGTCACGGAAAAAGCACAATACAGTCCTTGCCAACAACCGCGCTGGCATTTAGTGTGCGATACGCTGATCTCAAGTATGAAACGACGACTTTTCTATTGGGCCTTGACGGTGGTTTTGGGGCTGAACCTGGTGGTGGGAGCGCAGATTTACTTCTCCTCCAGCCAGGGCGCCGAAAGGGACGATGTCTATCCGAACCTGAAGCTTTTCTCGATCGTCCTGGAGCGCGTGCGCAACGATTATGTCGATGGCGGCAAACTCAGCTATCAGGAGCTGATCTATGGCGCTCTGAAGGGCATGCTCAATACGCTCGATCCGCATAGCGAGTTCATGGAACCCACTAAATACGAGGATCTCAAGAAGGACACTCAGGGCGAATTTGGCGGAGTGGGTATCGTCATCTCAGTCAAAGACAATTACCTCACCGTGGTCGCGCCGATGGAAGACACGCCGGGGTTTAAGGCTGGAATTCTTTCGGGCGACCGGATCATCAAGATCGACGGGAGGAGCACCGAGAAGTTTGCCCTTCAGGACGCGGTCAAGAAGTTGCGGGGGGAACCCGGGACGGACGTGAGTATCACGGTGTTGCGCCCTTCCACGGGTGTGGTCAAGGAATACAAGCTCACCCGCGCGCAGATCAAGGTGGACACGATCAAGGACATCAACGGGCGGCGCGAGTTTCCGTTAAGCGAAAACAACGTCGGCTACATCCGTGTCAGCCAATTTGGCGAGCAGACCGCCAGCGATCTGGAGGATGCATTGCGCAAGCTGGAAAATAAGGGGATGGAATCCCTGGTTCTGGATTTGCGCGGAAATCCGGGGGGCTTGCTCGACCAGGCTGTGAAGGTGGCTGAAAAATTTCTGCCGCGGGGGCAATTGGTCGTTTCGACCGAGGGACGGGATTCGAAGCTGCATTCTGAGTATAAGGCGTCGGGTCGCGACAAGCACACTCACTTGCCCATGGTTGTGCTTGTGAACAGTGGCAGCGCCAGCGCCTCGGAGATTGTTGCGGGCTGCCTGCAAGACACGACCTCCATGGGGGTAAGCCGGGCGATTATTGTGGGGGAACAGACTTTCGGCAAAGGCTCGGTGCAGAGCATCCTGCCCCTGCAGGACGGTTCGGCGCTGCGCTTGACGACGGCGAAATACTATACGCCGAGCCACAAGGTGATCCACGAAAAGGGGATCATGCCGGATATCATCGTGCCCATGAGCGAGGAAGAAGAGAGGGATGTCTTCTTGAAACGGACTCCCGGTGGCATCGAATCATTGGATCCCAAGGACCAGGACCGCGTCCGTGTGGCCCGCGACGTTCAGTTGGACCGGGCGATGGATCTATTGAAAGGGATTTCGCTCTACACGAAGCGTCTCCCAGGGGAGACAAAGCGGACTGCGAAGGCCGAGAAAGTCGCCAGCAAGTGAGCTGGCGAATGACAAAGCGCTAGGGACTGAGCTACGACAAGTCATCGGTGCTTCGGATTTCTCCGGAGATGATCTTTGCCATTGAAACCTCGTGCGATGAAACGAGCGCGGCGGTTGTTCAGGGCGGCAAAATCCTATCGAATATCGTTTCCTCTCAAACGCAAGTGCACGCCGAATATGGCGGCGTCGTCCCCGAATTGGCCACTCGCGAACACTTGCACAACCTGCCGACGGTAGTTCGGCGCGCGCTGGACACGGCGGGAGTCCAGGCATCAGACTTGAGCGCTGTCGCCGCGACGCGCGGTCCCGGGTTGCCCAATGCGCTCCTCGCCGGCTACAACTGCGGGCAAGGGCTGGCCTTCGCACTAAGAGTGTCTTTCACGGGCATTCACCATCACGAGGCGCACCTTTATTCGCCATGGGTCACCGGTGCAGTCGCCGATTTCGATGCGTTCGAGCCTAATGTTTCCCTGATCGTCAGCGGCGGTCACACGATACTGGTGCATGTGCGGGCTGAGCTGGATCATGCGGTTCTGGGATCCACTTTGGATGATGCCGCAGGGGAGTGCTTCGATAAAACGGCGAAGTTGATCGGCCTGCCGTACCCCGGCGGACCGGCGCTCGACCGGCTTGCCTCGGAAGGGGATGCAACGGCTTACGATTTTCCGCGGCCACTGCTGCGCGAAGCGGGTGATGACTTTAGCTTCGCCGGCTTGAAGACTTCGGTTCGGTATTTTCTCGAGCGGCACCAGGACGTTTTGGCCGACCAGCAGAGGCTACGGAACCTCTGCGCGAGTGTGCAGGCGGCAATTGTCGAAGTGCTTGTCACGAAAACAGTTCGCGCAGCAAAACGTCTGGGCGTGGGCTGCGTCACCGCGTCGGGCGGAGTGACGTGCAACAGCCAGTTGCGCCGCGATTTGCGCGTCGCCTGCGACAACGCGGGGCTGCGCCTTCGGATGGCCGAGCGCAATCTGTGCACCGACAACGCCGCGATGATCGGCATCCTTTCCGAGCGCAAGATCCTCGCCGGAGTCGCAGCGACGGCGCTCGATTCAGAAGTACTGCCATCCTGGTCATTATAGCCGTGTTCAGGCGGTCGCTCACAAAGCCGCTTGCAAGAGTTCGTGCAGCTCCGATGGGGTCAATGTTATGGGGTTTGCCTTCATGCTGCTCGCCCGAGAAGCGGCTTCGCAGAGGATGCCAATGTCGGATTCAGTGATGCCATAGGCACGCAACGGCGGAATTTTGCACTCGGCAATTGCTCCGGTGATCCAGGCCACGAAGTCGTTGATGCTGGCATTGGAATGACCGGTAATGACGCGGGCTATGCGTTCGTAACGACCAAGTGCCTCCGAATCGTGATCGCGCTCGCGCAGCGCTTTGACGTTTACTTGAATGGCGTGCGGCAGGAGCGCGGCGCACACAGCGCCGTGCGGTGCGTCGAACATCCCGCCGATGGGCGCGGCGAATCCGTGCACCGCCCCAAGTCCGGCGTTCGCCAGCGCGAGGCCGCTGAAGAGGCTTGCGATCGCCATGTCTTCACGCGCAGCGGAATCGCGCGGCCCATCCCGGCAGGCGCGCAGTAGCGAGCGAGATGCGCGCGCCATGCCGTCGAGGCAAAGCGCATCCGTCATCGGGTTGGCGCGGCTCGACACATACGGCTCGATCAATTGAGTGAGCGCGTCCAGACCCGTTGCGGCTGTCACGTCGGGCGGAAGCGAAAAAGTCAGTTCCGGGTCCACAATCGCGACACGCGGCAGCATGAGCGCGCTGCGCAAGCTGACCTTAACGCGGTGAGCCGGGGATTGAAGGACGGCGTTGCGCGTGACTTCCGCTCCCGTGCCGGCAGTTGTCGGGATCGCAATGCATGGAAGCGGCGGCTGCGTGATTGGTTGCGATTGGCCGATGACCTCAAGGTAAGCGAACAGGTCGTCGGAGTTTGTCAGCAACGCCGCCACGGCTTTCGCCGAATCGATGGCGCTGCCGCCGCCAAAACCAATCACCAGATCGACCGCGGACACTCGCGCCCGGCGGACCGCGTGGGAAATCGAATTGGTGGTTGGTTCGCCCGCGACACCGAAGATTTCCGATGCCACGGCCGAACGTTGCAGCAGCTCGACGAGCGGTCGAACGCGATCGGGGTTTTTGCCGGTGACGACGAATGCGCGTTTGCCGAATGAGGCGGCGATTGCACCGACTTCCTTTAATGCGCCGCGTCCGAAGATGATCCGGCCTGCGGTGGCGAATTCAAACGTGGCTCTCTTCACCAATCCGCGTCCGCGGGGAAGATGTTGGCGAACTTCACACTCGACCTGGGCTCCGCCATCATCAGGGCAACCGTGTCGCGCCAGGCCGCGTAATGCACCGTCTCCTTGTGCCGCGCGGGCGCTTGTTCGTTGCGGTACGCCTCCACCAGGAGAAATCGCGTCGGATCGTCCACCTGTTGAACCACATCAAACCGCGCAATGCCCGGCTCTTTTACACTGGCGCGCGCGTTTGCGAGCGTCGCTTCGCGAAACGCCTCGACACACTCCGGCTTCACCCGAACATGAACGTGGACGACGAGCATTGCTTCGCCAATACAACCAGAATCCCGAGCCGTGGAAATCAAAATCACACCTCCGAACTCAATAGCGGACTATCCAAGTTTGCGGCGCAGCTTCCTGGCGCGGCGCACCCAGACACGATCGCGTTTGCGTTGAAAGGCCGGCGCGTGAATGTCATCCGCGATCAATTCGTCGAGTTGCTGGCGCGCCAGATCTGTCTTGCCGGTGGCGGCATAGAGTTCGGCGATCTGATATCGCGCACGCGCATAGGAATGTTGCTGCAACACCTGTTCCCAGATCGCCATCGACTTGTCAGTCTCATTGAGCGTGGCAAGTGTTTCGGCCAACGCCATTAGCGAGTGGCCGTAGTCGTGCTTCGGGTTTTCGTGGGAGACATCTTCGAGCAGGGGGCGCGCCTCGGCTGGGCGCTTCAGCCGCAACAGGCATTGGCCGAGGTGGGCGCGAATGTCGATGTCCTGCGGGTCGCGTTCCAGCGCGGCGCGGTAGTTCATTTCCGCCTCGTCCAATTTGCCCTGCTGAAAGTAGATGTCCGCGAGCTGGAGGTAGTGGTGGGCTTTGTCGAGGTGATGAATCTGCGCCTGCAACTCCTTGATACGGCGGCGATCGTGGGCGCCCGGCAGTTCAAATCCGCGCGTTGCCGAGGGCGAGTCGCGATATACATAAAAGAAATACCAGATCGCCCCGAAACCGGTGAAAAGTATAAACAGAGCCCAGATCCATTCCTGGCGGCGAATGGCGTCGATTAACATCCAGAGCGCGAAGGCCGCAAACAGCAGGCTAATCGGTGACCGGAGCCAATAAAGGTACTCCGCCAGCGCGAAGTGCATACGGCACACCTACCAAGCTGGCTGGCGGAATGCAAAGCAAAGTCGCGCGCCGCGTCGCGCTCGGCTAGACGGCATCCCTGCCAATCGCGTCAACAGGGCACAGTTGGCGGACTTCCTCTGCGGCATTTAGTTCGGTGGGGGTCGTCGGCTGATGATGGACGTAGTTGTGGTCAAAATCATCCGAAGGTTTGAACACCGCCGGCGCGTATTCACTGCACAAGCCGCAAATGATGCAATTGGTGTCCACGTACCATGCGCCAGGGACATTTTCCGGTTGCTTATATGTTTTGTCTGCCATACGACAAAAAATAACCGAGGCAGGAATATGCTTGAAATTCATAATGTACGATCTATTAATGCTGTACATGCATGAATGGCTTGCTACGGTCCCGTTCGACCTGTACGAACTCAGCCTGTTCCAACTTGTCGCTCAGGAGCGCAGCTTCACTGGCGCGGCCCGGAAGGCTGGTTTGACGCAAAGCGCCATGACGCGACAGGTGGCCGGCATCGAGAGGGCGCTGGGCGTGAGCCTGTTCGAAAGGACCACCCGGACTGTGACGCTGACCGATGCAGGAAATCGGCTATTGGCGCGGGCTGCGGGAATTTTGCGGCAGGTCGCCGTAGTCGCTGAGGAATTGCGACACGAAACGGCTTTCGGTCCAAAGCAGGTGAGAGTTGGCGTGTCGCGCTCGATTGGGTTTTCTTATCTTCCTGGATTCATATTCCGTTTCCAACGTGACTGCCCGAATGCGCAAATTACGTTGATTCAGGAGTCAAGTGCGCGGCTGCTTCAAATGGTCCACGAGCGCGCACTGGACGTGGCCATCGTCTGTTCTGGAACAAAACCGCCGCGCGCTTTGGAAGTGGCGCACCACTTTTCTGATGCCTTCACCCTGATCGTGCCCGGTCGGGAGAGCACCCTCAGCAGAGCCACCAGGGTCAGACCCAAAGCATTGCCGAAGCTATTGCCCGATCAGAAGTGGTTGATGATTCGGCGTGAAAGCGCCACAGGCCGGCAACTCTATCGTTGGCTTGACCGGCAAGGCGCCGGGATCGAACCAGCGCTGGAGGTCGATAACTT
>JAKEEH010000307.1 GCA_022616725.1 Limisphaerales bacterium | reverse complement strand
CATGGGTGTCCATCTGCGCGAGCACTTTGTCCATAGTCATGCCCTTGTATCGATTTCTGTCGCTGACCAGCATGCGGCTCCAGTCGCCTCCCACCGCCGTATAGTGATTATACCAGCCCTGTATCCCATGGCGGATGTCGTGTTTTATCTTCTGGCGCAATTCGGGGTCGCGGAGCCGTTCCTGCATCTTTGTGCGCCCGCCTTCGTGCGCCCACGGAGGAATAATACTGGACAGATTGTTATTGCCACGTGTGTATGGATAGACGTTGGCTTGCACGTCAATGCCGCGGCGTCGGGCGTCCTCGATGAGACCGGCGACCTCGTTCATCCTGCCCCAATACTGCTGGTCCGCGATTTTCAGGTGGAGAATATCCACCGGAACTCGGGAACGCTCCGCAATCGTGATCACCTCCCGGATGGATTCGAACACCCCGAGGCCTTCATTGCGGATGTGCGTGGCATAAATCCCGCCCAGCTCGCGAACAATCCGGCAGAGTTCGACCAGGTGGTCTGTCGTCGCGAGCGAGCCGGGCGGCATCATGACCTGGCTTGAAAGTCCACAGGCGCCGTCGGCGATCGCTTCGCGAAGCAGCTCCTTCATTCGCTCCAACTGCTCCGGCGTCGGACTGTCGAACGAGTCGCCCATGACCGCCTGCCAGAGGTTGTTCAGCCCCACGTAGGAGGCGACGTTCACGGCCACACGCGACTCCTCAACCGTTTTAAAGTAGTCCCTCAGCGTGATGATCATCGCGGTCCGATTGCTGACCGCGATGCGGTGCGGCGTCAGTTTGCCCTTCCACGGTCCCGCGGACGTTCCTTCGCCCAGCACCTCAGTGGTGACGCCCTGCCGAATCTTGCTTTGCGCATCGCCATCCTCGATCAGCAGCCAATCCGAATGCGAATGCATGTCGATGAAACCGGGCGCGACCACTAATCCATTGGCGTCGATTTCCCGTTTCCCCGCTCCCGCAGGGATACGCCCGATGCGAGCGATTCCATCACCCTGGATGGCGACATCGCTGTAGAACCACGGATTTGCCGTGCCATCGGCGACTCGCCCGCCGCGGATCACAATGTCGTACTCCGCCGCGAAGAGCGGCGCCAGAGCGAGCAGCAAAACCTGAACGCAACGAAACACTGAACGCCAAAGGAACGAAGCCCCCACTTCAAGTCAAGCCCCTATGGCGAACTGCCAAATGTGATTCTCAGATTCCGAATTGTCAGATTGTCGAATTGATTTGAGAATCTGATAATCATTGAAATCTCCTTTACAACCGGCCTTCCTGCGCATAGTTTTGCCAGTTTAATGAATAGAAGATGAACAGAAACGTTGAAAACAAGAGCAAGATCGTCGAAGGTTTTCGTGTTCATGAGAAGGACACTGGCTCGGCGGATGTGCAAATTGCTTTGTTGACCGACCGCATTAATCGGCTGACTGAGCACTTGCAGAAGAACAAAAAGGATCATAGTTCGCGGCGCGGATTGTTGATGATGGTTGGCCAGCGGCGGCGGTTGTTGGATTATTTGCACACCACCAGCACCGAGCGGTATCAGGCGGTAACGAAAAAGCTGAAGCTGCGCAAATAAGCGCCCGCCGGGGCCCAGCTACGCATCTTCTCCGGGTTCCCGTGGTATGTCGGATTATAAATTGATTTTTTGCCGTCCACAGCAGTTGTGCCGTGGCCGGTGTTTCCTTTGCGCAGCGGCGCGATGCGCTTTGGAAGCACGTCATTGTCGCGTCAAACAATAAACACCCGTGGGCGAGAGGAGTGCAGAGTGAAGAGTTGAGCGCTGAGACTTTCATCACTCAACTCTCAACTCTTAACTCTAAACTTCCTCGTGGCCCACGGGTAAATGAAAGTTCTATGTCAGAGAAGATTACCGCTCAAATGGGCGATAAGCAGATTATCATTGAAACAGGCAAACTTGCGAACCAGGCCGACGGCGCCGTCACCATTCAACTAGGGGAGACCATCGTCATCGTCGCGGCCGTGGCCGCCACGCGGGCGAAGGAAGGGCAGGATTTTTTCCCGCTGACGGTCGATTACCGGGAAAAAGCGGCAGCCGCCGGAAAGTTCCCAGGCGGTTACTTCAAGCGAGAAGGCCGCCCGACCGAGAAGGAGATTCTCACCAGCCGCCTCATCGATCGTCCGATCCGGCCGCTCTTCCCGAAGGGCTGGTATAACGAAGTCCAGGTCCAGAGCATCGTGCTCAGCGCCGACGGCGCGAACGATCCCGATGTTCTCAGCATCATGGGCGCATCCGCGGCGCTGATGGTGAGCGATATCCCGTGGGAAGGCCCGCTGGGGGCAGTGCGCATCGGTCGCCTGAATGGCAAATTCGTTGCAAACCCGACTCACGCCGAGATGTCGGACAGCGACCTGGATCTGGTTTATGTCGGGAACAGCCGCGACATCGTGATGATTGAAGGCTCCGCCCGCGAAATCCCGGAAGCTGACTTCAATGCCGCCCTTAAATTCGGCCATGAGTGTTGTCAGCCGTTGATCGAGGCGCAGAAACAACTCGCAGAGCGCGTCGCGAAGAGAAAGCGCAGCATCACTTTGACGGTTGTTCCGGACGAAATCCTGGCCGAAGCCAAGAACCTCTCCGGCGACCGCATGGTGCCCGCGTTGTTGACCCAAGGCAAACTCGCTCGTGAAGCGGCGGTTAAGAGTGTCACCGATGAAATCGGCGCCAAACTCATCGAGAAGTTCGGCCCTGAAAGGGTTACCGAGTTCGTCCTCAAGGACGCGTTTTATTATATCCAGAAGGAAGCGGTCCGAGCGCTGATTATGAAAGAGAGCAAGCGCCTCGACGGGCGCGGTCTGGAAGACGTGCGGCCAATCCGCAGCGAAGTCGGCATCCTGCCCCGCGCTCATGGCTCGGCGCTGTTCAGCCGCGGCGAAACGCAGGCCATCACTCTCACTACGCTGGGCACGAGCGAGGACGCGCAGGAGTTCGACTCCTACACTGGCGGGGAGAGCGAAAAGCAGTTCATTCTCCACTATAACTTTCCCAACTTTTCCGTGGGTGAAACCGGGCGCATTTCCGGTCCGGGCCGTCGCGAGATCGGTCACGGCGCGCTGGCGGAACGTTCCATCGAACCCATGCTGCCCCTGAAGAATTATCCGTACGCCATCCGTGTCACGAGCGAGATCATGGAGTCCAACGGCTCCACGTCGATGGCGAGTGTCTGCGGCGGCACTTTGGCGCTGATGGATGCGGGCGTGCCG
Organism: Limisphaerales bacterium; assembly: GCA_022616725.1. GTDB lineage: Bacteria > Verrucomicrobiota > Verrucomicrobiia > Limisphaerales > JAKEEH01 > JAKEEH01. The sequence goes on along the minus strand of JAKEEH010000307.1, from coordinate 921 downwards.
CTCATCCGGCCCGTCGCCGGCATCAGTTGCGGGCTTTGCACCATTGCTGACAACAAAGACAATATCGGCGAATACAAACTCTTGACGGACATCATCGGCTGGGAAGACGCCTTCTGCGACATGGATTGCAAGATCGCCGGCACCGACCGCGGCATCACTGGCTTTCAGCTCGACCTCAAATTACGGGGCCTGCCCCACCACGTCATGGCCGAGGCAATCGAACGCACCCGCGTGGCCCGCCTGCATGTGCTCGCCGAGATGGCCAGGACAATTGCCGAACCGCGCAAGCAGTTGAGCAAGTACGCCCCGCGCATAGAAACTCTAAAGATAAACCCGGAGAAGATTGGCCTCGTCATCGGTCCCGGCGGCAAAAACATCAAACGCATCGTGGAGGAATCCGGCTGCGAAATTAACATCGAGGACGATGGCACGGTTAACATCTATTCTGTGTCCGAGGAAGGCATGAAGATCGCCCGCGACGCTATCATGGGCATGACGGCCGAAGCCGAGATCGGAAAAATTTATCGCGGCAAAGTTGTGACCATCAAAGAATTTGGCGCATTCGTCGAATTCCTGCCTGGCAAGGATGGCCTGGTCCACATCAGCGAGTTGGCCAACTTTCGCGTCAAACAAACTGAAGACATCGTCAAGCTCGGCGACGAGATCTGGGTCAAATGCCTTGGTGTGGACGAAAAAGGTCGCGTCAAACTCTCCCGCAAAGCCGCCATGGCCGAACGCGACGCCGAAATGGCCGGCAGAGCCTGAGAGCAGCGTCAATTTCCGGAAGAAGGCCGCATTTTGGTAGAGAGTGCAGAGAAACTCGACACTCTCAACTCTCCACTGAAATGGCGCTGGAACCTGCTGCGCGCGGGGATGCCCGCACGCCTGCGGCAAAGGCCTCAAACTTCGCCTTGATCTCAT
>JAKEEH010000306.1 GCA_022616725.1 Limisphaerales bacterium | reverse complement strand
CGGCGAGTTATACCGCGTTGGCGCTGGCCGATTTCCACGTCGGGCAGTTGCTCGAAGCGTTGGAGACCGCCGGGATTCGAACCAATGCTGCGGTCCTTATCGTGGCCGATCACGGCTTCGCTACGGCGACGAACGTGCTGCAGCCAAACGTGCTGTTCCGACAAGCCGGCCTGCTGGAACTGGCGAGCGCGAGCCAAATGATCCTCAAAGCGCGCGCCCAACTCGTTCCAGAGGGGGGCACCGGAATGATTTACTTGACTGACTCCCAGAACCGCGCAGCGGATCGCCAGCAAGTCGTCGAACTGCTGCGCGGCAAGGAAGGGGTGGCGGACATCCTCGAGCCTGGGCAGTTCGCCGCGCTCGGATTCCCTTCGCCGGACAAAAATCCGGGCATGGCCGATTTAGTCCTGGTCCCAAAAGATGGCTATGCTGTTTCCGGCACAGCGACGGGAGATGACTTTGTCGTGGCCGTCACCGGAAGCATGAACCAGGGTTACCACGGTTATCTGGCCAGCAATCCAAAGATGAACGCGGTATTCGTCGCCTCCGGGCGCGGCATCAAGCGGGGGCTAAAAATCGGAATGGTGGACAACATCGACGTTGCCCCGACCATGGCGCGTTTGCTCGGGCACGAACTTCCCGGCGCGGAAGGCAAAGTCCTTTCCGAGATCCTGACCACCGCGCCGTAACGTGTGGCGGGTGATTACTTCGCACACGACCTGCGATATTATTCAATCTCTGTACCGCTCGAGTTGGCTTCGGACTCCTGACTAATCACGTCGCGTTGATCCGGAGGCAGCCGGGTCTGTTGTATCAAATTCCCCGCCTCGTCGAGGATTGGGAACCAGCGTTTTCGGTCGGCGGCGTCGCCGATGGCTGTTTTGCGGCAGGTGCGGACCAGTTTCTTATAAAAGATGTCTGCTGTTTCCGGGTCGCGCCCCTTGAGCCATGCGCCAGCCGTGCAGAGGATACGCGCCTTCTCCTCGGAATTGCTCGGAAGGAGGTCCGCGGCCTGGAGCGCAACGAAAGCGGCCTGGTACCGATAATGGAACCGCGTTTCCGGATCCGCGTTATGACGGCGCGCGCGGGCCAGTTCATCGGCTGTCGCCGCGACAGCTTTGACGCCCGCGGCATCCGTTCGGTCAGACACTTTGACACCATCTTCATAGTTGCCGCCGTGGATGTGCCAATCCGGTTCGACTTCGGTGCCCAGCAACTCCAGACCATGTTCGCGGATCAGTTTGGCAGCGCGCCACCAGCCATCGGCGCGTTGTTCATTCGGGAGTGACTCCGTCTCCCCGATTTTGAGCGCGGCCATCAACTCATCGTGCCGCGCGCGCCATTCTTCAGGAAAGTAATCCCGCGCCGGTTCACAGGCGCGCACCAGGCGGCGTGCCAGGAGATAACGGATTCTTGGCCGTAGCGTTTTTGCTGAAGTGCCATCCCAATCTGGCTTGTGATCTTCATCCTTCTCAACAGCGTTGGTTTCCGGCCAGGAACGGTCCACGTACGACTTCAGCTCCTCCAAGGTCAGGACCCGCTCGGCCACGTAGGCGGCGTCGATCCGGAAACCGGCCCGCAGCAGGCAATCCAGCGCTTCGGTATATTCGCGGCGCGAGAGCTTGACGACGCCGAGTTCAGCCAGAATCTGCCGCCGCGGCCTGACATCCAAATCGTCACTGCCGAGAACAAAGACATTTTCAGCGAGCGATTTTCTCTCGTCGGAGTCGGTGCTGTCGTCTTCGGGAAATGCGCGCGCCACCTTGGCCAGCAACACCGCCGCCTGGTTCACCTTGCCGTCCCGCAGACAGAGTTTTGCCTGCAGCCACTGCGTCACGGGAGTTGGTTTCGAGCGCTTGATCCAACGCTGCGCCGTTTCCATCTGCCCGGAGCGATAAGCCGCGAGAGCCAACGCTTCGGCGGCTTCAACGTCGGTTACGTCTGCCGCTTCGATGGCTTCGAGCCAGCGCGCGACGCGTTGATTGGCGTGCGAATCAGGGTCATCGTCCCAGTGGGTGCTCCGGTCCGAGATTGCAAAAGCGGTAATCACCCGCCGCGCTTGCGGATGCTTGGCAAGCCCCGGGAGCGCTTCGGCATCATCCAATGCGGCCCGGGCCGCGATTCGCAGCGATTGTGCCGCCGTTGCGTCCTCCTGGGCGGCCTGCTCGAGGTAAAGCTCGATCGCTTTCAGGAAGCTCTTTCTGCTCAGATGAACTTGCGCCTCCCAGCCGATGCTCGCCGCCGCCAAACCGACGCTGTCGGCAAAACCGCCGGTCGCCAAAGTTCGGACCTGCTCAAACCAGGCAAGCGCCTTGTCCGACTCCTCGGCAGGACAGGTTTTTCCGAGCATAAACGCCGCCCAAGTGCTTTTGAAACGACGTTCCGACGGCGAGCGGTTCAGCAGATCCTCCCATGCGCGCCGCGCACTGGCGATGTCCTGCTGATGCCACGCGATACTGCCGCGGAAATAATCTGCAAATTCGCCCGGCAAGCCCTCCACGACCCGCGCTTCGCTCGCGCGATATTGGATTATTTTCTCCCGCTCAGCTTCGTGAGCCTTAACGATCTCGTCGGCACGCTCGCGCGGGACTTTTAGTCGCTTCAACGCGGCGCGCAAATCGCCCAACTCGGCGTCGCGAGCTTGCGCACTGCGGCCGCCTTCGGCAAACCTGGCTTCGAAGCGCGGCTTCTCCAGCTTCATTCGCGCGATCTCGTGAATGAACGTCGCTTCGGGCGCAGTCAGCACGGCTTTGTCGCCGTAGTTGAGCAGCATATTTGGCAAGTATGGGCCGCACGCAAACGCCAATGTCCCCGCCATTATTCCCGCCGCGGCGATTGCTGCCGCGCGGAACCGTTTCTCACTCCGTCCTTTTGCATTCAACTTGCACCTCGGTCTCTTGATCAAAACGCACCCAGCCAACCATGCGCCGTTTTCCTGGCCCGAGCTGTGGCAGAGGACCGTTGCGTCGAAATTCGATCGCCTGCGGACCGGCATCGACCGATTCAAATCCCGCCAGGCCGTCACTGGAAACAACCCAACCCTTGCGCCACTGAAGCGCAACCGTAACTGGCGAAACGTGATCGGCCGTGCCCGCGTTGAACAGTTCAACTTCTACCAGGGCCGGACTGGCGGAACGGGCTTCGGCGCGTAAATCGGAGTGAGGAACTCTACCGGCCAGAACCATCGACAGCGCTTCCCACGGCCAGTTCAATCTTTCTCCAGCAATTGGCAAGCGATACCAAATGATACCAGTCATCTGGGCGGGGCGCTGTTCGGACCATTCGCGCACCACCCCGGCTATCGCGGACGAATCCGCGCGCATCTCGCGGAGGATCACATTGGTTGCCCATAGTGGCTGGGGACCCTCTGCGGAAATGCCAAGGAACCGCCCGCTCGGGTCAAACGCGGCAAGGTAGCCATACGTGGGGAGAGCAACCCGAAACGGCGTCCCGAGTCGCGCCGCCTTTTCAACTGCCCGCCGCGCTTCACGCGGCTCGCACAGCGTAAATTGGCCGTCCGGTTTGGCTGGCGGCGCGAACGAATGGACTTGAAGCAGGTAACCGTCCGAAGCTTCGATTAGCCGGCGAAAGCTTCGTTGCTTGAGCCACGACGGAAGTGCGGTGATCGTCACAGGCGTTGGCTCGACACGCCCGCGAATCGCATCGATCCAGAGCCGGTAGCCGGCGAGTTTCGACTCCGCGCAATCGAAATCGATCTGCAGTTCGTCCAGGGTAAGCCCGTTTGAGGCCGCTTCGGCGACGATCTCCGCGGACAACCCGGCGAGGAGCCGCGTAACGGAGTCGTTCGCGGCGAAAGGCCCGCTATAGGGTCCGATCCGGAGCGCCAGGGCAATGCTCGCACCCGCGTCACGCAAAGCTCGATAGTCCACTGCCACGCGAGTGATTTCAGGCTGCGAGCCTTTCCAGCGCACTTCGGTCTTTAGGGCGGCGATCTGTCCGAAGTTGGTGCCGTGGGTCGCAACGGCGTTCGTAACCGCCTTTGTCCATGCCCGTTGCCAAACATAGACATCGTGCTGTATTGCATCGGCGGACACTCGGTGCGGGGCGGGCCAATACAGCCAGACTGCGCTCGCCAACATTCCCAAAAAGACGATGCACAACCAGACGCGCCGTGAATGCGCAAAACTCCGCAGGGTCGGCACGGTGCCCTTATAAGCTGCAAGTTACTCAAAGTCGAACTCTGCAGGTTGCCCCAGACCGCCGGCGCGAAGCCGACACTGTCAAACCTGTTTCAGTAACCCCGCAGCGGTGACGAGTTGGCGCGTCGTGCTTGGATCGAGATGGTGGATCACTTGCCAGCCGCGGCGGCGGCCGGCTGCGACGTTGTCGGCGCGGTCGTCGAGATAGAGGATCGCCTGGCCGGTCAGGCGCGTGATGTGCTCGACGGCCCGATAGATCTTCTCTTCCGGCTTCATTGCCCCGTGTTGGAAGGAATAAATGTATTCGTCGAACCGGCTGAAGAACGGAAAACTTCGCCGAATGTGCGCGACCGCCAACTCGTTCGTGTTCGAGAAGATGTAGGTCGGCACGCCGGCGGCTCGCAATTCAGCGTGCAACTGGATCATGGATTCGATAGGCCGGAAAATGTCGCCGAACAGCCGCCCGAATTCATCGATGTCGCCGCCAAACCCAGTCGCGGCGCAAACGCGCTCGAAAAAGGCCTTCGTCGCCAGCCCGCCGGTTTCGTAAGTGACGAGGAGAGGCGATTGGTCGATAAGTTTGCTGACCTCCTCGGGAGAGGCGCGCGAACGCGCCGCCAACGCGCGCGCTGCAATGCTGTAGTCGAAATCGACAAGCACCTTTCCCAGGTCAAAGATCACCGCCTGCGGAGTCATGACATTTCGCGGCGGCCTTCCAGGGCCAGCTTGACTGTCAACTCATCGGCGAACTCCAGTCCGCTGCCCGCGGGCAAACCATAGGCGATGCGCGTCACTTTCACGCCCTGGGACGCGAAGCGTTTCGCCAGGTAGAAACTCGTTGCGTCGCCTTCGACATCGGTCGCCAGCGCCAGGATAAGCTCGCGTACGCCCTCGGCTCTGAGGCGGTGTTCGAGTGCGTCGATCCGCAAATCTTCGGGGCCAACACCGTTGATCGGCGAAATCCGGCCGCCGAGCACATGGTAGCGCCCGCGAAAACCGCCGGCTTTGTCAATGGTGATGATGTCCACCGGGCGTTCGACGACACAGACGATCGAGCTGTCCCGCTGCGGGTCGGCGCAAATTGCGCAGGGCGAACTCTCGGCCAGCGCCCCGCAGATCGAGCAAGGTTTGACGCGCTCCCGGGCCTCGAGAATGGCCTCCGCAAGTTGACGCACGGCGGCTGGATCGGCCTGGACGATGTGCAGGGCGAGGCGCTCGGCGGAGCGAGGCCCGATGCCTGGAAGAGTATTCAGCGCGGCCAGCAGTTGGTTGACAGGTTCGGGTAATGCGGCCACGGGAGGCGATTACATAAAGCCTGGCAATTGCAGGCCCGAGGTCACCTTGCCCATTTCGGCGTTGGCGATGTCGCGCGCCTGGGAGAGCGCCTGGTTGGCGGCCGTCAGGATCATCTCTTCGAGAAGCTGCGCGTCGGCCGGGTTGATCGCCTGCGGATCGATGTGGATCGAGGCGATGGTCCCATCGCATTTGGCGACGACTTTGACCGCGCCGCCGCCGCTGGTGGCCTCGATCGTGCGCTGCGCCAAATCGGCCTGGACTTTCTCCATCTGCTGCTGCATGCGCGCAGCCTGCTTCATCATTTTTCCAATGCTGGACATAAATTAAACGCGGACATCAACGATCTGGCCCTTGAATAGTTCGAGAGCCTTTTGGATTAACGGATCGTTTTTGAATTCCTCCATATTGAGTTCGGACGGCGGCGGGCGTTCCTTTTTTCCCGCTGCGGGCGCCGCGGGCGCAGGAGCAGCCGAGGTCGGCGGCGGCGGCGGACTGGCTTCGCGCGGCGCGCGCGGGATCGGCTGCTCAGACCTGACGAACTTGATTTGCGTGTTAGGGTGGCCGAGTTCCTGGAGCTTTGTCTGCAGTAAGCTGTGGGTTTTCGAGTTGTTGACCAGGTCCATTTGATCGGAGAACTCGGGATCGAAGCCGATCGTCAGCACACCTTTGGCAAGTGAGATGGGTTGCGCTTCGACCAGGTACGAACGGGTAAAGGAGCTGGCGCGGCCCACCCCGTCCAGGAGTTGCTGCCACAAGGATCGCAGCTCTTCTGTGGTGAGCGCAGCCGGAATTCCGGACGGCGGGGCCTGCGCGACGAGCGGTTCAGATACCGGACGCCCTTCCAAACGCGAAGGCGAAACTGTCTCGGCCGGTTTCGCGGTCGCAGCTCGCTCTGGAGCCTTGGGCGCCGCCACGACTGGCTCGCCGGCGCGCATGGTATGCAACTGCTTCAGAACCGCATCGATGCTCACCATGTTGCGCGCTTCGATCGCCCGCAACAGCGCCACTTCAACGAAAATCTTCTTGGAGGCCGCGTCCCGAAGGCGGCTTTCCGCGTCAGTCAGCACGTCCATAATCCGCGTCAGGCCTTCGGTGCTGATCAACGCCGTCTGCTCAGAAATGGCTCTGGCTTCAGCCTCGCCAACATCGAGCAACTGGCTCGCCCCCGCGGCCACCTGCGAAATCAGCAGATTCCGAAAATGCCCCAGGAGATCAGCGAGCAGGCGGCCCAGATCTTTGCCGTGCCGCGCCAAATCGTCCACCTCGCCCAGGACGCGTCGCGCGTCTCCAGTGAGAATGGCGCCGGTGATGGCGAGGATCTGTCCCTGGGCGGCCAGGCCAAACATCGAAAGCACGTCGCTCTCGACAATCTTTTCCCCGCAAAAACTGATGAGCTGATCCAACGCCGATTCCGCATCGCGCATCCCGCCTTCGGCGCCGCGGGCGACGGCCTGCAGGGCCGCCGGCTCGATCTCGACGTTTTCCAGTTTCGCGATGTGGGCCAGGTGCTTGACGATGAGCGCTTCGGGGATCCGCCGCAGATCAAATCGCTGGCACCGCGACAGGATAGTCGGGAGCACCTTCTCCGGCTCCGTAGTCGCAAACATGAACTTGACATGCGACGGCGGCTCCTCCAGCGTTTTCAGCAAGGCGTTGAAGGCCTCCTTGGTCAGCATGTGCACTTCGTCGATGATGTAAATCTTGAAGCGCGAGCTGGCGGGGGCGTATCGGGCCGTCTCCCGCAATTCGCGGATCTCATCGATGCCGCGGTTGCTGGCGCCGTCAATTTCCAGCACGTCCATGGAGCGGCCCTCAGTGATCTCGCGGGCATTGGAATCGTCTTCATCGAAATCCACCTTCGGTCCATCCTTGGCATTCAGGCATTTGGCGAAAATGCGCGCGACCGTCGTCTTGCCCGTGCCGCGCGGCCCGCAGAAAAGGTAGGCGTGCGCGATGCGGTTCTGGGCGATGGCGTTGGCGAGCGTCGTCGTGACGTGCTCCTGCCCCACAACGTCACTGAAACGCTGCGGCCGGTATTTGCGGGCTATGACCTGGTAAGACACGACCGTCGATTTACGATTTTATGTTTGACGATTTATGATTTTGCGCCCTCCCACCATAAATTCTGGACCGTAAACCGCAAATCATAAATCCGAATTCCAAATGGAAAAAGCCAGGGTGACCACGGCGCACGCAGAGCATACTACCGTTGCTGCCTTCCGGCCCTGGCGGGGTTTGTAAGTCCACATTCCATGGGCCCTGGCGACGGCAATAAAACCCATCAGGGCGTATTCAGCAAGTTGAATCCCCGTGTTACTTGCCTCAACTTGCCATTATCAAGCTGAGTCGCAGGCCATTGCCGCCGATGCGGCGGCGCTCCTGTGCCGCTCTGCTCCGAGACGGAGGATTGGGAAGTTTAAGCAGCAGTGGGTTGGCCACGTTCGCATCGCGGTCAGGCAATTTTCCGTTGCCACTGCGCGGCAAAGCATTAGCATTGCGCTCCCTTCGGCGAACGGAGGCAGTTTTGAACATGAAGAGTTACAATGTTGCAGTGATTGGCGGCGACGGCACGGGCCCGGAAGTGGTCCGGGAAGCGGTGAAAGTGCTTGACGTCGCCGCGAAGAAGTTTGCCCTCAAGCTCAATTACACGCCTTACGATCTTGGCGGCGACCGCTACCTGCGCACAAAAGAAGCGCTTCCGGACAGCGTGGTGGAGGAACTGCGCAAGTTCCCGGCAATCCTTCTGGGCGCTATCGGGCATCCCGAGGTGAAGCCCGGCATTTTGGAAAAGGGCATTCTGCTGCGCCTGCGTTTCGAGCTCGAGCAATATATCAATCTGCGGCCGGTCAAGTTGTATGACGAGCGATTTTGTCCGCTGAAGGACAAGAAGCCCGAGGACATCGATTTCGTAGTGGTGCGCGAGAACAACGAAGGCCTTTACACGGGCTCCGGCGGGTTTGTTTTCAAGGGCACGCCGCACGAGATCGCGATCCAGGAGAGCGTCAACACGCGGCGCGGCGTCGAGCGCTGCCTGCGCTATGCGTTTGAGTTCACCCGCCGGCGCAACAAGGAGAAGAAGCTGACTCTGTGCGGGAAGACCAACGTGCTCACCTACGCCTTTGACCTCTGGGAGCGTGCCTTTCATGAAATCGGACAAAAGGACTTTTCGGACATCAAGCGCGACTACGCGCACGTGGATGCCACCACGATGTGGTTCGTCAAGAACCCTGAATGGTTTGATGTCATCGTCACGGATAACATGTTCGGGGACATTATCACGGACCTCGGCGCGATGGTGCAGGGCGGCATGGGCATCGCCGCCGGCGGCAACATCAACCCGAATGGCGCGAGCATGTTTGAGCCGATCGGCGGCAGCGCCCCCAAATACACCGGCCAGGGCGTGATCAATCCGCTGGCCGCAATTTGCGCCGGCCAGATGATGCTCGATTTCCTCGGCGAACGTGACGCGGCGGAGGCGATCGAGAAAGCTGTCATCAAAGTAACGCGCGAAAAAGTCCAGAGCCTGGCCGCCGGCAAAATGGGTCACTCCACCTCGCAGATCGGCGACATGGTCGCCGCGGCGCTGTAAATTCCGCCAGGTCATGGAGTGCGCCTGTCCTCTGGCGCTTTGAGGAGGACAACTTCAACACTCAAAAAAGAACAGCTTGAACTTTCTCGAGGAGCACGGATACTCCGCATAAATACCACTGGAACACGCATGAATACACTCCCGAAGCGATGCGCTGGCATTCTTCTCGCGGTGCCGTTTTCCCTCAGTGCGCAGAATTATGCCATAGACTGGTTCACAATCGATGGCGGAGGCGGCTCCAGCGGCGGAGGCGCTTACACCTTGACCGGCACCATCGGGCAGCCTGATGCCGGCACGATGACGGGCGGGAGTTTTGTGCTCGAAGGTGGTTTTTGGCCCGGAGTATTCGCTGTGCAACAAGGCGGCGCGCCCAGGCTCTTCATTCAAAACTCCGGCGCCAACGTCATCATCACCTGGGCGCCAGATTCGCCTGGGTTCATTCTGCAACATTCCCCCAGCTTCGCGCCCCCTTTGTGGGGCAACGTTCCCGATGGCGCAAACGGGATCAGCATTCCTCGCTCCGCCACGCAACGATTCTATCGGTTACGACGGGATTAAGTCGCGGACCTTTGCCAACGCCTCATCCAGCTTCGACGCCTCTTTGCCGCCCCCACGCGCGTTATCCGGTTTCCCGCCGCCTTTGCCGCCAACGATTGGGGCGATTGCCTGGATGATTTTGCCCGCCTGGACTTTAGAGGTAAGCTCCGGTGAAACAGTCGCGATCAACGAAACCGCGTTGTTAGCCACCCCGCCCAGGACCACCACGCCCTTGAATTGCCCCTTCAGCGCGTCGGCGACTGTCTGCAAGTAATCGCCGTCGGCAGGGCCGAGATTCTCAATGATCGCGCGCGTGGAGCCGATCGTTTGCGCTTTGGCGATCAGACCCCGCGCGCTTTCCGCAGCCTGCTTCTGCTGCATCGACTTAAGCTGTTTCTCCAACTCCTTCTGCTGCGCCAGCAGCGACTCGATTTTCTTCTCCAGTTCGTTGACAGGCGAGTTGACCTTCCCGGAAACGCTCTTGATGAGCTGCAATTGCTGGTTGGCGAGATTGTAGGCTTCGAGGCCCGCGACCGCTTCGATGCGGCGCACCCCGGCGGCGATGGCGCTCTCGCCCACGATGCGGAACAAACCGATCTCGCCGGTGGCGCGCGTGTGCGTGCCGCCGCAAAGTTCCATCGAGTAACCATCGAGCGCTTTTGGTTTCCCGCCGATTTGCACCACCCTCACCGTATCGCCGTATTTCTCGCCGAAAAACTGCATCACATCTTTCCGAGACTTAATCTCCGCATACGGAACTTCGCTCCAACTCACACTCGCGTTTTCCAGAATGCGTTCATTGACGAGCTTCTCCACATCGGCAACCTGCTGCGGCGTGAGCGGTGCGTTGTTGAAATCAAACGTCAACTTCTCCGGCCCAACGTAAGAACCCTTCTGCGATGCATCTCTGCTCACGACTTCGTGCAAAGCCCAGTGCAGCAAATGCGTAACGGTGTGGTGACGCTGGATGGCTTCCCGACGTGGCTTATCGACCGTGAGTTCGACTTCGGTTCCGACTGTCGGCGCATCCTTGTCAGCCAGGAAGTGTAGCCACGTGTTACCCGTCTTCTGAGTATTGACGATCCGCCAAAGCTGGCCGCCATGACTCAATTCGCCAGTGTCACCAACCTGTCCGCCAGATTCGGCGTACGCGGCAGAATGGTCGAGCACGACCGCGGTTTTATCTTTGACTGCGACCACCTCGACGACTTTGGCTGTCGTTTCAATGCGTTCATACCCTAGGAATCGAGTCGGCGTACTCGTTTCCAATTGCGAAATCTCAACCACTTGTTTTTTCTGAGCTTTGCGAGCGCGTTGGCGCTGCTCATCCATCAGTTTGTTGAATCCCGCAATATCGACGGTGAGGCCGCGTTCCCGCGCCATCAGTTCGGTTAGATCAAGTGGAAAGCCATACGTGTCGTAGAGTTTGAAAGCAAAACTTCCGTCTATTACGCGATCTGCTCCACCCTTGCGAACGCCGTAGGTCTCTTGACGCATCGTCCCGTCAGGCAGCACCTCGATCTCGCTCACCTTGCTTTCGACAAGGGTCATTCCGCTAACCGGAAGAACGGGATTGTTGATTTGTTGAACTGCGCGCTCGAATAACTCAATCCCACGGTCCAACGTTTTATTAAACGCCTCCTCCTCAATGCGGATGACTTCCTCGACCTGTTTCTGTTTTTCGCGGATTTCAGGGAAGACCTGACCCATCGTTTCCGCGAGCACTTCTACCAACTTGTAGAAGAACGGTTCATGGAAGCCCAATGTGCGTCCATAACGGACAGCCCGGCGCAGGATGCGGCGCAAAACGTAATTCCGATCGGTATTGCCGGGCTGAATTCCATCAGCGATGGCGAAACTCAGCGTCCGGATATGGTCCGCGATCACGCGAAACGCGATGTCGATTTGGATTTGCAAATGGGGAGCGCGACCGTCCCGGTCGCTCTGTTGCGCGTCTCGCGGAACAGATCCAGCCGATGAGCGCGCAGCATCTGCAGAAGATTGCGGGACGGGGAGCGCGACCGTCCCGGTCGCTCCGGTCGGCGTCCCGCCGACCGGTTCCATCCCGCTTGCCGGTACATCGGGCGTCCACAACCACCGGTAGTTCTCCGTCATCGGCACGACGCCCGCATCCCATGGATTACGGCAGATGTAGTGGAATTTCTCTTCGAGGTCAGCATCGCCGCGAATCATCCGGTCAAATGACTCGTTTTCCCAAAGCTGGCCGGACGTCTTTTCCAGTTTATTGATTTCATGCGCCGCGAAAGATTTAATCGAGTGCAGCAACTCGGGCAGCGGCCAGAACACTGGTTTGTTCTCCTTATCGTACTCCTTGATCTGCGGTTCCAATAGGAAATGCACGTGGTCGGGCATTACACAAGCCGCGTACAATTGGTACCGGAGTCGCTCGTGACCAAACAGGAGACTCTTGAGAACGATGTCCCGAGCTTGCGGGGAAAGCGCGCGTCGTTGGTGCGTGCTGAAACTGACCATGTATTTCGCCCAAGGACGCTCGAAATGAGGGAGACGGCGTTTGTAGTAGCCAGCTTGGGAAATTGTTTGGGGAGCGCGACCGTCCCGGTCGCTCTGTTGCGCGTCCCGCGCAACAGATCCGGACACACGGGAAGTGCCTTCCGGTACAGAAGTCGAAGAACCGGTCGGCGGGACGCCGACCGGAGCGACCGGGACGGTCGCGCTCCCCGCTGTGCTCTCCGGCAACGTGGAGCCATACTTCTTACCACTTAATTGTTCGAGTTTCGCGAAGATCGGACGAAAAATATCTGTTTCGTAATTCGAAATCTTCGCATTGGCGAAATCGGTGAAGTTTTTGGTGCACTGGATAATGCTCGTCACACGCTCGAATCCCATCCCGGTATCGACATGCCGCGCTGGCAACGGCGAAAAGCTGCCCTCTGGGTTGGCGTTGAACTGGATGAAAACAAGATTCCATATCTCAATGCAACGCCCGTCGCCCTTGTTCACTAGGGAGCCATTCGTATCGCCGACCGCGGTGAGATCGACGTGCAATTCCGAGCACGGCCCGCACGGGCCGGTCTCCCCCATCATCCAGAAATTGTCCTTCTTATTACCGTAAATGATATGGACTTTCGGATCGAGTCCCGCGGCCGTGAACAGGCGCGCCCAATGGTCGTAAGCCTCCTGATCCAGCTCGCTCGGATCATTCGTGGCTTTGTCCGGCTTATAAACTGTCGCGTAGAGCCGCTGTTTCGGAAACTTCCAGACTTCCGTCACCAGTTCCCACGCCCATTCGATGGCTTCTTTCTTGAAGTAATCCCCGAACGACCAGTTGCCGAGCATCTCGAAAAACGTGTGGTGATACGTGTCCAGCCCCACGTCTTCCAGGTCATTGTGCTTGCCGCCGGCGCGGATGCATTTCTGCGTGTCCGTGGCGCGTCTGTCTGCGTGATAGCGCGCTCCGTGGGTGTCAGCGCCGCAAACAGGACATTTCTGTGGGTCTGGGGCATGAATATCGATGCCGAGTTCGGCACCTGGCCACCTAGTCACGTCGGGCGCGCGTTCGCCCAGGAAAATCGGCACGAACTGATTCATCCCGGCGTTGGTAAAGAGCAGGTTCGGCGCGTCGGGCATCAGGCTCGACGAAGGCACAATGGTGTGCTGCTTCGACCTGAAAAAGTCGAGAAACGACTGCCGAATTTCACTGCTCGTCATACGCAAAACACCCGATTTCCGGGCCGGGCAGCCTAGTCCAAAACCCAACCCAACGCCAGCCGAACCTTCCCGCACTTCCCGCACCCTGACTGTGACTGTCGGCGCAAAATACGCTGTAAACGAACCACCCATCTTGAACGTTTCATAACTAATTCTACTTTAACTATTTTAACTATTTTAACTCCGTCCTTTGCGAGCTTTTGCAACCGCCCTCAGAAACGTGTCAAGGGCGATTCTAAACATTTTTGGCACTCACTGGCACTCATAGGCACTTATAGGCACGCATAGGCATATTAAAACCGCCCTCCCTTCCCCAATCGCCGAAAACCCATGGTATAATAGGGGCATGAGCAACCAATCTCATGTAGCGCAGGCGTCCGCGCCTGCGGGTTCGGGCGGCGTCTCGCCGCCGGGCGCTGAACCTCTTCAACCCCATCACGCTTCACCTCTTCAACCAATCCAAAACCGGACATTTTCGGACGCGACTTCTGGACACTTCTGGACACTTCTGGACGAAAAAAGGGGGGTGTCCAGAAAACCGGGACAAAAGTGATGAAAACTGATGAAAACTGATGGCTTTTCCAGGGGAGGTAGCGCGGGTGCCAAACCTCTCGTATCGGATGTCCGAACTCGGCAACGCCCGGATCGGCTCTCTGGCGCGCAACTTTGTACTCTGCACTCGCCGGGACGAGATGTAACCAGTACAAAAAGGGGTGGGGTGTTCAGTTTTCCGATTCAACGAATCGCGTTTCAACGTTTTTTCGCTTCGCGCCTTCGCGCCTTTGCTGTTACCAGGAACCAAAATGGGCGTAAAAGGGGGGTGTCCAGAAAACCGGAACAAAACTGATGAACACTGATGGCTTTTCCAGGGGAGGTAGCGCTGGTGCCAAAGCTCTCGTATCGGATGTCCGAACTCGGCAACGCCCGGATCGGCTCTCTGGCGCGCAACTTTGCACTCTGCACTCGCCGGGACGAGATGAAACCAGTACAAAAAGGGGTGGGTGTTCAGTTTTTTCCGATTCAACGAATCACGTTTCAACGTTTTTTCACTTCGCGCCTTCGCGCCTTTGTCGTTACCAAGGAACCAAAATGGGGCCGTTTTTGGCAGGCCCCAAGACGCCAATGACAATGGATTATTTGACACAAAAATCGAACAAAACCGAACGATCCATGAAACATCAAAAGCTAAGTCGTTGCGGCAGAGGCACTTACAAATCCCACTTTGCAAGTCGTTCGGTTTTCAACGTTGCGCACGCCTCCAGGGTTCGATTTAACGATTCAACGGTTCAACGGTTCAACGATTCATTCAACGGTTCAACGGTTGAAACTTTGCCCCGCGACGCTAATTTTAGGTCCCATGTCTGCCGAGAAGCCGAATCCCGAACGTAAGACGCTCGATGAGCGGGCTAAAATGTCCGAACTGGAGCGCATCCGCCATTCCTGCGCCCACGTCATGGCCACCGCCATCCTGCGCCTCTGGCCCGAAGCCCAGTTCGCCGCCGGCCCGCCGGTCGAAAACGGCTTCTATTACGATGTGGACCTTCCCCACCGCATCTCCCCCGAGGATTTCCCGAAGATCGAGGAGGAGATGAAGAAGGAGATCAAGGCCAACCACATTTTCGAGAAGAAGATCGTCCCCCGCGAGCAGGCCATCCAGGACGCCCAAAGCGGCCGCCTCGGCGGTTTAACCGAGCGGCCGGGTAATCCCAGCAAATTCAAGATCGGCAACCTCGAAGACATCCCGGAAGGCGAAGCGATTTCCTATTATCAAAACGGCGACTTCATCGACCTTTGCGCCGGGCCGCACGTGATGCGTACCGGAAATATCGGCGCCTTCAAGCTCACCAGCGTCGCCAGTGCCTATTACAAGGGCGACGAGCGCAACCCGCAGCTCCAGCGCATTTACGGCACCGCGTTTAAGAACAAGACCGAGTTGGAGGCCTACTTCACGATGCTGGAGGAGGCAAAGAAGCGCGACCATCGCAAGATCGGCCAGGAGATGGGTCTATTCGCGATCGACACCGAATACGTCGGCCCCGGTTTGCCGCTCTGGCTGCCCAAAGGCGCGGCGATTGCCGAAGAGCTAGAGAAGCTGGCCAAAGAAACCGAATTCGCCGCCGGGTATCGTATCGTGAAAACGCCGCACATCGCGAAAGAGAAGATGTACCTCACGAGCGGGCATCTGCCGATTCTTTACGCCGAATCGATGTTTCCCCCGATGCGATTGTTGGAAGGCGACGAGGAGAAGCGCGAACAAGAGGCATTCGCGAGAATGGTCGATATCCGCGAGTTGAAAAAGAAACTCGACGAAAACTCCACGGAAGCCAAAGAACTCGAAAAGAACTTCCGTCGATTAATTTCAGAAATCGATCTTCTCGGCACAAA
The DNA here is from genome assembly GCA_022616725.1 of Limisphaerales bacterium. Classification (GTDB taxonomy): domain Bacteria; phylum Verrucomicrobiota; class Verrucomicrobiia; order Limisphaerales; family JAKEEH01; genus JAKEEH01. The sequence continues at coordinate 5,857 of JAKEEH010000306.1, read as the reverse complement.
GTACTACCTCAAAGCCATGAATTGCCCGCATCACCACCGCATTTTTGCGGCGGAGCCGCGCAGCTATCGCGATTTACCCTTGCGGTTGGCCGAATACGGCACCTGTTATCGTTACGAGCAGTCCGGCGAACTCTTCGGCCTCATGCGCGTGCGTTCGCTGAACATGAACGACGCGCACATCTATTGCACCACCGAGCAGTTTGCGCAGGAGTTCAACGCCGTGAATGAAATGTATCTGAAGTACTTTAAGATTTTCGGCATCGAAAAATACGTGATGCGCTTCAGCACGCACGATCCATCGCGCCTCACCGGCGACAACGCCAAGTTCGTCAACGAACCGGAGCTGTGGAAGAAGACCGAGGACATGGTCCGCGACACGCTCAAGAACTCTGGCATCAACTACGTCGAAGTGCCCAATGAAGCCGCGTTCTACGGCCCGAAAATCGATGTGCAGGTCTGGAGCGTCATTGGCCGCGAATTCACCCTCGCCACCAACCAGGTCGATTTCGCCGTCCCCAAGCGCTTTGGCCTCGTCTATCGAGACAAAGATAACATTGACAAGACGCCGCTCTGCATCCATCGCGCCCCGCTCGGCACGCACGAACGGTTCATCGGCTTCCTGATCGAGCATTATGCCGGCAACTTCCCCCTCTGGCTTGCGCCCGAACAGGTCCGCGTTCTCACCATCGGCGATGAAGCCCCGCTCGTGGACTATGCCAAAGCAATTGTCAAGGAACTTCGGTCTAACATGGTCCGCGCCGAAGCCGATTTCACCACCAACCCAATCAAGGCTAAGATCCAGGACGCCGAGACCGCCAAAGTCCACACCATGCTGGTTATTGGCCCGCGCGACATGCAAGCCGGCAACGTCAGCCTCCGCGTCCACGGCAAAGGCAACCTCGGCGCGAAACCGAAAGCGGATGTTATTGCCGAGATTTTATGCGCGATCAAAGAGCGGCGGGGATAAGCGCATCTGCAAGCGACGCGGACAATGATTCTGCGGACCGTTTTGCGCGAACGGTGGCGCGTGCATTTTCATACTGCGCCACCGCAACTCCGAAAAGGCGACCGGGTGAAGTGAGCGTTCTGAATTTGAAACTCAACGGCTACGCCTCTCAACTCTTTTCGGACGATTACGGCTTTGCCCTCGTACTTTATAGATTTCGCCATAAAGACCAAAGGTTCCGTCGAGCTCACGACGCTTACGTGATGTTTCGTGCCACCAAGCCGGAGCGGCGACACGGTACGAGCGCGGAGATCAAAGCCGCCGAGAAGAAACTGGGATTGAGAGCGTTTACTGTTATTGGCCCGAAGATGATCGATGACGGATCCGTTCGGGCATTCTGCCTTCGACATCGCGAGCGAATTGAAGCATTGAAGTTGCGGGGGAGCGAAGACATTGGAATCACCCACGACTCAATTCGTTTCAGGTGGCTCGGTGACGATTTGCCAGCCCTGTACCCGAGGTTCCTCGCTTTCGCTAAACTCGTTGACGAAATGAGTCGTCCTCCCGAGCGTGAGCCACAACTGTTCACTCGCGAGTGGATTTTAAAACCCGTAGCGAAATCAAAACAAATGAACTCTGAGGCCGTCCACTCTTTCGGCGGAAGGCTCGCGAAACGCATAAAATGCCCACACTGCGGCGCTGCAACCAACTTAATGGCGCAAATTGATCTGTCTGATCGCCGGCTTCCGAAAAGTCCGCTCGGGCGCGATCTGATACCGGTCTTTTGGTGCCTTAATTGTCAGGAAGGGGATGCAACATTCTTTGACATTTCCAAGCCAACTCCACGGCCGCTCGATGATCGCGGCGCTAAGCTCAAGCTACAAAGGATCGACGAGGGCGAAGACGACTTGCCGGAGCGCTGCGTCACCCTTCGCCCGGTTCCCCGCGGAAAGAAAGCGGGACGGAGAAGTAAAGTGGGCGGCACGCCAACTTGGATTCAGTTGGACGATGGCGTCGATTGTCCCAAATGCGAGAAACCGATGCCATTTGTGCTTCAACTCGCAAGCGGTTCGTACTTCGAGTTCCACGATAGTGGAATTCTTTATGTGTTCGCGTGTCCTGAATGCAAGGTTACCGCGTCTTTCGTGCAATCTTACTGAAATCAGAAGAGCCGCTAGAACTTGAAACTCACATCCACGCCGAAATCGTAGCCGGTCAGATTTTCGCCGACGAAGTAAGAGCCTCCCAAGCCGATGTGCGCGACCTTCCAGAGCCTGCCCAGCGTGTTGAGTACCAGACGCGGATGAATGGTGAAGAAATTATCTGTGTTAATGGAGTCGGTCAGATCGCCAAAGAGAGCGGTATGGCTCACGAACCCTCCCGTGTGCAGCCTCGAACCCCACAGTTCCCAGGGCAGCGGGATGTCCACATCCACCTTGTTCTCCCACGCGTGCGTGGTGCCGTTGGCCTTGATACCCTGTGAATCATCTTCGTCGCTAATGTCTGACGTCGCGTAGAGGGTGTATTGCGAACTAAGATCGAAGGTGACCCCTCGAAGAGGAATTCGGTACGCCACGTTGACACCCGGAGTGGAGCCGATCGAGTCCAGGGACAGATCGAGGAACGGTCTTGCGGCCGCGCCGGCGGGAGTGCTGTCGTCCAACTCACTTTCGTAATGTCCGTAGATAACCCCGACACTCGGCGTGATTCTAAAGTTTTCCGTCATGTAGAAAGTCACCCCGCCGCCGAACTGCAGCGCCAGTGTCGATTCCTCGAGGTCATTGCCGGCCAGCGTGCCAAAGGTGATTTCGTTGTCCCCCGAAGCGTATCCGATCACGCCCTTGACAAACGGACTCCACCGCACGCTGGAATTCCCCAAAGTGCGCGGCTCCCCGAGCTCGCCGTTGCCGCCGAACTTGAACAGGCTGAATTCGATATCGTCATTGTTCTTCGGTTCGACCGTAAATGTACCGCCGCCGATATTGTCACTGCCGCTAAGAATGATCGCGGCCTCGGCGCGGTTTCCGAAAAAGTCTCTCACCAGGTTGGCCTGCTCGGGTGTCAATTGCGCCGTCGCATTGAAGGTGCCACCGGCCAGGCACACACAAGCAAGAACAAAGGCCGGGACCGCAGATTTGGTGAATGTCAATTTTTTCATAATTATTAGGGCTGGCGGATTCAACTACGCCTATCGGGCTATTGCAACCCAAATCAACGCATGCATTCCCCGGCTTTCTATGCCGAACCGTTGTTTGACGACACTGGCAAAATTGACAGGCCCTTCAACCCCTGCGCCGGGCCAGCCATGAGCGCTTCAACGATTTAATTGAATTGAACGCTTTTTGCCATTTTAACGGCGCGTAACACTGTTGCAGCAAGCTCCCATGCTCGATAAGATTCCGGCGAGCACATGATACTTCCTGACAAATGTTTTCCGCACAAAAAACCCTGAAACCTGGAAAGCATTCCAACTGCTTTGAAGGTGACGACCTGTGAGCGAGAAATCTTCCAATCCGGCCGGTGGTTCCAACCCTAAAGGTCACGCGGCCGATGAACTCTTGCCGCACGTTTACGATGACCTGCGCAAACTCGCCGCCCATCGGCTGGCCCGGCTCGCCCCGGGACAGACGCTTCAGCCCACCGCCCTGGTTCATGAGGCCTGGTTGCGCATGGCGGCAGCCGAGCAGCGAACCTGGGAGAATCGTGCCCATTTCTTTGCCGCGGCCGCCGAAGTCATGCGGCATGTGCTGGTCGATTATATCCGGCGCAGAACGCGTCTGAAGCGCGGCGGAGGGCAGTTGCGCCTGGATGTGGATGAGTTGGACCTGGCGTGCACAACGCCCGACGAAAAGGTCCTGCTCATCGAGGAGGCATTGGCGCGCTTGCAGGCGGAAGATGCACAGAAGGCGCGCATCGTTGTTCTGAAGTTCTACGGAGGCCTAACCGATCGGGAGGTGGCCCTGAATCTTGGCGTCACTGAGCGGACGGTGGAACGCAACTGGGCTTATGCCAAAGCCTGGCTGTTGCGCAGTATTCGTGAGGAATTATGACGACGGCGTCTATGCTTGTCGGGTCTTATGGATGGAAAACGAGATGAAACGACGATGGTTCTTTGCCTGACCCATGCATGGTGCCCGGAAAAGTGAGGAGCAACTCTTTGAAGCGGCTCGGGATCTGAAGACCCTGGCTGAGCGCAACGCCTACCTGGATACTGCCTGCGCTGGCGACCCAGACTTGCGCCGAAGAGTGGAGGGATTGCTCGCGGCGGACGCCAGTGCCGGGTCCTTCTTCGCCGATGGCGCCTCTGCCCTGAACCAGTCGGCGTTGGATCTGGCCACTGCCGAACAACCCGGAGATCGCATTGGCCGCTACGAGCTACAGCAAAAGATCGGTGAAGGCGGTTGCGGGGTGGTTTTCATGGCCGAGCAGCACGAGCCGATTCGCCGCAAAGTCGCGCTCAAGGTCATCAAGCTCGGCATGGACACGAAATCCGTCATCGGGCGCTTCGAGGCCGAGCGGCAGGCCCTGGCGCTCATGGACCATCCGAACATCGCGAAGGTTCTCGACGGGGGCGCGACCGACACCGGCCGGCCGTTTTTTGTGATGGAATTGGTGCGAGGCCTGCGCATCACGGAATATTGCGATGAACAAAAGCTGTCCACTCACGCGCGCCTCGCCTTGTTCGCGCAAGTCTGCCACGCCATCCAGCACGCGCACCAAAAGGGCATCATCCACCGCGACATCAAACCGTCGAACATTCTGGTGACGACAATTGATGGGGCGGCCATTCCAAAGGTCATCGATTTCGGGATCGCTAAGGCGACAAACAACCAGCGGCTAACGGACCGAACGCTGTTTACCGCTTTCGAGCAGTTCATCGGGACGCCCGCCTACATGAGTCCGGAGCAGGCGGAAATGAGCGGGGTCGATGCGGATACACGCGCAGACATCTACAGCCTCGGCGTTCTGCTCTATGAATTGCTCACCGGCTGCACGCCATTCGATCAAAAGGAACTGCTTGCCGCCGGCCTGGACGAAATGCGCCGCACCATCCGCGAGGAGGATCCACCGCGTCCCTCCACCCGCCTGAGCACAATGGCCGCCGACACATTGACGACAGCGGCGCGGCATCGCCACAGCGAGCCGCCGAAACTGATTCATCAGGTGCGCGGCGACCTTGATTGGATCGTGATGAAGTGCCTGGAGAAGGACCGAAGCCGCCGCTACCAGACGGCCAATGGCCTGGCGACGGACCTGAAGCGCTACTTAACCAACGAACCGGTCAGCGCGCGCCCACCCAGCCGAGCATATCAACTCCAAAAACTCGTACGTCGCAACCGGGTGGCGTTCGCGGCTCTCGCCGCTGTCGCGGCGGCGCTGGTCATCGGATTGAGCGCTTCGGCGTGGATGTTTTTTAGAGAGAAGACCGCTCGCAGCCGTGAAGCGTCGATGCGCCAGCGCGCGGAAGAGGCCGAGCGCAGAATGGAACAGCAATTGTATTCCACGCTGGTCCAGCAAGCGCGCGTCGAGGCGCGGAGCGCTGAGCTCGGGCATCGTTCCCGCGCGCTCGAGGCGATCCGGCGTGCCGTGGCTATCTCAAACACTGTCGAACTGCGGCGCGAGGCCGTTGCCGCGCTCACGCTGCACGATCTTCAATTCGAAAGAGAACTGGCCATCCCCAGCGACGCCCTGGCGGTCTTCGATCCTGAATTTGCGCGCGTGGCAATTTGTGACGACACCAACGCGGTCGAAATCCGTTCAATCACGGACAGGCGGCTGCTGGTGACGATGTCCCCGAGCACGAATTACGCTAGTGTAGTGTCTGATAAATAACTGGAGTTATGCGCTGGAGCCGGTAAACTGCGGTCCATGGCTCGCCGTGCGATAGCAGTAACGTTGGCTCCAACGGTT
>JAKEEH010000305.1 GCA_022616725.1 Limisphaerales bacterium | reverse complement strand
CGACCGGCCATCGGATACTCCTACTTTTTCGCTGGCTGAGCAAGCGGCGGTCGGGACCTGCGCCGGCGATTTGGGCAGGGCTGCCGAGTCCTGATCTCCATGTTCAACCCCACAACTTTGCCGCTGAAATGTTTCTTGCTCGGAAACAGGTCTCCCTCCTTCACGCCAAGGACATGGGCAAAGAATTCAATCTGCTTGTCGGTCGCCGGACAGCGTTGGGTCTCGATATTAGCGAGGATGTCGCGTGTCATGTAGCAGCCCAAAAGTTGCAGCCTTCCGACGAGGTCATCCTGCGTCCAGTTTCTCTGGTAACGATATTTGGCCACGTTCGGGCCGATAACGTTCCCGTCGCGGGGCATGCGCGCCTCCAGGCAGCAAGGGAAATCGGCGGAAGTTGGAAGGCAAACCCGGAGACTGCAGCAGATCCTAGAGATCGCTGTGCGTCTCAAACAGCGATGGCTGCGGCTCGGGTTCGCGTCTGCGTCCTATGTCCAACGGCAGAATCATCACTGGAAAGTCATGCACCGGCCGTTTCCGTCGGCGCAGAAAGATCCACGCGAGAAGGAAAAGACATAGATAGACAAATCCGAGGAACAGGTAATCACCGTGTTCCCGGATCAGGAAGTCCAGAAAATCGGTCACACGCGACAGATATTCGATCGGATGAGTCATCATCAGCATTTGCTTATTCCAGTTCTACAAGTTGGACACTCTGCATCGTCGCCGAATTCAAACGCTCGTCCGCGAACTGCGAAGTCGCGGATGAGCGTTCGGCCTTAGATCACATCGCAACCTCTTGCGACTTCTGTTGACCCTGCGACCGGGCAACCGCACGCCTTGCCTGACGTGCGATTTGGGTGATAACCCCTTCTTTTTGGTCCTCGGGCAGGTCCTTGACCAACAGGTCGTAGGCGCGCTTCATCTCCGGATTGCGGTTGATCTGTTTCATGACGCCCTCTCGGATACGCTGCTGGCGATCCACCTCGCGCACCTCGTTGAGGACGACGGTGCGTTCAAGCCTCTCGCGGGGCATCGCCTGAACATAGGCCCAATACTTGGGATTTTCTTTGATGTAGGCATCAATCTTCGCGTCCACCTCCGGGTTGGTCCGAAACGTGGGCTGGTCTGTGGGGGCGGCATTGCCGCTGGCGCTCGCTGGCGCTGGGGTTTTCGGTTTGCTCATAAACGAGTCGTGGGTTTTGAGTTTGCTACGTTTGTGGCTTCCGGTGTGCCTTTCGCAAACCAGGAACCACCTTGTTGGTCGAAGGCGACGGACTTACCCCGCCGCCTTCAGTGTATGCCCAACAAATCGCTTTCATCGTGTTTTCGCTCCGGCGGTGTGTTCGAAGGCGATTTTGCCTCCAGCGCGTCCAGGCGTTTCAATGCGTTTTGGAGTTGCTGGCGTAACTCCTGATTTTGCCTGGCAATTCGGTTGTTCTCCGCCAATGCCTGTTGGAACTGCGCGATGGATTCGGTCAACCTGCCCGCTTCGGCAGTCACGTTCTGCGTAATCAGCCTCTGGCGGTTGAGTTCCGCGGCAATTTGGTCCGTGGTCGGAACCGGCGAATGGGCGGCGTTCGTCAGGGATGCCAGGATGGGCGTCGAGAGCAGGCCGGACGGATGCAAATTCCAGCGCGCTGAGGCTTCGATGCGATAGATGGGGTGCTGCTCGTGCATCGTTGAATGATTCGGGTCGACGTAACGCCCCACGTGATAAACGCGGATGACATCGGCATAACGCAGCGCTCCCGGTTCGACGGCGGGAGGCGGCGCGGGTCGGAGACCAATTTGTGGTTGCGGGCGCGAGGCACAGGAGGCCGAGAGCACGAACGGAACGATGAAGTATTTCATGGTTGGAATAACGTGGTTGCGGTTGATTGGGGCGCTGACGGAGCTGGCGGCGGAACTTGCGCAGATCCCGTGGTCGCGCCGGTATTTTCAGTGAACGTGGCGCCAATCACGGCATCGGCGCGGTCAACGGTCTGCAGAACGTAGAGATAAAACTGCTTTCCACTCGGCACACGAACGTAGAAGCCGTCTCTTTGAATCGCCTCTAAGATGCGTTGCGCATAAACCGAGAGCACCTTCTGCGCGCCCTCAAACGGTGCATTGTTCAGGGTCGGACTACTGATGGGTCCAAAGACAGTTTGTTGTTTCTCAGTCAAAGCTTCGGCAGCACCGGAAAGAAACGTCGCGGCGAACAATTTGATTTCCGCCATCTCATCGGACTTGATGACGCGACCGCGCAAACCAGCGCTGCCGTCCGTAATACCCCAGCCTTCCTGGTCGCCGGAGAACTCGCGGTCGAGGGCGATGGCCTTGAGGCGAAGCTCCTCGCCCGATTGCCAGACCAGCGTCCAACTGCTGCCCCCGGCAATCCGCTCGCGATGGCGGTCAGCCTGGGCGCTGCCGTGGACCTCCGTACCCGCGGGAATGACGAGCTTACCTGCGTGATACAGATCCTCCGTCACAAGCCCGATGATGGGCGTCTGAATCGAAGCCGAATCCACCGTGACGACCGTTTCACACGAGATGAGGCGGCCGAACGGCGCGTACACGGGACCTAAAGACTTTGGTTCAGGCACACCTGCCGCTGCGTCCGCTAACAGACTGATGGGAGCAAGCGCAGCGGGTGGTGGTGGTTGAGGCGGTGTCTTCGCTACCTCTTTGGGTGGCTCATTGGTTTTCGGCGGTGCAGGTGGTGGTTCTGGCTTCGGTGGCGGCGGGTAAAAGGGCTGCATTGGTCGCTCGACGGTCTGCACGGTCTGCGGCTTGTCATTTGTACCAAGCGGTGTGACGGGGACCTCCGGCCCGCCTCCATCCTTGTTGCGAACCGCGCTGAAAACCAACAGCCCGCCGCCAAAGACGACGGCGAAGAGCAGGAGTTTGCCACTCCTGGTCTTGAAGAAGTTGAGGAGGTCGCGCGGCTTCATGGTTTTTGCTCGGGCGCGAGAGGCGGCGCGTTCGTGTGCAACGTGGGAACGGGAGGCTCTGGCGTCAGCCGCGTCACCAGCACCGTGAAATCGTTCTTGAGCGAAAGCTCGTTACGCCCTCCGTCGGGTGTGCCGGTGATGGCGAAATAGACGGTACTGGCGGCGCTCGCCGGCAGCACCCCGGGCGCGTCGCTGACGGACTGGTGATAAAGCCGGTCTGCGACGCGCACACAGAAACTTTCCGGCAGATAGCGAATGTCCTGATCCGTCTTGTTGCGCAGCGTGATGTGGAACACGAGCGTGTCCTCGGGGTTGAAGCGAAACACTTCCTCGACGCGAATCTCGTAATCGTTGAAATCGCTCACTTGCGGTTTCTCGCCGAACGTCCTGGCTTCGGCACCGGCGACGGCCTCTGGCTGCTGTTTCTTGAGAAGTGGGAACGCCTTCGCCTTGTCGAGCAGCGCCAGCAACCTCGTGGGCGTGACCTGCGGAGCTGGCTGCACCGCAGTTACTCGATCTTCGAGACTCAGCGCCAGCACCGGCGCGTCGCTTTCGATCAACTCGAAAACATAGGTGCGTTTGTTCCAGCGGATGTTGAGGTTCGTGGCCGCCTTGCGCGCAAGTGCGCGAACCGACAGAAACGATGAACCTTTCGTGTGCGCCAGTTGGAACTGCCCTTGCGTCTTCCCATCAGCCGTCACCCCGGCGGCATCAATCGCGGCAATCGGTCCGGGAAAGCTGATAGTCGTGACGCGATTGGTTGCGACCGGAACGGTGACAATCACCCGCTCGTCGAGCGTGACGCGCTGAATGGAGGTCTCCGCGAGCGCGACCGTCGCGGCAAGGAGGATGAGACTAGATTTCATATTTGAAGTCGCCGACAGCGG
>JAKEEH010000304.1 GCA_022616725.1 Limisphaerales bacterium | reverse complement strand
TGTTTCTGCCGGAAGTGTAAAATGAAACGTCGTGCCGTGGCCAGGTTCGGACTCGACCCAAATCTTGCCGTCGTGGCGTTCGACGATCTTTTTGCACAGCGCCAGGCCAATGCCCGTGCCCGGATATTTCTCGCGGGTGTGCAATCGCTGAAAAATCAGGAAGATGCGCTCAAAATCTTTGCTCGCGATACCGATGCCGTTGTCTCGCACGCTGAACTCCCACGTGGGCGGGCTGGCCGGTTTGGTCACGCGGCGCGCGCTGATGTGAATTTGCGGCGGTTGTTCGCCCCGGAACTTGATCGCGTTTCCGATAAGGTTCTGAAAGAGCTGGGTCAATTGGACCGGATCCCCCTTGACGACCGGCAATTCGTCCCAGGTGATTTTGGCGCCGCTCTCCTCAATGGCGATTTTCAAATTGAGCAGCGCGTTCTTGATCACTTCGGTAGCGCTGATCGGAACAGGTGGTTTGCTCCCCGTGCTGACGCGCGAATAGGTCAGCAGGTCGCCAATGAGTTGGTGCATCCGCACGGCGCCATCGACAGCGATTTGAATGAAGTCCTGGGCTTTGGGGTCGAGTTGGGCCCTGTATCGGTTCTGCAGGAGCTGCAGGTAATTGGTCACCATGCGCAACGGCTCCTGCAAGTCGTGCGAAGCGACGTAAGCGAATTGTTCCAGGTCTTCGTTGGACCGTTGCAAGGCCAGGGTGCGGTCTGCGACCCGTTGTTCAAGGTCCAGGTTCAACAGTTTGAGATTGGCTTCGGCGCGTTCCCGTTCCAGGACGCGCTGCTGGAGCGATTCGGCCATTTCGTCGAACGCTCGCGCCAGTTGATGCAACTCGCCGTCGCCCTGGGCGACTCCGGTCCGCGCGGAAAGCTCTCCCCGCGTCAATCGTTCCGTCGTCGCCAGCAACCGCCGGACGCGGCGCAGGACAAAGAAATCGCTGCCAAACCAGGCGGCAGCGGCGGCCAGCACCGCCGCGATGCCGAGGGCGAGCAGATTGCGGCGAAAGGCGGCATTGGCGGCGGCGTGAGCCTGGGCCACTGGAATGCCCATCGCCAGGCCGGCCGACGGCTGCTCGTTTGGGGTGAGATCCATCATCGCGTACAGACGCAACACGCCGTCACGTCCCCGGAATATATCTGTGCGTGCCCCCAGGCGCGGTCTCGGTCGCGGCCGCCACGAGACGCGGAGTTGTTCGCCAATCAAGTTGGCCTCCGGGTGACGCAAGACCGTTATGCGCCTGGGATCAGAGACGGTGAAGGACGAACCCCGCGGCAAATTCGCCTCGGCGTGCATGCGGTAAAGCCAGCTCAAATCAAGCGCGGAAAAGAGAACCAGGCTCAGTTCGCCGGCCGTATCGAAGACCGGATATCCGACATAAAGAAAAGCTTCCTTGGTGTCTTTCCTGACGAAGTATTCGCCGATGGCAAAGCCGCGCCGGGCAACGGCCTTCCGAAAAAACTCCGCTGAACGTGGTTCGGCGTCCATCATTAGCGGATAGGCCGAGGCAATGACGGTTCCCTGCGGGTTGACAGCGCCGAGATTGGCGTAAATCTCCCGCAATTCGACATAATTGGTAAACAGCATTTGTAATCGTGCCCGGTCGCCGCGCCGCACCGCGTCCAGTTGGGCAAGAATTTCCAGCAGCTGATTGGCGGACTCAATGGACTGATGGTGGGTAGCCACCGCGGCTTTGGCGAGCCGCACCACCTCCAACCGGGCGTTTTCCTGACCCTGGCGGCGCTGGTCAATCGCGGTATAAATCACCACCCCAACGGCCGGAATGCCGGCGAGGAGGACCACGAGGATGAGCCGAAACCGGAGGCTGGCCACGATTGGAGAGTTGCGTAGTTGCCGGGCGATCCGAACGAAGGTGGTGTCTGAATCGCTGGATCTCATACTCCGGTTACTTCGCAGGCAGTTTCACGATCGTAAGCCAGAAATCCTCGATGCTCTTTATCACCCGTGTGAACTGGTCGAGGTCCACCGGCTTGGTGATGTAACAATTGGCATAGAGATTGTAAGCTTTATAGATGTCATCCTCTGCCTGTGAAGTTGTAAGCACGACTACCGGGATTCGTTTTAACGTATCATCATTCTTGATTTCGGCCAGTAGTTCGCGGCCGTCTTTGCGCGGGAGATTCAAATCCAGCAGGATGAGGTCCGGGCGGCGCGACTGGGCGTAGTCGGCGTGGCGCCGCAGGTAAGCCAGGGCCTCGACTCCATCGCTGACGTGCTGCAAGCGGTGTTCAACGGGCCCATCTTTAAGCAATTCAGCAATTAGCCGCGCATCCCCGGGGTTGTCTTCGACCAGCAGTATTTCGACCTCGCGCGTCATGCCGTTGCCTCTATTCTGGGCAAAGTGAGGTAAAAAATCGATCCTTTTCCTGGGGTGGACTCGACCCAGATGCGGCCCCCGTGACGCTCGACAATTTTCTTGCACACCGCCAGGCCGATGCCCGTGCCCGCATACTGCTCGCGAGTGTGCAGGCGTTGGAAAATGATGAATATGCGCCCAAAATATTTTTCTTCGATGCCGATGCCATTGTCCCCAAATGCCAGGACCCATTCCGGCTGGCCGACCTCATCCAACCTGCTGGTGACGGCAATATGGATTTCCGGTGCTGTATCCTGGGCACGAAACTTGATCGCATTACTGAGCAGATTCTGAAAGAGCTGGGTCAATTGGGTCGGATCGCCCAGGACCGAGGGCAATGGATCGTGCATGATACGAGCCCGGCTCTCCTCAACGGCAATCTTGAGGTTCGCCAGCGTGCGCTTGAGCACCTCGTTGCAATCGGTAATGGCAAAGGGTTTGCCGCGCGTGCCGACGCGGGAGTAGGCCAGCAGGTCGTTGATGAGCTCCTGCATGCGAGTGGCGCCTTCGACGGCGTAGGAGATGAATTCGTCGGCGTCGGCGTCGAGCCTGCCTTTGTAGCGGCGAGAGAGCAACTGAGTGTAGCTGGCGACCATCCGCAGGGGCTCCTGCAGGTCGTGGGAGGCGACATACGCAAATTGCTCGAGTTCAGTATTGGAGCGTGAGAGTTCCTGGTTCTTCTCGGCGAGCGCCTGTTCGGCCTTTTTGCGCGCCGTAATGTCACGCGAGATGCCAAAGGTGCCGGTAATCTGGCCGGCCTTGTCGCGCAGCGCGTCTTTCGTGGTGGAAACCCAGGTCACCGAACCGTCGGGCCATGTCTCCTTCTCTTCCCGGCCGATCACGGGTTTGCCTGTGCGCAAGATCTGCTTTTCGTCCTCGAAGGCGCGTTGCGCGTGTTCAGCGGTGAAAAAGTCAAAATCCGTTTTGCCGACCGCTTCTTGCGGTGACTTCAATTTAAAGGACTCGGCCATTGCCTTGTTGACTCGAAGAAAGCGGCTTTGATGGTCTTTGAAGTAGATGTGGTCGGGCATCGTGTCCATCAGCGCATCCACCAGGTAGCGCTCCCGCGCGAGGTCATCAGAAATCCTTTTGCGGGTGGCGATTTCCTCTGTAAGACTCGTGTTGGTGCGAGCCAACTCGGCCGTACGCTCCACGACTTCCTGCTCGATTTTCGCCGCTCGGTCCCACATGGCAGACATGTACCCGGCCACCAGGAACGTCAGGGTCAGGCTGGCCCCGAGCACGGCCCAACTTTGCCAACGCGTGGGACTGGAGAAAAACGCCCCGGTTGGACTGGCAATCACCTCCAGCATTCGCCCTGTCAGATCGAGCTGCCTGCTGTGAAGGTCATCGATGCTCGGCACGCCTCGCCAGTTTTCTGTCGTGAACAAACTCACTTGTCCCGGGCCACGCTCGACAACGTTCAGCGATAATGCGCCCAATTGCCGCCTGTTCAGCCCGCTCAGCGCGACGGAAATGAGGCTTTCCGCCCGCACAACAGCGACCGCGTAACCACTGAGATTCTTCCGGCGCTCGGCCAATGTCACGCGCGTGACGCGATTCGTATAGACAGGGATCACTATTCTAAACAGCCGGCCCGACCCTGTGCTGGCCTGCAGCGAAGGCGTGGCGACCGCATCGCCACGGGAAACAGACCGCGCCATCGCCGCGCTGAGAGCTGTCTCAGCCGCGAGGTCGATTCCAAGCATCGCGCGATTGGCGCTGAGGGGTTCAACGAACTGAATCGGGAAGTACTCGGCCCGCGGCGCGGCGCGACGCCGCTGCAACGCGGCGTCGATTTCCGCAATCTCGTACTCGCTGAACCCCTCGTTGCGCACCTCCGCTTCGTGTTGGGTGCGTTGCATCGCAGCGACCCGAGGCGCCCAGGCAATGGCTTGCACCGAATTCGATAGCCGGGCGAGGGCATTTTCCGTGAACCCGCGGAATTCATCCCGATCCACTTCTCTGGAAGAAAAATAAAATGACGCGACTGAACGCATCAGCGACAAGTGCTCGTCAATGGCCGCCTTGATCGCGGTGATCGGCACGTCGGCCCGGCGCTCGAAATCCGACCGCTCGCGGCTGCGCTCGGCTTCCCGGACAATGAAAAACAATGTCAACGAAAGCGAGATGCCGCACGCGGCAACAAACAGCAGCGGGAGCCGTCGCGATCGGGCGCGGGGAGTCTGCGGGCCAGGGCTTTCAAATATGTTCTTTTGCTGCGCGCTCATGCCGACAGCCTCGGAAACACCACATATCAAACATCAAATACCAGAGAAACTCCACGGCAAATCACTTGTGGCTTGGGCCTTCGAACTTCGACTTTCGAGGTTTTTGGGACGTTTGGTCTGTTTGGCACATGGCAAAGTTACACCATTTCCACACCCAATAAGCACACGTCGTCCTGAAATTCGGCGGCTCCGGTAAAGCTTTGCACGTCCCGCAATATCTCGTCCAATAAATGGACCACCGGCAGCCCGGCCCGTTCCCGAATGCGTTTCAGCAACCGTTCCTGGCCATACTCCTCGCCGTCAACCCGGTTCGCTTCGTACAGACCATCGGTGAACAACAGGACGAGATCGCCCCGGCGCATAGCAGCGGTACACGTTGGATAGTTCGATTCGGCAAATAAGCCCAGCGCCGGGCCGTGGCGCTGATCGATGTCTTTGAACGACTCGACGGTTTGCGTGTTCCGGCGGATGCGCAACGGGCTCGGATGACCCGCGCTGGCAAACTGCATCTCGCCCGTTGCCCCATTGAGCACGAGATAAAATGCGGTGCTCATCATCGGTTGGTCGGTTCGGCGCAGAATCGTGTGCAGGCTGTGGTTCATTTCCGCCAGCACCTTTCCCGCGTCGCGCGTCACCGGGATCAACTGTTCGACCAGACCCCTTAAGATGGCGGTGACCAGCGCCGCTCGCATTCCATGCCCCATGACGTCGCAGATAAAAGCTCCGGCTGTCATGTCGTCGAGCGGAAACACGTTAAAAAAGTCGCCTCCGACTGCTGCGGCCGGCAGGTAACGATGATGAAACTGCAGCACGCTCTTCTCAGGAGTCGCCGCGCGCGGGAACGTTGGGTATTGTTGGGGGAGGAAGACCTGCTGAATTTCCCGCGCCATGTTGAAGTCGGCTTCCATTTGCGTGTTGCGCGCGCGGAGTTCCTCGGCGTAGCTGGCTAATTGATCGGCCGTCCGCTTGCGTTCCACGGCGTAGCGCATCGCCCGCACCAGCAATGGCCCGCTGACTTGGCCTTTGACCAGATAGTCCTGCGCCCCTTCGTGAACCGCATTCACGGCCACACGTTCGTCGTCCAGACCGCTCATCACGATGATCGGGATGTGAGGGAACTCCTGGTGAACGCGCACGAACGTGGCCAACCCATGCGAATCGGGAAGCGACAAATCGAGCAAGATCATGCCAAAGTTCTCATTCGCGAGTCGTTGCAGACCAGTGGCAAGACGGTCGGCCCGTTCAATCTCAAACGCATTGCCGCCAGCGTCTTGCACCATGATCTGGATCAACCGCGCATCTACCAGATTATCCTCGATCACCAGAACCCGCAGGGGTGCCGAAGCCGCCGGTGTCTCGGCGACGGTAGAAGCAGAGGCGGGAACATTCATCGCGCGCTAACTGACGACTGGCCTCTCGGTCACTGACCTGTGCCGCATAGAAATTTGACGATTCACTCGGAGGGCAACTTCACCACGCTACGCCAAAAATCTTCAATCGTCCGAACCACGTTTGCAAACTGC
>JAKEEH010000303.1 GCA_022616725.1 Limisphaerales bacterium | reverse complement strand
GTTTTCATTTTTACCTTTCTTTTTGGGGCGTACGGCTCCGTTGTTCGATTTTGCGTCATCACTACGTCCTGGCTGACACTTCGGGAGAAGTTTCAGCCAGGCGACATTTCCTTTTATGGCAGCGGCAGCACGTAAATGCGGGGAAAGTTCGCGCCCAACAATTCCAATTGGACGAACGGACCATTCGGGTTTGGATTGGTGGGGATGCTTGCTGCTTCCGCGACGTTGAAGTCGTTGTCGTAAGTGAGCACGAGCATGTTGCCGACGACGCAAATGCCTTCGATTTTTTCAAGGAGCGGATCGATGACAGTAAGTGAGTCGAGGATGATGGTTTTGGTCACTGGAACAATGCCGAGAGCTTCCAGGCCGGCAGCATCCAACTGCTCGATAGTTTTGGTCGGATCGGAGATCAACTTGCCAGCGGCGTTTTCAAACGGAGTGATGTCCGTAGCGCCGGTAAGGTCGGCTTCGTAGAGCTTGTCGGTGGCGCGTTCCGGCACAAGGAGCTTGCCCGGCGCAGTTGAGAACAGGTCGCTGAGGGTGATGTTGTTTGGGACCGTGGGGATGCGGTAGAGATATTGGCGGACAAGCACCTCGGGACAACCGTAGAGCAGTACCTTCAGATTGATTACCAGGATCCGCACGTTGCCGTTGGCATCCGCGGCTGTGCGATTCGGATTGTTCAAGGGACGCTGCATGATCGCGTAGAGGATGCCATCGGACGAAGCCGCGATGCCCTCGAGACCGCGGTTGTTGCGACGCTTCGCGAGCACGCCTGGCAGCACGTCATAGGTGGGCACCTGTTCCGCGCCGGTCAATGTCCCAGCCGGAACCAAGCGCATCTGGACCTTGCCGTTAGCCGCGACCATGGCCACGCTTGGTTTATATTCTTCGCAGACCCAGAAGTTGCCCCAGGGGTCGATCGTGATTCCCTCGGCATCCAGCGAATCCTCATCGTAAGGAAGCTGATTCAGGTCGAAATCGTATGGGACATCTGTGGCGGGCCGACTGGTCGGCAACCCGCTAATGTGACTGCCGTCGGGCCGCTTGAGCGGTGTGACTTCGTCGATTTTCGTCGTGGCGTCGGGTTGCAACCGCACGGTGAGAATGTGCGGGCCGAACCTGGGCGTCGCGAAGGTCTTGAAGGTCGTTCCGCCCGCATTCACAAAATCAGTCGTCGGCCCTCGATCGGTGATGACATAGAACGTATCCGACTTCTCGAGTACCGGGTAGATGCCCGAGAATCCGCCGATTTTGATCTGATTGCCATTATACGGATCCGTATAAAGCCTGAACTGAGGCGAATCGAGCTTCGCGTCGAAGGTTGCGATTTGGGCCGTTGCTGCGCTGGGCTGCGCTAATAACAAGCTGCCAACGAGCGCAGCGCAAAGATTGCAGTGACTGATATGTTTTGTTTTCATTTTGCGTGTTTCAATTGGCTTTTGGTTTTTGTTCGTATTCGTGATTGCACTGACCGCGCCGCCGCGCTCAATGCTGACCAGTCCATTTCTGGAGCACTCGGTTGACCTCACGATTGGAGTTCTGGATCCTGTGTGACGGCACGGCGACAATCGATTGCCTCACAGGATCCATGATCACGCGCTCGCTTTCGCAGACTTCCTCGGCGTAGGTCGTGGTCTGAAAGTTCGCGGTGGGAGCGGCTTCGAAGATCACGCGCCTGGCAAAGCGGGCAGACTCGTAGGCGAAGAACGTATCGACTTCCTCGCTGGCGAGTCCAAAATGGTAGCCGGTCACCATTTCGATCTCTTTGAATCCTCGCAGGCGTTCGTTGAACGCATCGATGGCCCCATCCGCTGTCTCGAAGTCGTGGGTGGCATACAGGCCCAGGAAGGCGGGCCATTTGTCCATGCTCCGATAAACCGAACTCTTTAAGATGCTTCCGTTGTGACCGATGGCGGACGCGAGTGCATCCAACGACAGGAAGAAGGGGACGGTCTCATACTTGACTGTGCCCGGAAAGCCAGAGATCGCGATAATTCCCTTGAAGTTGTAGCCGCGATTTCCCGCCGGCATTCGTGCCACGTCAACGACGACGTTGCCGCTAGCTTCTCTGGTGAAGCGGTATTCTACTGGCAGATCGCTGTAATTCATCGCCATCGCCTTCTGCAGTTGGCTCGAGCCGTAAGAAAAGCCGCGCAGCACGATCGGTTTGGTCCGGGCAGTATAGGTTTTCCCGAGGAGGTTTTCCGCCGCCGCGGCTGCGCCTTGCAAACGTCTGCCGTCGGGCGTAATGATCGTTAGCGTAAGAGTGCTCTCCTCGATGATCTGTCCACGTTCGAGTTGATCGAGCACCCTAAAGATGTCCTCTCCCATGCCCTCGAGCAGCCCTTCAGAATAACCGTGCCCCCGCTTGTCGAAGAAGAGGACATCGAATCCCCTGGCGACGAAATAGGTGGCGGCCTTTCTCATCTGCCTTCCCACAGCGATGCCGCCCACCGGGAGATTGTAGGCAATGGAGTAAGGGAAGCCGGAGGAGAGAATGATGAGCGGGTGCTCGATAGTGGCGCCGTCATCGTTGGATATGCCGTCACCTTTGATGTACCAACCGCGTAATTTGAGGGGGACATCAGGCCTGGGATCGGGAGGAATGCGGACGGCTAGATACTTGGGGATCCAGCCCAGCTTCTCGAAGTCAGTCTTAGGGACCTCGAACTCGATCCGATATGTCCTCGACTCCAGGCTGCTAAACACCTCGTCTACGAACGACGCCGGCGTCGCGACGTCTGCCAGGTCTTGCGGCGGTGTGGCGAGTGGGCCCCAGTGTGTTGTCACGAAGTAAACGCCCGCCGCTTCGATTTGCGCCTGCTGGTTCGCATTCAGTTGCGAGGCCCAGAAGCGCATAAAGTCGATATCGAATGCCTCCGGAGGAAGGGACGACCAATTGGTCGTGGCGCAGAGCCGCTCGCCGGCACTTTCGATCGAGACCCCGAAGAGCGGCATCTGGTAAATGTCTGGGTCGATGCCCTGGAAGCACGGCTCGCCGGTTAAACGACAGGGCTTGCCGTTCTGCGAAGTGAAGGAATCAGTTGCTGCACTGGGTTGCGAGAACAACAGCATTCCGAGGAGCGCGCAAGCAGCGGAGCGATTGATAAGCATGGTTTTCATAGGAGCGATTGAGGACCGCGGTGTTGTGTTCTCGTGATAAGGTCACTTAAAAACGATCTGCGCTTGCGTGAACTTCAGGTTGACCTCGATGACACGTAGATCAAATGAACGGCCGTCCTTCAGCTTTCCTCTCGCCACAAGGGTGAGATGACTCACTGGATGCAAGCCGAAGAGGTGGTTCTGGTCCTGGTAATATGTGGCCGTCCCCGTTTGTAGTGAATCAAGCGAAGCCAACTCGACGATTGTCAACTCTCCGTCTGCCGTGGCAGCCTGAAGCTCGGACCACTTCACGAACCAGATAGGAAGCGGTGCGACACCCTGAAGTTCCCACGAAATGGGAACCCCGTCTTTGAATTCGAGAAATCCCGCGATGAACAGCGGGCAGCTCAGCGCTCGAGGATCGAACGTTTCGAGCAGGTTGAAATCTAAGGGCACGCACTGTATCGGCCGCCAGAACGGGATCGCCGCCCACTCCCCGTCGTTCAACGCGACGGTCGTGCCATCGGGAAGCAGGAAGGGGCCACCCGATGCGGTATAAAAGTCCGGCTGAATATCTCCCGGCACCACCAGCCGCTCATTGGCCCAGGAGACACTAGCCAGTAGTGGGATAGTAAGTAGAGCCGCAGCGACGAAACGCAGGTGAGTTAGGCATTCAGTCTTCATCGTTTGTTCCTTTGTTGTTTGGACTTTCGAGGATTAAGCTATTGTGCGTGAGCGTACTCACCGGAGCCGAGCTACATCGGTTTCGGCTCTGTCGCATTCTTTTCACACTTCTTCCTGCCCAAAATTTCAGCCTAAGTTTCGAGAAACTTTGAAAAGAAATCCGGCTTGGAATAATCGCTGCAAAGACGCTTGAGAGAATTTCGCGTGGTTGAACCTTGGCTGAAAGGGTCAGATTCTAAAAAAGAGTCACACAAGCTTTCAAATCTCACGCCAGTCTTTAAGCACCGTTGCGCGCAAGTTTCGAGAATTTGGAGAAAAAGGCGCGGAGGGAACAACAGACCTAACGAGAGGAGCGGTGAAGACAGATCTCGGCGGTGATTCTGCTGTCGAATCCTGTCTTCTTACCGAAAATTTCGGAAGAAGTTGCGGAATATGCCCTGGCAGGATTTGAATGTTACTGGAGCCGCTCGGCACAATTTCCTTGTCTGTGTCGGGAACGACGTGCCAACGTGCGCTAGCAATGCGCTTGGTGTTTCACACCCCCTCCAACCAGACAGGTACGATCTGTTGGGCTTTGCTCATTGGGATACTCGTCATGACACCAGAGCGTCTCTCCGCGCAAGGATGCGTTTGCGTTCGCAACAACTCGCTCGCGGCGGTGCTTCAGGGGGAATTTGAGACCGGTATACCGCGGCGCAATGAGTGGGTGGCGTCAGTCGGGTATCGCTGGTTGCGTTCTGATCGCGCCTTCGTAGGTGATGAAGAGATCTCATCTATTCAGCGACAAAATGCGCCGATCAGCGAGATTCATTCAATCGATTTGTCTGGAACTTACGGAATTAGCGATCGATGGAGCGTGACGTTAACCCTGCCATTTAGCTACGGCGAACGTTCGGCTGTAACCGAGCATGATTTTGTTCACCGCCACACAATGCGCGCCAGTGGACTCGGAGACATTCGTCTTGTTACGGACTTTTGGCTGCGGAATCCACACGAGCATGCTGATGGAAACGTCGCCTTCGGTCTCGGTTTCAAAGCCCCCACTGGAGAGGATGACGCAACCGACACGTCACACCGTCCCACCGGGCGTGTTTCGCGACCGGTCGATCCATCGATTCAGCCTGGCGATGGGGGTTGGGGAATCATTCTGGAGATGCAAGGCTACCAACGAATTTGTGGGAATTTCTATGGCTATATCGGAGGTTATTACATGATGACTCCGGAAGAACAGAATGATACAGAGTTTACCAACGCTGATCTCTTCCAGGGCATTCCGGTTTGGGCAAAATTCAATTCGATCGCTGACCAATATTCGGGGCGTGGCGGTGTTAGTTATCTGTGGCCAGCCCCTGCGCTTACCTTTTCGTTCGGTGCCAGAATTGATGGCGTTCCTGTGTCGGACGCGATCGGCGGCAGTCTAGGGTTTCGGAATCCCGGCTACGCAGTATCGGTCGAGCCAGGAGTAGCTTGGAATTACAAGAAGGCAGTGATGGCGGTTAGCATTCCGGTCGCCGTGTATCGCAACCGCGAACGGAGCGCGGTGGAGGAAAGGGCCAATCTCCCGGCATTCGCTGCAAGTTTTGCGGACTTTTTGGTTCTGGCCAGTTTATCGTTTCGATTCTGATATCTGGCGAAACGCATCGCTTCACTTAAGGCTGGTAACTTCTCTAAGCACGGCGATGTCTGCGGCGCGAAACAGCCGCACGTTCCTTTCCCGACTGCCAACCGCCAGTAAATCTCCCTTGGGCGAAAACGCTACTGATATCGGCCAATTTATGCCGCTCGCGACCGTGGCGACGGGGTATTCCGCGTCGGTCTTCCACAATTTCACGGTCCCGCCGATGCCACAGGCGGCCAGCAATCTGCCATCGGGCGAGAAGGCCACACCGGAAACGGGCCCCGCGCCGCCCTTGAATCGACGCACCAACTTCAGCCGATTGACGTCATACAACAGGATAGAACCTTCCACGCTTCCGGCGGCAAGCGTATCGCCGACCGGCGAAAAGGCGAGCGACAGGTTTGACCAGCGGCGATATCCCGGCAATGTGCCCACGCGATTGCCGGTATTGCAGTCCCAAAGCGAGATATCAACCGCTGCGCCGGCAGCAGCAAAACGCCTGGCATTCGGGGCAAAAGCCACGGCACAAGTCATGTTCGATTCAGCGAACATGCGAAGTAACCGGAATGAGCTCGCATCCCATAGCCGCACTGGCCCAACACCTGCGGTAAGCAGGAGTCGGTTATCGGGTGAAAACGCAGCGCAACGGATGGGCCCAGCGTTCGTGAACGTCGTCACGGGTTGCAAGTTCGCCGTGTCCCAGGCGGTGGCGACCGGGCTGCCGTTGCCAACCAAAAGATGTCGCCCATTGGCTGAAAACGCAATAGGGATATCCCGTTGGAAATGACTGATCAATAAATGCGGTCCAGGCGCTGGCTTCGCCAGCACGCCACAGACCGTCGCTGTCACCGGATTAAAAAGGGTTACCTCTCCATCATCTCCTATATGTCCGCGCATAAATAATTCGACATCCGAGATCAAAAGAACGGAGCCAGTAGTCCTTCGATCTCTTTGGGATGACGGCGGACTTGGTCAAAGGTG
>JAKEEH010000302.1 GCA_022616725.1 Limisphaerales bacterium | reverse complement strand
GGTCTTTTGGAAGCTGAGGGTTTGCCCATGAGGAGGGCGCGCATGCGGTCGCGTTCGCGACGCATTTCGCGCAGAGCCATAATCGTATCCCGCAGGCCCAGACGATGGACCGGAAAGCGCCGCAGGTGGTTTTCATAGTCATCAATCTCGGAGTTGAGATCGAGGAGCAGATCTTCGGCGCGCCAGCGGCCGACCGTTTCGAGGTCTTCCCATTCCGAACGGCGGAGACGGAGGATGTCGTCGGCGTGCTGGTCCGCCCAACGGTGGAGAGTGGGCTTAGGGACGCCGAGTTGTTCGGAGATGTTGCCGAAGCTTTTGCCTTCGGCACGGAGTTCAATGAATTTATCTTTGATGGTGTTGTCGTACATAGGTCAGTGATTGTTGAGTGTTGAGGTTAAGTGAAATGAACAACAAAGACGCGAAGACGCAAAGAAGGCCCTGTAAATACGGCCTTTTCTGAGCCGCGCGGCTTTGTGTTGCGCATGTGAAATTTCATGTTTCACGCTGCAACTCTACGCGAGGGCTGTGACAACGGTATGTCAGCAGCGATTTCACAAAATTTTCAGGTTTGGAGGGGAGTTGGCATGGTTTTTGAATAATCGGAGCTTCTTACAGCGCGGGTGCAATACGCGCGATTCAAGCAGTCGCGCATCCATTCAGCCGTGTTCGGCAACAGCCGCCAGTTTTTCATCATGCGCCAGAACGATCGGGCGGACCTGGACGACATGGGCAAAGACATCGCGCTGCGGGAAGTCACGCAGCACGCGATCATGAATTACCCGTTGCCAGACCACCAGACCGGCCAGAAGTATTCGCCGTTCACCTACCTGCATACCGACGCCGCGCGGGATTTGTGCGGCACGGTCCACAACGTCGCGTCGCCGGAAATGCTCTACTGCTCCAGTTCGAGCGGCGAACACTTCGACCGCCGCGCCCGTGAACTGCGCCAGAGTCCGAGTGTCGTCGAAGGAATCATTCTCCACGCCAACCGCCGCAATGAAGGCGAAACCAAAGCTCATTAACCGTTATGAAAACCAAACTCATCACCAACGCATCCAAACTGCTACTCCTCGCCGTCGTCACCGGCACTTCCCGCACGCCTGAGAACTGACTTCTTGCCCGAATCGGGCAAACACGGCATGGTAGTCGCATGAAAACCGCGAGCGTTCAGCAAGTGCCCCAGCAATGGTCTCAGATTTTGGAATGGGTGGCCGCGGGCGAAGAGGTGGAAGTCACCGAACAGGAAAAGGTCATCGCCAGGGTCGTTCCCGCTATGCAGCCTGATTTCCTCGCGCGAGCCAAGAAAATTTGGGGCGAACAACCGTCCGGCAAGCCGTTGAGCAAACTCGTAGCTGAAGCGCGCGGAGGCGAATCGTGACCTATCTGGACACGGGCTGTTTCGTCAAACTCTACTACCCGGAAGCAGACAGCGCCCAAGTCATCGAGAAGATTCAAGGCAAGTCCATCTGCTACACGCCGCTTCACGAACTGGAGTTCGTGAATGCCCTTCAACTCAAAACCTTCTTCAAAAACGCAACGCCGCAACAGGTGACCGCGGCGCGAGCACTGGTCGAGACGGATTTGAAATCCGGCGTGCTGACATCGGGAGGCGGCGACTGGCCCAACGTTTTCCGTGAAGCGGTGCAGCTTGCTGAACAGCACACCGGCACAATCGGTTGCCGCTCGCTGGACATCGATGCGGTGTTTTGCTAATCAGGCACGCGGATGCCGCTAGAACTCCAACAATCCGGGCGGAGTCATCGCGAGTGAGACCCTCCATTGCGCGGCGAAGAAACAGGCTGAAAAGTCTTACGCCACAGGCGTGATGGTTCTGCCGGGCTTCAACGCGAGGTACGCCGCTTTGTCAGTTTCGAACGGCCCCTTCCGTTCTTTGAAGCGATCGTGGAGGACCCCTGCCAGTCGCTCGAAATCGCCGCCTGAACGGCTGTTGGCCCAGGTGAGAACGGTGAGGAGAATCTGCTGTTCCGGGGACACTTCATGCGCGGCGAGCCGAGTCGTCACACCGAGAGTGCTGATGAGTAAAACGACTAGCGCTCGGAGTGCTGTAGGCTTCTTCTCATTCCCTGTTCCGAGCGACCACTGACGGAAGGTGAAGGCGCCGAAGGCCCCGAGAGTTGTGTCTATCGTCATAGTGGGCGATTTAGAGAACCACACTTCAACGAGTCGCTTACGCTCAGGATTTGTTCCACCTTCGCCTTCACTGCGGCATCCGTCGCGTGGCGCATTTCTTCGATCGTCAGTTCAAATAATGCCTTCTCTAATAGATGCTGGAACTCGTAGTTGCGCCGCTGGTGAAAAGCATCCACGAGGCTCGATGAACCGAAGAAGGCAATGGTGATGTCGTGCTGCGGCTCATGCCATGCGA
This sequence comes from Limisphaerales bacterium, assembly GCA_022616725.1. GTDB lineage: Bacteria > Verrucomicrobiota > Verrucomicrobiia > Limisphaerales > JAKEEH01 > JAKEEH01. Next base: position 9,074 of record JAKEEH010000302.1, on the reverse strand, counting down.
AACACAGGTAGCCGCTTGTCCCGCCTGCATGGCCGAAGAAAAAGGGTACGTCGTTTTCCGCCGGCACGTTGACGCTCACGCCAAAATCATAACCGGATACGGGATACCAGGGCTGGTCGGCGTTACCCTTTCGGATCTGACTCTTCAGAAGTTTGCGAGTTGGCTCGTCGAGGAAGCTGTTCGTGCCCGCCACAGCGCGGACAAAGGTCGCTAAATCAGTAACAGTGCTGACCATTCCTGAACTGCCTCCAACCACTGGCGTCCATCCGGTGGCATCCTCCCAAAAACCAAAATGTCGTTCGTAGCCGTGAGCCAGTTCTCCGCGCGCAGGTTCGCTGAGTTCGTAGTAGGTGTTGGTCAGGTTCAGCGGCTCGAGAATGCGTTGCCGGATTTCGACCGAATGATGATGGCCAGTGACTTGGTCAATCATGAGGCCCAGCATGAGGAAGTTTGAATTGGAATAGTCCCAGCCTTCGCCAGGCGAAAATCGTGCTGGCTTATCGTAGGCGTAACTGAGGTCGCGCATCGGCGGCCAATCCCCACGGCGACTGAACAGACGGCGGTTCAGCATGTAGGCCACACTGTCATTGAAATCACGGATGCCGCTGGTGTGCCGCGTCATTTGCCGGAGGGTGATGCGCTCACTGTTGGGAAAATGGCGAGTGATGGAAACGGGCAAATAATTTGTCATCAACGCATCGGTGTTGAGCTTTCCCTCAACGTGCAGTTGCGCAGAGATAATCCCGGTGAACGTCTTGGTGACGCTGCCGATGCGAAAGGCATGGTCTGGCCGCATGGGAATTTTCTGTTTCTTGTCCGCCCAGCCGACACTGGCAAGAAAGTTCGTCGCTGGTGTTCTCACCAGTAAGACCGCGCCCGGCATCCCGCTTGCTTGCGACCATTCCAAAAGGGATTGATAGGAGCGCGTTTCGCTTGGCGGAAGTTTAAGCGGTGAGCGGCAGCCGCAAACGACCAGGAAGACGCATCCAATAACAAGAACCGAGAACAAACGATTTTTCATCCAAGGTCCTTGAAAAGTTTCTCCACCTTCGCCTTCACGCTTTCGTCCATCTTGATGAGCGGCGGCCAAGGGCGTTTGAAGCCTTCACCCGGCAATTTCTTCGTCGCGTCGAAGCCGAGTTTGCTGCCGAAGGCGATTTCGCTGGTGGCGTGGTCGAGCACGTCGGCTCACTCTTTCTAGGATCGCTTTTAACTGCCTGACCATAGCGAAATGTCAAGAGGCGAATCATTGATTCGCCAGGAAGGATTACACCAAATGTCGCTGGGTTTCACAAGGAGCTCAGTTGGGCCAGAGTACGGAAATCCCGTTCCCTTTCTCCACCTTTTCGACGGACTTCGCCGCACGTTGTGCGCGTCATACACCGTCAGTTCTCCGCTTCGTGGTAAATCCTCTCTCGTGATTGGCGGCGTGTTGCCGCCGGCGAAGCGGGTGGAGTGATCCTAGCGAAACGCTCCATTACACTGCGAAGAAACAGGCTGAAAAGTCTTACGCCACAGGTTACGACAAGGGCAAGAGCGACGCTGTGAAGCAACAGTATTGGCTTTACGTGTCCATGCAGAAGCAACGCAACCAGGCCGGCGGCGTCCGCCTTCACCCCGTGCAACTGCCGGAACAGCGCATTGACGGGGTGACGTTTCAGCCGTCCACAAAACTCCTTCGCATTGAGGAGTGATCGGGCGAAATAGGTTGATTCATTTCACACAAAAGCCTGGGCCGCGTGGCGCAATTCTTCGATCAGGACGGCGAGTGGTTTCTCCACGATGCGACTGACTCGATGACCGGCAGCAATGCACAAGGGTTTCGGTGGCGCGGACAATGTTTTCAATCGGACATTCTCCGGAATTAGCCGGGCCGTACTGGTGGTAACGATCGCGACGCCCAGCCCGGATTCCACCGCCGCCAGCAGGCTGTTCACTCCGTCGTATTCAGCGGCGATGGCAGGGCGTTGCCGCTGCTGGTGCAGCCAATCGGTGATGGTGTTCCAATACTCGGGATAATCGCGCTGGCAGAAAACAAGCAATCGTTCACGCGCCACTTCCGCTGCTGATACCCGCGACCTCCGCGTCAGTGGGTGGTGACGGTTCACCGCAAGTTGCCAGGAAACCCGCACAAGCTGAGTCCATCTCAATCCGTGGCCGTCGCGCCCCCGCCCGACTGTGAGTGCCACATCCAGCGTGTCGTTCTCCAGTCCGGCGAGCATTTCCTTGGAGGAAAGGTCCAGCAACTCCACGCGCGCATTCGGGTGCTTTTGGGAAAAGTTCGCCACCGCCCCCGACAAGAGACCGCTGGCGAGCGAGGGCGCATAGCCGACGCGCAAACGCACGCTCTGTCCGGCGGCGCGTACGCGCTCCAGCATCGCGTCGGCACGTTGAAGCAACTCGCGCGCTTCGCGCAGCAACGCTACGCCCGCCGGAGTCAGGCGGATGGAATGTGCCTGACGTTCGAGCAGGCATTGGCCAATCTCATCTTCGAGTGCTTTGATTTGTCGGCTCAATGCAGGCTGCGTCAGAAATATCTTCTGCGCCGCGCGGCTGATGTTGCCCGTCTCGGCCACGGCCGCGAAGTAGCGCAGTTGACGCAGTTCCATTCAGGGAGCATAAGCAAAATGTAGTCTCAGGCCAAGAACTCGGCATTGGCCGCTTTCGTGCCCAGCGGCCACTATGTGCGCATGAAAACGACCGAGACGACTTTGACGATCAGACGGGCGAACGAACGCGGCCACGCCGACCACGGCTGGCTGAATTCCCATCACACGTTTTCCTTCGCCGAGTACTACGACCCCGCGCACATGGGCTTTCGCTCGCTGCGGGTGATCAACGATGACCGCGTCGCGCCCGGCCAGGGCTTCGGCACGCATCCGCATCGCGACATGGAGATTTTCAGTTACGTGCTCGACGGCGCATTGCAGCACAGGGACAGCATGGGTAACGGCAGCGTGCTCAAACCGGGCCAGATTCAACTCATGAGCGCGGGCCGTGGCGTGACACACAGCGAGTTCAATCCGTCGGGAGCCGAGTCGCTACATTTCCTGCAAATCTGGATTCAACCTCACGAACGCGGCCTCGCGCCGAGTTACACCGAGTGGCGGCCGAAGCCGGGGCAAGCCAACGCGCCGAAGGTGCTCGTCATCTCGCCGGACGGACGGGAGGACTCGGCCACGATTCATCAGGACGCAGAGGTCTATCGCATCCGCCTCGAGCCTGGCCAGGTGGTCACGCACGAACTCAAGGCGTGTCGCGGCGCGTGGCTGCAAATTGCCGAAGGCGCGCTGACGTTCAATGGCGTCGCGCTGGCGACCGGCGACGGCGCAAGCACTGAAGAACCGGGCCGACTCACATTCGTCGCGACTCGACCAACTGAGGCGTTGTTGTTTGACCTCGCCTGACGCGCATTCACCATAACCGCGAACCTAAAAACCAAAACGAAAGGAGAGCACCATGAGCCAATACCATAAACTCTACACGGCAGCGGACAGCGCTGTTGTGTTCATTGACCATCAGCCGCAAATGCTTTTCGGCGTCGCGAATATTGATCGCGCGACGCTTATCAACAATGTTACGCTCCTTGCCAAGGTGGCCAAGGAATACAACGTCCCCGCCGTGCTCACCGCAGTTGAGACCGAATCGTTCAGTGGATATATCTGGCCGCAGTTGCTCGACGTGTTCCCCGGTCAGGCGGTCGTCGAACGCACTTCGATGAATTCCTGGGACGACGCCGGATTCCGCAAAGCCATCGAAGCGACCGGCAAGAAGAACATCATCATGACCGGCCTGTGGACGGAAGTGTGCGTGACCTGGCCGACCATCGAAATGCTGGGAGCGGGTTACAACATTTACGTGGTCGAGGATTGCTGCGGCGCGACCTCGCAGGCAGCGCACGACGCCGCGCTCTCGCGCATGGTGCAGGCTGGCGCGGTGCGCACGACGACCATCGCCGCGTTGCTCGAATGGCAGCGCGATTGGAAGAACCGCGAACATTACGACGCATTGATGAAAATCCTCAAAGGGCAGGCGGGCGCTTACGGTATTGGCGTCGAATACGCCTACACGATGGTGCATCACGCGCCGCAATCCGCGCAGAAGCCGCAGGTCGTGCCGAAGAAGGCCGCGCATTGAAGTGAACGATCGGAGAGCGCGGGCGGCAGGTCGTCGCCCGTGCTTGCGTTTCCATGCGACGATTGCCTGCCATGCTTCTACTCGCGATTTGTCTTCCGGCGCAAGGCGAAGAACGCTCCGCGTTCCAGACCCTGCGCTATAACGAAGATTGGACATTCCTGCGCGACGCTTCTCAACGCACAGACTGGCTAGACCCGGTAAAATTTGTGCCGCTAGACGGCACGAACGTCTATTTCTCCTTTGGGGGCGAGGCGCGGCTCAAATATGAACTCTACAGCGAGCCGGTGTTCAACCAGCAACCAGCGGACGACAACGGCTTTTTGCTCCAGCGTTATCTCCTCCACGCTGACCTTCGCGCCACTCCTCACTTCCGAGCTTTCGGCCAGTTGCAAAGCTCGCTCGAAGATTTTCGCAACGGCGGGCCGCGACCGACTGACCGGGACGACCTGGATTTACATCAAGCCTTTTTCGACGCGCGCTTGCCTCTGGTGGATGACGATTCGCTCACGCTCCGCGGCGGGCGACAGGAAATGGCCTACGGTTCGCAGCGTCTCATCAGCGTCCGCGAGTCACCGAACAACCGGCTCGCATTCGATGCCGTGCGAGTCCTGGCGCACGTCGGGGAATGGCAGGCCGACGCGTGGGTCGCCCAGCCGGTGGAGATTGACACCGGCATCTTCGACGACCAGCGAATCAGCGAAACGACATTTGGGGGCGGCTACGTTTCCGGGCCGGTTCAATTCGTCCCCGGCTTGCGCGCGGATTTTTACTATCTCGGCATTTCCCGAGAGAACGCCACGTATGCGCGTGGCACGGCAGATGAAGTGCGGCACTCTCTCGGAACGCGCTTGTTCGGGAAACACGGCGCGCTCGACTGGAACTTTGAATTCGTCGGTCAGTTCGGCACGTTCGGCAACGCGGACATCCTCGCATGGACAGCGGCTTCCGATACGGGCTGGACGTTTGCCGATCTGAAGACGAAGCCGCGTTTTTTTCTCCGCGCCGACATTGCGAGCGGCGACCACGGGGGCTCAGATCTCGGAACATTTAATCCGCTCTTTCCGCGCGGCGCATATTTCAACGAAGCGGCGCTCATCGGTCCGCAAAACCTGATGGATCTTCAGCCCGGCGTGGACTTCGCGTTGACCAAAACGTTGAAGCTAACGACGAGCTGCGATTTCGTCTGGCGGGAGAGTCTTGATGACGGCGTTTACGGCGTCGCGCTGAACCTGCAAGTGCCACCCGGCGCGAGTCGTGAACGCTACGTGGGGACATTCCCATCGGTCACGCTCTCGTGGCGGGCGCAGCGACATCTGAGTTTCACCGTCAATTACGTTGCTTACGTCTTCGGCGATTTTGTTACGCAGTCCCAACCCACACAGAGCAACGGCAACTACGTTTCCGCCATTGCCACATTTCGATTCTGACTATGCCAATCCACGTTGCCATTACTCGACGCGTGCGCGCCGGCTGCGAAGCGGAATTTCAGCAGGCACTCCGCGAGTTTTTTCAAACCTCGTTCGGTCACGGCGGCGTGCTGGGCGCGACCATGATTGTGCCGCCGCCGGGCTCGGACTCGCGCGAGTTTGGCATCCTGCGCACGTTCGCAGATGAAAGGGAACGAGATGATTTTTACGCTTCGCCCATGTTCAAGGCGTGGGAAAAACGGTGCAAACCGCTGACGGATGGCGGCTGGTCGTATCGAGAACTGCACGGACTCGAAGCGTGGTTTCGCTCACCGCACGCTCCACCGCCCAAATGGAAGATGGTCCTCGCCACGTTCCTCGGGGTTTTTCCCCTCGCGATGGTTTTGAATGTCACGCTTGGACCGCTGATTCGCGATTTGCATTTCGTTTTACGCAACGCCGTCTTCAACGCGGCCGTCGTCGTGCTGCTCTCGTGGGCCGTGATGCCGGTTGTCACCCGATTGCTCCACCGATGGCTGCAACCGGAAGAAAAAGGAAAAGTCACAACATGAAAACCAAAGCCACACGCCGCGAGTTTCTGAAGACCGGAAGCGCCCTGGCGTGCGGCGTCACCTTCGGAGGATGTGCCATGATAAACACCAAACAGAAACAGGCAGATTTGATTCTTCACAACGGCCGCATCACCACGCTCGACCCGAAATGTCCCGAAGCCAAAAACGTGGCGATTAAAGACGGTCGCATCATCGGCGTGGACGACGCCGAAAGCTATGAGCGTGGGCCGGACACGAAAGTGATTGACCTGAAGGGTCGTCGAGTCATTCCCGGACTCAACGACTCGCACCTGCATGTCATTCGCGGCGGCCTGAACTACAACATGGAACTGCGCTGGGATGGCGTGCCGTCACTGGCAGACGGTCTCCGCATGTTGAAAGACCAGGCGCAGCGCACGCCGCCTGGCCAATGGGTGCGTGTGGTGGGTGGCTGGAGCGAATTCCAGTTTGCCGAACGCCGAATGCCGACACTGGAAGAGATCAACGTCGCCGCGCCAGACACACCGGTGTTCATCTTGCACCTGTATTGCCGCGCGCTACTGAATAAGGCTGCGTTGCGGGCGTGCGGTTACACGAAAGACACACCCAATCCGCCCGGTGGAGAAATCCAGCGCGACCATCAAGGCAATCCCACCGGTCTGCTCATCGCGCGTCCGAATGCGACGATTCTCTATTCCACGCTGGCGAAAGGCCCGAAGCTGCCGCCGGAACACCAGTTGAATTCCACGCGCCACTTCATGCGCGAGCTGAACCGCCTCGGCCTCACAAGCATCATTGACGCGGGCGGCGGTTTTCAGAATTACCCGGAGGATTACGCGATCATTGACGAGTTGCACCAGCGCGGCGAACTCACGCTCCGCATCGCGTACAATCTCTTCACGCAAAAACCGAAGCAGGAAAAGGAGGACTTCGCGCGCTGGATCAAGATGACCGGCCCGGGCAAGGGCGACGATTTCCTCCGCTGCAACGGCGCGGGCGAAATGCTCGTGTTCAGCGCCGCCGACTTCGAGGACTTCCTCGAACCGCGTCCGGATCTGCCCGGCTCGCTCGAAGCTGACCTGAAGGAAGTCGTTTCCTTGCTCGCCGCGAACAAATGGCCCTTCCGCCTGCACGCCACCTATGACGAAAGCATCACGCGTTTCCTGAACGTGTTCGAGGAAGTGAACCGTGACGTGCCGTTCAAAGGCTTGAACTGGTTTTTCGATCATTGCGAGACGATTTCCGACCGCAACCTCGAACGTGTCAAAACCCTCAGTGGCGGCATCGCCATTCAACACCGCATGGCTTATCAAGGCGAATACTTTATGGACCGCTACGGAAAGGAAGCCGCCGAACGCACGCCGCCAGTGCGTCGGATGCTCGAACTCGGTATCCCCGTCGGCGCGGGCACAGATGCGACGCGCGTGGCGAGCTACAACCCGTGGGTGTCACTCTACTGGCTTGTCACCGGCAAGACGGTGGGCGGCGCTTCGATGTACCCGGACAAGAATCGCCTCTCCCGCCAAGAAGCTTTGCAGCTTTATACGCAAGGCAGCAGTTGGTTTTCCGGTGAGTCCGGAAAAAAAGGCGCAATCGCCGAAGGCCAACTCGCCGACCTGGTCGCGCTCACCGACGACTACCTCTCTGTGCCCGAAGAAAAAATCAAAAGCATCGAATCCGTCCTCACCATTGTCGGCGGCAAAGTCGTCCACGCCACCGAAGAATTCGCGCCGCACGCACCACCGCAGTTGCCGGTGCTGCCGGAGTGGTCACCCGTGAGAGTCTTCGGAGGTTATGGAGCGCCCCTGGATGTCCGAAAAGCCGCGCGCGCGGGAGTGCCGGTGCAGCATAAGCACAGCGCGGCTTGTCATTCGCACGGCTGCACGCACGCTGCGCATCAACTCCTCGCCGGCATCGAAGCCGCCCGCACCCGCTACGCCGAGTTCTTCGGCCTAGGCTGCGACTGCTTCGCATTCTAGCGCATAGGCTTGGGCGAGCGGAGCGTCTTGGCCAGGAACTTTCCAACGGCGATCCGCTCATCACCGCCGTCGGCGCGGCAGGAGGAGTCATCGTCAGTGAGGGGCTTCATTACGCCGCGAAAAAGCAGGCTGAAAAGTCTTACGCCACAGGTTACGACAAGGGCAAAAGCGACGCGGTGAAGCAGCAATATTGGCTCTACGTCTCCATGCAACGCCAGCGCAACCAGGTCGGCAGCGTCCGTCTTTATCCCGTGCAATTGTCGGAACAGCGGATTGACGGGGTGACGTTCCAACCAACCACAAAACTCCTCCGGGTCGAGGAGTGAGACGATGCGGTGAGATGGAGCACGGATGGGTCGCTGAACTGACCTTCGGGGCGCAACGGCTCGTGTGGGTCAACGATCCTTCGATGACGAAGGCGGCCCGGCGCTAGTTGCTCCCCGTCGCAGCCTGCGGAGTAGATGGTGGAGGTGGCTGAGGAGCGACGGCCAGCTTCAGCCCATGCGGCACGAAGACTTTGAAATCCGATTCATTAAGCGTTGCGACTTCCGCCTGGGACAGAATCGCCGTCGCCGCAATCAAGCAGTCGAACCGCGAACCGCGCCGTCGCCCGGTCTTGTTAAACAACTCGGCAGCCAAAACCGCGTGGCTTTGTCGAAAGGAACGACCCGCGATTCAATGACGGATTCGACGAGCGTGATTTCGTGCGGCTGGACCGGGCCGTTCAGAAACTCCGTCCACGCGAGCGCACTGGCTGCAACTGATTCTCCTGCCGCGAGCCATTGGTCAACGCGTTGCGCCTCCGGCGAACCTGCCACCGCCAGACCAATCAGGTAATTCGTGTCGAGATGAATCATTGACCGTTGCGCCTGCCGTCCGACAGCCGCTCGGCGCGCACTTCGCGAAGATAATCCTCGGCTTGGGCGGCGGTGAGTCGCGGCTGGGATTGCAATCGGCGCAATGCCTCACGCGCGGAAAGCCCTTTCGCTGCCGACGCCTCG
>JAKEEH010000301.1 GCA_022616725.1 Limisphaerales bacterium | reverse complement strand
CACCTTTGACCAAGTCCGCCGTCATCCCAAAGAGATCGAAGGACTACTGGCTCCGTTCTTTTGATCTCGGATGTCGAATTATTTATGCGCGGACATATAGGTCATTGCCGTCAAATCCACGCGCCACGGCGGTTCGGTTGCTGTTCCCAAAAATTTCGCGGCGATTTCGGCGAAGCGGTCGGTCTCGTCGGTCACAAATGGCTGAATGGTTCCCGCGCGCCGGCGGTTGAGCGCGACCAACTTCATCTGTTCGAGTCGCTCGCGCACGTAAAGAGCGCAGCTTTCGGCCGAATCGATCAGGACAACGCCGGGTCCGGCAACCTGGCGAATCGCGCCCTTGATGAGCGGGTAATGCGTACAGCCGAGAATCAATGTGTCGATGCGATGCCTCACCAAAGGCTGAAGATACTCCTGCAGGACCGTGTTCGTGACGCGATGGCGGATCCAGCCCTCTTCGACCAGCGGCACGAGCAAGGGGCAGGGGCGCGCGAACACTTTAGCCGTGTCGCACCGGGCGAGAATGCCGTTGCTATACGCCTTGCTGCGGATGGTAGCGCTCGTGCCGATGATGCCGATGCGCCGGTTCCGGGTGCGCTCCAGGGCAGCGCGCACGCCAGGCAGAATTACTCCGAACACAGGCACGGAAAATTTCTTTTCCAGCATTGGCAAGGCCCAGGCGGAACAGGTGTTGCACGCCACCACCACTGCTTTGACATTTTGCTGCAAGAGAAACTGGGTGTCTTCGCACGCGAAACGGACGACAGTGCTCGGGGATTTCGTCCCGTAAGGTACGCGGGCGGTATCGCCCAAATAGACGATGTCTTCGCTGGGCAGCGCCTTGCGCAACTGCCGCACGACGGTCAGGCCGCCGATGCCGCTGTCAAACACGCCAATGGGCAGTTCGCGCATCATTTGGCTGTCGGCTCGACGGCTCGTTTGTAGGCGAGGATGCCGGCGGCGATTGCCTGCGCCATTTGCTGCCGGTGGCTCGCATTGTAAATCTTCTTTGACTCGACCGGGTGAGTCATGAAACCCGCCTCGATCAGCACCGCCGGCATTTCGGCCACGCGCAAGACCTCGAAACGCGCCCGGCGCACACCGCGATCCTCCGCGCCAAGGCGCTGCACCAGCGCGCGCTGAAGCTGGTATGCCAGCAGCATGTTTTGGCTGTCGTTGCGGTTGCCAACCGCAGAGCCAGCGCCCCCACTGTGCCCCCGCGCGTTGGTAGATCTGGCTCGCGCGGGCGTCAGGCAATAGACCTCGACTCCCTGCACAGTTCGTGCGCCGGCGCTGTCAGCGGAATTGAAATGCAAACTGACAAACAGGTCCGCTTTGTGCCGCCGCGCGAAATCAGGCCGCGCCGAAAGTTCGGGATAGCTGTCGCCCGTGCGCGTCAGCACAACCTTGAAGCCGGCCTTGCTCAGGGCGGATTTGACCTCTTGAGCGAGCAGCAGCGTGTAACGCTTTTCCTGGAACTTGCCCTCCCGATTGCCCGGGTCTCGCCCGCCGTGACCGGGATCGAGACAAATTGTCACAACGCGCTCTCGTGGAGGGTTCTTTTGGGGGAAAAGAACGGGGTTGATTGCTGTGGCCAGATCCGTGGGCGCGATATAGGCCGCGCCATTGCGATAAGCAACAGGCGTGGAGAGCCACACGGCAACGCCGTTGATGGTGGCGCGACGGGAATCGACGTTAAAGGTCAGAGAGGTATAGGGACTGGTGACGCGCAGCTCATCTTTCGGCGTCCTCCAGGAGGTCTGAAAGCCGTGCGAACGCGCCCATTCGTCAATTCGCACATACTCGCTGCCGTAGAAATACGTACGCGGCAACCGGCCTGGAGAATGCCCGCCCAGGGTGGTGAGCGGCAAGCCCCCCAGCAGCAATAACACGGCAAAAACACCGATTTTCATGGGCCGGGGCATTGAAAGTCGAAATTGAGAAATTGAAAAACGAAAAATGCAGAGTTGCGAACTTTTCTCTAAAGCTTTCCGCGGGGAGGGACGATGGTATAGATGAACAACTTGAGAAATATGGGTTCCACATTGCCCATGATGAAGGTGCGCTATGCCAATGAATCGGTCGTCGAAACCTTGCAATTTAAGAAAACGCCACTGGGCGAAGTCGCCGCGATTTGCGGTTGAAGATAATCGCCTCGCGGTTTGCGCCCCACCGTCGGAAGGCGATGTTCGCGAATTGAAAATCGAGCGCGGCAAGGTCCTGGCAGCGCATCCGGATTATCCGACTCCGGAAATCGTTGAGGCAATCGCCGATCTGATGGCACGCCATATTCAGCCATAGGGCGGGAACGTCTAGAGACAGCCGCATTCATGTGGCCGCTTCCGGCTATGCAATTAACTGCTTGACCACGTTCCCGTGCACGTCCGTCAAGCGGAAGTCTCGGCCCGCGTGCCGGAAGGTCAGCTTTTCATGATCGAAGCCAAGGAGCCAGAGAATCGTCGCGTGCAAATCGTGCACATGCACTTTGTCTTCGACCGCCTGAAAACCGAACTCGTCTGTCGCGCCATGCACATACCCGCCCCGGACGCCGCCCCCGGCCATCCACATCGTGAAGCCGTAATGGTTGTGATCACGGCCATTGATCTTTCCGGAGTTGGACCCGGGCGTTGGCAGCTCCACCGTCGGCGTGCGGCCAAATTCGCCGCCCCAGATTACGAGCGTTTCGTCGAGCATTCCCCTCTGTTTCAGATCTTTGAGTAATGCACCAATGGCCTGGTCACATTGTTTCGCCAGGCGCCGATGATTCACCTCGATATCATCATGATTGTCCCACGGCTGGCCTTCGCCGTGCCAGACCTGGACGAAACGGACACCGCGCTCGATGAGCCGGCGCGCTACGAGGATTTGCCGGGCCTGTGTCCCTTCGCCGTACATCTTGCGGATGTGCTCTGGCTCGCGTGAGACATCGAAGGCATCCGTAGCGTCCATCTGCATGCGATATGCCAACTCGAACGATTGGATGCGGGCCTCGATCTGGGCGTCATCCTTTCGCTTGCGCTGATGCCGCTCATTCAATTGCTGAAGCAGGTCAAGCTGCCGCCGCTGTTCCGGGAGCGAGGTATAGCTGTTCTTGATGTGCTCGATCAACTTCTCGATTTTCGTGTGCTGCGTATCGATGTAAGTCCCCTGGTAAACCCCCGGAAGGAAGCCTGACTGCCAGTTTTGCGATTCCTGGATCGGGTAGCCATTGGGGCACAT
>JAKEEH010000300.1 GCA_022616725.1 Limisphaerales bacterium | reverse complement strand
TTTCGTTAAACACAACCGGGCTATCAGCGAACGTCAGCAGCGGGCGCACGCAAATCAGAAACAGCAAAACTAAACGGGACTTCATCAGATATCTCAGAAAATAGCCGACTGGGACATCCACCTAAAGCAGAAACGTCCTGAGTCTCTGGTTTGCGCGAATCTCTGCGTTAGCGACACGTTGCCGGTCATTCGGTTTGCACGCTGCCGAAAGGAATGGTATTTAATTGGGCAACCACTCATGAAGAAGTGCCCCTTGTTTGCTGTGATCGTTTTACAGGTCGGTTTCAGTGCCATTGCCTTTGCCCAGGGTCCGTTGACTCCGCCGGGACCGCCCGGGCCGACCATGAGAACGCTCGATCAAATCGAGCCGCGCACTCCGATCAACTCACTGCCGTTCTCAATCAACCAACCGGGATCGTATTATCTCACGACGAATCTGACCGGAGCTTCCGGGCAAAGCGGGATCACGGTGGCGGCACACCGCGTGACGATCGATCTGAATGGGTTCGAACTTGCCGGCGTGGCTGGGGCAGTCAGTGGCATTCAAGTGTTGGGCATGCGCACGAATCTCGTTGTCCGCAATGGGTGGGTCCACGGCTGGCCGGTCTCCGGGATCAACGCGAGCAACGCGAACGCCAGCCATTTCGAGAGAGTGCAATCGCTGCACAATGGGGCCGGTATCCTGGCGGGAGGCAGCAGCATTTTGGAAAGCTGCGCCGCGGGTTTCAACGCGGGGGTGGGAATCCGCGCCCGGCAGGGCAGCCTGGTTCGAAATTGCTCTGCCTTTTCCAACGGAGCATTCGGGATCGGACTCGGCAGCGGAGTTATTGAGGGCTGCGCCGCGCGCGCCAACCGTGGCAACGGCATTCAAGCGGGCGAACAAACTCAGATCACGGCCTGCTCCGCGAGCACCAATGCTGGAAACGGAATCGTGTTGACCAATGACGGCGTGATACGCAATTGCGTCGCGGCACGCAACGCGCTCAACGGCATCGTGGGCGAGGATACGGTCATCATTACCCATTGCACCGCGTCGCTCAACGGCAGCAATGGCATTGTCGCGATTATAGGCTGCGGCATCAGCGACTGCATCGCCAACCTGAACAGCTTGGACGGGATCAGCCTCGGCTCGCGGTGCCGCATCGTCGGGAACAACGCCACCGACAATGGTGAATATGAGTTCGTCGGCGCGGGATTCTTTGTGTCCGGCGACGATAATTTCCTTGAAGGAAACAACTCCGTGCACAACTTCGACGGTTACTTGATCCTTGGTGAGTTCAACTTCGTCGTGAAAAACAAAGCCTCCTTTTCCTTCAACGTGGGCTTTGAAACCGGCCCCAACAATAGAGTCGGCCCTGTGCTCGGGACTCCGACCGTCACGAACGCCAATGCCTGGGCAAACTTTGCATACTAAAATCGGTCACGGTGGCCTGTCGGCGGCTCAAAATGAAATTGTTGTGTCAGTAATTGTCAGTGAAATGCCGTCGGGTTCGGACGCACATTTACGTCCCAATATATACCATCCTGGATTTCAGATGCGTTATGCCTTGGCATCGAGCACCAGCACCCAGTCGTCTTGCTCGCCGTGAGATGGCGCAACGAATTCCTGAATACCTTGGCCTGGATACTCACCGATCACTTTCCACGTTCCGTTGCGCGGGTCGTACCACTGAGCGTTCACTCGCGCGCCCTTAACTTTATCCATCTGAATGCTTGCGGGCTGGCCGACTGGTGTGTAGGCGATCACGAAGCTCCCATCTTCCGCTCGCGCCGCAATGATGCGATGCGTACCCTCGCCTCGCTCCGAAGCGATGACGGACTGGTCAGGAACCATCTTGTGCCACGGTCGCTGCTCGAATAATCGGCGCATCAGCCCCACCTGCCGGGAGCCTTCGTAGCCCATTGCCTTGCGCCAGTGTTGGAAACCATTTTTCGGAAACGGGCCGTCGGCATCCTTATAGAACCAAAATAAGTCCAATGAACCGTAGCCGTGTCCGGCCGCGCCGGCGAGCATGGCCGAGTAGGCCTGGGTGCGCACTTTGTGCGCGTCAATGTGCGGCTTGTTAGCGCCGGTGGGATGGTTCTCATACGCCGGTTCCATATCGACGGTCGGCTTGACAGGCGTTAGGGCGTAATCCTTGCTGACAAATGCGTAGCTGTCCGACCCGAAATGATGTCCAGATTGGATCGAGTTGAAGTCGAGCCAGTCCGCTTTGTGAAACCACATCGATGACGAAGTGCTCCCCTGGCCATGGTAGCAAACAAGGTGGCTGCCTCCGCTGCCGTCCTTCAGCCCCTTCGCCATCGCCACCCAAACCGCTTCGTACTTTCCGGGAGGCGAGTCGCCGCCGGGAAACCATATCACGGCGTTGTTCTTGTAGCGCGCGCCGAGAAATTTCCCAAACGTGTAGGCGTTCTTCTCATCGAACACCTTTTCCGGATGGTCAGCGACGTGCCACGACTTGGCGGTCACAAGGCCCATCACCAGGCCCAGTTCGTTCGCGCGATTAACCACATAATCCACGTTCTTGAAATACTCCTCATTGGGTCGCGTGGGGTCCCGGTCGATAAGCGGTGTCGCGTCGAGGAGCGACGAATTGCCGTCAGGGTGTTTCTGGCCGAGGCCGCGCAGCACATACGCCTGGATGACCGTGAATCCCTTGGTCGCGCGATCTTTCAAATACTCGTCCAGTTCCTCGCGATTGGGCCGTTGAAAAAGCAGCCAGCAAGTGTCGCCGAGGTAAAAGAATGGCTTGCCGTTCTGGTCCACGAAGTATCGCCCGTTTGCGCTGACTTTGAGTTTAAGGTTTCTTACCGAGCGCGTGGTCGTATCTTCCGGCGTAGCGGCGGTGACATTGCAGACTATCGGTAACAGCATCGCCAGTAGGTAGAGCGCCCTCAGACCGGTAGGGAGCAATTTGAGTGTCGAGGTTTTCATGTGCTTGGTTTCTCTTGTAAGATTGTCGGAAGCTTACCCTTTCAGGAAGTTCATTTCTGCGTCATTGGCGCTCAATTGCATCATAGTTCCTGCGGCGTTTCGCTGACGACACTATTCTGACAACAACCGGTTGACGACTTCCGTAATATCCAAGAAAGCATCCGCAGCCGCGATTTTTCCCTCCTTATCGATGATATAGACGGTAGGAATGGCATTGATGCGGTAGGCTTTGATGCCCTCGGTTTCGACCCAAACGTTATGCGATTTGAACCAATCTTTTGCCTTTAGCCGCGTCATCGCGTCCTCTTTTCTTTCGTCAACACTCGCCGTGAGCAGGATGACCTTGTCTTTCCATTCAGGATATTTCTCTGAATACGTTTGCAGCCTGGCCATTGCCTCTTGGCACGGGCCGCACCAAGTTGCCCAAAACTCCAGGACCACAATTCTTCCTCGATAATTGGAAAGCTGCCCCGGTTTGTTGTCGGACAACCGAACA
>JAKEEH010000299.1 GCA_022616725.1 Limisphaerales bacterium | reverse complement strand
TTAGGGGACCCCTGGCGTGTTTCGCCCCTTTGCGAGTCCACTCCCCCTGCTCGTTTAGGTGGCTCATCCCATTCGACTTGCTCGTACCTAAAAATTCTTGTTGCATTATAAGGGGCATTGTGATTCCATCACGCTGATCCACAAAATTGCGTCGCGCCCATGCGTTGAAATGTGTTCAGGCTGACGCATCACGGATCAGCAAAGATGCGAGCGCTTGGCAATGATTTTCCGATAAGTTTTGTCGGACCACAACTCGCTGTTCCCGGCGTCGCGCACGCAAGGGAAGCCTCGGCATCAGAAAACCTGCTCAGAAACCCTAATACCTTATGAATACCAACCGTAACTATTCTGCTGGCCTGGTCGGCCTCGTTATCGCGCTGTTCGGCTTCGTTGCCCAGAACGGCCACGCCTTCTCTGTTATTACCACGGTGGTCGAGACTGGGGGAGATAATGAAACCAACGCTATGGGCATCCCGACGGATACCGTCACCGCAAAGTGGACGGGCATCACGTTCGTGAACAACGTCGCGAACGAGCCAATCCCCGGCACGGCGGCCACCGCGCCCTTTACAGTGGGCGTGTTTGGCAATGGCGCGCCCAGCTATGTGGACCGCAACCACCGATACACCAATGCCGTTCCAGCCGGCTTACCCGCGTATCTCATTGGGCAGGATTATATCATGTCCGGTAACGACAACCGGGATAATACAAATTATGTGCTCGATGTGACGGTCCGAGTCCCGGTGAATGCATATTTGCTGGTGGACAATCGCCTCGGCGATCCGAATAGCTCCAACGCTGATCCGCCTTCGTTTGGTCCCACGAAGATGCAGTGGGTGCTGGACCAGGGCTGGGCCGCGGTGATGACCGGGGCCAACCGCAGCAACAACGTGAGCGTTCCTGACGAAGTCGGGATCGATGAAGGGGCCGACGGGACAATCAACCAATGGTTTTCAGTTTATACCAAGTCGTTTCCGGCGGGGACGTTCCAACTCAGGCAGGCGGATAATGCCGGGCAGAACATGTATGGCGTTGTGATCGCGGCTGTTCCCGATTACGCCAATAACTTTAATTCGGACCCATCGGCGAGCCTGACGATCCGGACTAGCGCAACATGGGTCGCCACCGGCAGCTACGACGGCAGCGGTTATATTAGCATAACTGATAACGTCAATAGTCAACAGGGCACGATCGTATTGCCGGATTTTGACAGCGGCGCGACGGTAGCCGGATTCATCCTTCGCGCGAAGGTGCGCATCGGCGGCGGTACCGCCGATCCCGCCGATGGCATGAGCATCAGCTTCTGCGAAGCCGGAGACCCAGTCGTCGCGAGCGGGACAGTCGGTGAAGAGGGGACCTCCACTGGACTATCGGTCAATATTGATACTTGGGACAATGGCGCCGGTGAGAGCCGGGGTATTCAGATCAAGAATGGCGGTGCCGTGATTGCCAGTCAGCGCTTTGCGGGCAGGCGCGACGGTGACGAGCAGACAGGTTACTTCTGCCAGACGGTGTTGCGGGATAGCGCCGGCAACCCGGTAGCGTTGGCAACCGATCCGTCGGGCACCGCGGACCCAGGAACGTTCGTCGATTTGGAGATACGCCTCTGCTCGTGGGGCACGCTGAGTGTCACTTACAAGGGGCTGGAAATCTTTAAGGACGTTGTCACGGGCTATGTTCCGCGGCCGGGCCGATTTGTATTCGGAGCGCGCACCGGTGGGGCCAACGACAATCATTGGATCGATGATCTCACGATTGTTACGGACACGTCGCCGCAACCACCACGCGTTGCGTCGGCCTTGCCGGCGCCCAATCCCGCGCTAGACGTATCCGAAACTTCGACCATCCAGTTTGTGATCAATTACAGCGGGAGCACCTTCACACCCAATCTTGCGTCGATTCGTCTAACCATCGATGGAGTGGACGTTACGCCGACAGTTGCCGACGATGCCATGGCCAAAACCACAACGGTGACACACGTCCCAACAACCGCCTATTCGCTAGCGGCGCGGCACGAAGCAGTGCTGACCTACAATGACTCGGAGACTCCTGCACTGACGGCGACTGCGCGAAAAGTATTCCACGTGACTCCGGTGCCCGTTGGCACGGTGGCCGGAACGACACTCTTCATCGAGGCGGAAGACTTCAATTATTTCAACACAAATGACATGACCGCGGGTCACTTCTTTGATTTCGGTGCGCCAGCGGGCTCATACACAAATTTGGCCGCAAAACATGACATCGACTATCACCTCGCAGCCAGCAACCCCGATTCGCCGCTTTACCGCGTGCTCATGCCGCCGAACGGCATTTCGGTGCCGGGGGGGGCGGGGGACAATCTGCGCGCGGGTGTGCCGATCAACCCGGACTACAAGGTTGGGTGGAATGATGCAGGGGATTGGTATAACTTTACGCGCACGTTCCCGAACACGACCTATAAGATTTATGGCCGGTTCGCTTCGGGCGGGACAGATAGTCATTTTGATCTTTCGAGGGTCACAAGTGATTCAACGGTGAGCAACCAAACGACCGTGTCCCTCGGTACGTTCGATGCCGAACCAACAGGCGGTTGGGACACGTTCTGCTTCATCCCGTTGCGCAATGCCAGCGGCCAGGATGTCATTGTCCGTTTGAACGGCTTGACCACTCTGCGTCTGACGACATTGCCGGGCAATGGCGATGTCAACTACATCGCGTTCGTGCCGACGGTCGGGCCAACGCTGCGACCGACGCTAGTTTCCGCCTCGCCGGCAAACGGCAGCACGAACAATGTCCGTGATCCATTGATTAAGGTCGTGATCGCGGACGCTGACACGCAGGTGGTTCCAGGCAGCATTCGCCTGTTCCTGGATGGAACGGAGTTGCTCCCGCTGGTAGTGACTGATACGGCCGGAGGCGCCGAGGCTGAGTTCCAGATTACCGCTCCTCTGCCCGAGAATTCGTCTCATACGGCAAGGGTTATTTTCGCTGACAATGACGCCACCCCGGTCAGTCAAACTAATACCTGGACATTTGCGGTGGGTGTGTTCAAGAGCGGCACTGGGACGCTGTTTATTGAAGCGGAAGACTTTAATTACAGCGATGATGGAACGAATGGCGGTCTCCATGCCAATTTCGGCGATCCGGATTGCTCGCTTCTGAATAAGACTGGCGTCCGCGAAGTGGACTATTTCCAAACGAGCGGCAACGACCCGGGGGCTGTGCCGGCGTATCGGCCTGCGACCGACGTGGAAATCGCGAAACCGGGAACCGATGGCTTCATTCGCGGCGATCACACGATCACCTGCAGCTATATCGTCGGCTGGAATGATCCCAACGAGTGGTATAACTATACGCGCGATTTCGGCGCGAGCGCCCGCTATAACGTGTATGCTCGGCTGTCTTCCGGCGGCGCCAATGAAAACGCCGAACTGGCGCGCATCACCAGCGATCCGACCGCCACCGGCCAAACCAAGGAAGTGATTGGAACGTTTAATTCGCCGCCCACTGGCAATTGGGATGTGTTCCACACCGTGCCCTTGCGGGACGGGGCCGGCAACCTGGTCAGCGTGCGCCTGGGCGGCGTGACCACGCTGCGGTTCACGGTTCTGCCTGGCAACCTTGATTACAATTATTTGGCGTTCGTCAAGGCGGATGTGCAGGTGGTCACGCCGACGGTCGCGTCGGTTGAACCACGGCCGGATTCGGATTATGCGCGCGTCCCGAAAGTCATAGCGGTGATCAGAGACCAGGACAGCGCCGTGGTCGCCTCATCGCTGAAGCTCACCTTCGACGGCACGGACGTGACATCGTCCTCAACGATTACGGACACCGCGACTGGCGCGATGATCATGTTTCAGGCGCCGGGCGGAAGTGCGGTGGGGACGGCGCATACAGTCAAAGTGGAGTGGCAGGATGACCAGACCACACCAGCGGCCGGGTCGTTTACGTGGACCTACCGCGAAGGTATCTACAGCGCGGAGGCCAACCTGTTCGTCGAAGTGGAGGACTTCAACACGGCCTCCGGGACCTTTATCCCCAGCTCGCCGGGTCATCCATTCAACGAAAAGGGGCAGTATCTTGGCCTCGACGGGGTGCGAGGGGTGGATTATAACGATTTCACTGGCGACTCGCACCAATACCGCTCGACCAACGTCATGGTCGGTATGGTCAACCTTGACGATTCGTACCGAACCGGCGCAGGTCCTCGCCCGGGCTTTGAAGTGGTGTCTGACTACAAGATCGGTTGGACCGACGCCAACCCGGCCAACCCTGATTGGTACAACTACACACGTGATTTCGGAGGCGGCAACGACTTCCAAATCTTCCTCCGCGCTTCGCATGGCGATGCCGCTGCGACCATTGGCGGACGACTCGATCTCGTCGAGGGTGCAACCGGCACAAACCAGACTGCCACGGCCCTTGGTAATTTCCGCGCTCCGGCTACCGGCAACTGGGACGGCTTCACGTTCATTCCGCTGAAGGACACCAACGGGAGCGTGGTGACTGTGTCGCTCGTGGGAGTGAAAACGCTGCGCTATACGGTTGAGGCCAACGGCGGCGACATTAATTACCTGATGCTGTGCCCGTTGCTGCCGGCGAACGATTGCCCAGTGGCGAACCCGCTGGCGGTGTCGGTGAAGCCCGGTTCATCGGTGAACTTCCAGCTTCCGGCGACGGACGCCAACGGTGATGCGTTGCAATATGCGGTCACGCAACCGCCCGCGCACGGCGTCGTGGTAGTTCAGGCACAAACAGGGGCTGCCACTTATACGCCGAACCCCGGTTACTCCGGGCCGGATAGCTTCAGCTTCACGGCAAGAGATGGCCGGTGCGAATCACAACCGGCAGTCGTGAGCATCACCGTCGCGAATGAGTGCCCGGTGGCCAATTCGCAGACGATTTCGGTGAACCAGGATTCTTCGGTGAACTTCCAGCTCTCGGCAACAGACGCCGACGGCGACCCGTTGCAGTACAGTGTCAGCTCGCCGCCGGCTCACGGCGTCGTGGTAGCCAACGCCCAGACCGGCGCCGCGACCTACACGCCAGCGCCGGGCTACTGCGGACCTGATAGCTTCAAGTTCACGGCGAGTGATGGCGTGTGCGTCTCCGCCGAGGCGACAGTATCCATCAACGTCATTTGCGCCAATGCATGCCCGACGGCGGTGGCGAAGGTGTTTCCAAACGCGGAATTGTTCCCCGGCCAGACAAACGTCATTGTCATCGCCCCGGACAACGTCGAGGGCTGTGTCGTCCTGGATGGCACGATGTCATCCGACCCGGACGGCGATCCGCTGAGCTACCTTTGGATTCCAAGTGGCTTTCCGGTAAACCTGACGCCAGATCAGGAGCCGAATGGAGGCGGCACTGGCTCAGGCAGCGGCACAGTCACGCTCTCGGGCAATACGCTCACTGTTAACATAACCTTCTCGGGCCTCTCGGCCAACACAACTGCCGCGCATATCCATGGACCAGCCGGGCGAGGTACCAACGCCAGCGTCCTGTATCCGCTCACCCTTCTGCCGGCAGGCGCGACTGAAGGCGCAATCAGCCAGACAGTAACACTGACCGAAGGGACCGGCGGGTTCACCATCGCGCAGCAACTGCAGCAACTCTGCGCCGGACTGTGGTATATCAACATCCACTCAACAGCCCATCCTGGTGGCGAGATCCGGGGCCAAATCGACGAAGGAACCATCAGTGGCGCGGTAGCAAGCACCTGTCTGGCCCTGGGTTCATACGATGTAATCCTGTGCGTGAGCGATGGCCGATGCGCCGTTACCACGGCCGTTGCCGTGGACGTCATAACGCCGTGCGAGGCGACGGGCGCGCTCATCATCCACGTCCAGAACGCGGCGCTCCCTCGCAATCGGCAGCGGCCGCTCATTGCGAGTATCAAAGCGGCATGCGCCTCCTTTGAGTCAGGTGAGGTGAGTACAGGGGCCAATCAATTGCACGCCTTCCAAAACAAGGTGCTGGCGCAAATCCTTCCGGACGATCCGGCGCTGGCGGAACTCCTGATCAACACGGCGCAGGAGATCATCGATGCAGTGAGCGGGCCCTAGTGGCCAGAGAGGCCCCTTGAAAGACGAAGCCGCGTGCGGCCAGAAGTGCGCAGGAAGTTTTACGGTCGCCGCGGCTTCGCTTTGGCGGTAACGGCTCTTTTGGTTACGCGTGCAGCGTTGGCTGTCGCGCCGCCCAACGACACCTGCGCGGGCGCAGAGATCATCCCGACTGCTGGTCCGTTTCCATATTACAGCGAGATCGTGGATGCCAGGGACGCGACGGTCACCGACGATCCTTGGCAGCCATCCTGCCGGTCTGTGGGCGTCGGACGAAGCGTCTGGTACAAATTCACTCCGCCCACAACGCGGCTCTATACGATCTCGGCAAGCGGAGATACGGCCACGACCGTGCTCGACACGGTGATGGTGATTTATACGTCCCAGGGTGGGTGCGGCGGGCCATTTACCGAGGTGGCGTGCAATGACGACCAGGGCAATTGCCAGTCGGCAATCTCGATGACGCTCAGTG
>JAKEEH010000298.1 GCA_022616725.1 Limisphaerales bacterium | reverse complement strand
GATGGTGCCCCGGCCAGGACTTGAACCTGGAACCAATTGATTAAGAGTCAACTGCTCTGCCATTGAGCTACCGAGGCAACAACCGTCAAAAGTAACGGCATTTTGCCTCGTCGGCAACTCGGTTTTGCGCCACTCCCTGGTTTCAAACTTGCGGCCCAGGCGATCACAGTCGGCTGCGAAGGCGCAGTTCCCGGCGCGTGTTCGCGTCGCCGACTAACACCACCACGAAATCGTCGTGAATTTCGGCGCATTTAACCCTCACCTGCGTGTCGCCAACTTTCACGTTGCCGGATTCGCCGACGCCGAGCGTCTGATTGTTAATCATGGCGAAGCGTTTATTGCCCGAGCCGGATATGCCTTTCAAATTCAGGTCTGAATACTTTTGCGGCGGGTGAGTGGGCGCTCCGTTGAACGGCGGTGGCGCAGGCCCGTCCGGCGTGGACTGCGCTTCCGGCTGTTTCGGTTTGTTGTCGGTAACGGTAGGCGCCTTTATGCGATTTCCCGCGATGCTCTTGACCTTCGCCAGAAACGGAGCCGGACCGCCCGGAATGTAACCCAGTTGTCCAAGACTCTTTCCGGTGTCGTCCAGCACGTGCAAAGTCGGATAACCCATGACGTTGTATTTGTCGGCGAACGCGCCGTTAGCCCGTTTCGCCTCGACGCTCATGGGCTTGCGGCGCGGGAAGTCAATTTCGAGCAGCACAAGATTCTGCGCCGCGAAATTGTCGAAATCAGCCTGCGAGAAAACCTCGCTTTTCAGTTTGATGCACCAGCCGCACCAGTCTGATCCGGTGAAATTGACGAGAATGACCTTGTTCTCCTTCTTCGCCTGCTCCTGGGCGGCTTTGAAGTCGGTCAACCAGTTCGCAGCACCGGCGATGTTGGCGAGGACCAAGCTTGTGGCAACTATAACAGGCTTCCAGTTCATAACGGCTCTTTCAGTTTCGGGAACGTCATTTCGAGTTCGGGTTCAACAAACTGCAATGTAGTGATCCGCTCGGCTCGCGGTGCGGCACTCGTTTCCATTGCATCAGGATCCGGATCTGCGGAAAGAAGGCAGGGCAGTAAAGCAACCCCCGCAACGAGCAGACTTGTTCGCAGCCAAACCATACAGGACTGGCAAGCAGGCCGTTTGCCACCGCCGCCGCCTGGCGTGGGGCATCAGCGCCGATGTCTCAAAACGAGACATCACCTCTGGTTTTTACGGGCTGACACGTTGCACGCGGTAAAACCGCTGCAGCGGCGGGACAGAAAAGGTGTTGGTCGTTGCCGCGACGCTCCCGGCGGCGGTGACATTGGGCAAACTCATCCACGCAAGCGTGTCCAGGCTTTCAGTGAACTGTACGCGATACGTGATGCCGGGTTCGGCGCTCCACGAAATCACGAGGTTGCCCTGTGGATTTATTTTCGTTTCGACGATTTCGATGTCTGCTGGCGGAATTACCGGGATAATGTTAGCCGCCGCTGGCGTTGGTGTCGGCATAAAGTATCGGCTGACGCTTCCGTCCGGCCATCGCCCTTCGCTGACGTTGTTCGTCTGCACTCCGAAAGTGACGGAATCGATCACGGTTCCGTTGGGCGCAAAGAGTCCGATGGCTTCGCCGCTTTGGCTTAAGCGAAAATCGGCGTGCAGGGCGGAACCATTTGTTGTGTTCTCCCCGGGATCTTCATCGGCCCAAACAAGCAGGAAGCCATGGGCGGGAACAATTGTGCCCGCGGGAATCGACCAGCGAGGCCCGCCCACTTCCAGCCGGTCGGAGAGCGAATAACCGGTCAGGTCCACGTCCACATCGTTCAGGTTACAAAGCTCGAACCAGTCGTCGAAAGTCCCATCGGTCGGATCGACCATGAAGCTGGTATTCGCAGCCATCCATTCATTGATGAAGACCGACAGCGGCGCGGCGGTGTTGTTGTTGGCCGCACCGGGAGTTGCATTGAAAAACGTCTGGCGCGGGCCAGCTTCGCCGTCGGGGTAGTAGCCAATGGATCGCTCGCCAATAATGTTATAGTTGACGTAATCGAGCACTGCCGGCTGTTGGTTCAGGGGGAACACCAGGGCCAGAGAGCCGTTTCCGGGGACTGCCTGGAAATTGGAGTGTAAGACGTTGGTCCCGTCTGTTTCGTGCGGTTCGCCGTCGAGCCAAACCAGCAGGAATTGTCCGGGGCCAATGATCTGGGCTGGCGGAAAGGGCCAGCGAGTCAGATTCGTGTAACTGTCCGTGAGATGCCAGCCGTTGAGGCTGACCGGATCTGGGCCGGAATTGTACAGTTCCACCCACGGCTGTCGCTCGCCGAAATTATCCGTGATGCCAGTGAGATTATTAGGTTGTAACTCGTTGACGAAAACCGGCGGAAATGGCGGTAGAGGAGCGGCGGTCGAGTTCACTGCGCTTGGCGTGGCGCGCACGATGCGCACGTTTGGCGCCGGTCGAAAGGAGCTGTTGACGTAGGCTGTGAGCGTCGTGTTGTTGGTGATCGGCAAATACCAGAAGCTGAGCGTGTATTGGCCGGCCGATGGGACAATGACCCCGTTTTGGATGAGATAAGTGGTTGGGCCGGGCAGTTGGTGCACCAGGCGCAGACTCGTGTTGCCGGAATGGGCGACCTCGGTTGTAATAACCGTATTCGACAGGCTCGCCTGCGAGAATGACCACGGCCCCCCTTCATTCGTCAAGAGCGGCCCGGAGAAATCGCCGTTGCGAATGAGATTTTCGCCGACCTGCGCCACGGGCCCGGCGACAAGCATGATGTCATCAACAAAAACCTGCCCGGCGCTGCCCAGATAAAAACGAAATTGATTGCTGCTCGCACTCAGATTGGTGGTCGCGGTGAAAAAGCGCCAACCGCTGCCATCCGACCAGTTGCTGACGCGCATGTTATCGCGAGTTGCATCGATGAGCTGCAGCGACGGTCCGCCGCCATCGGCAGCCACCGGCCAGGGCGGATCATCATCGTAAGTGACCACGTCAATCAGCAGGTCCTGATCAGGCGTCGCTCCCGGCTTTACGAGGCTCAGCGTCTCGCCGCCGCGGTCGAGGTCGCCTGCAAACTCGCCTGCCGCCGGTATCAGGCTGCCATGAGCTGCGGCAAACGCGTCTCGGTCCTTGACCACGACAAGGTAGCCGCCCGGGCTGAGGAGCGTCCCGCTGGCAAAAGTGAAGTCGATCCCGTTGATCCGCCAACCGGAGAGGTCGAACGTGGTTATGGCGGAAGTATTGTAGAGCTCGACAAACTCCGCATCGGCGAAAGGCGGATTGTACATGATCTCGTTGATGACTACATGGCCAACCGGAGACTCCGGGGGCGCCGTAGAGGTGATCGTAATCGTGTCATTGTAGTTACTCAGAACGGCACCGGACGGATCATAGGCCTGAAGCGACAAAGAATTTGCGCCATTTTGCAGTGGGATGCGCATCGTCCAGTTGCTGACGGAAGTCCAGGCGATGGGATAGGCAATTCCATTGACGCGAATACCCTTCGCGGAGACGGGCGCCGTTCCCGTGAGCGTAACGAGGTCGCTGTTGGTGCTGAAATCACTCCCGCCATTGCTGGTAATCGCGAACCCGGAGCTGACGGCATTGAGCTGATTCGCCAGGTAAGTGCGCCGCTGGCTGAACCAGGTCTTTACTGCCGCTGGGTTCGCGAGTGTCTGTCCGTCGCAGAGAGTGACACCATTCGCGACCAATGAATTGTATTTGGCGTCCATCACTGGCTCATACTTCGAGGCCACGAAGGCCTTGTTGACGGCCTTCTCCACAGCCCGGAAGTAGGCGCGGCGGAAGGGCGGATGGTTGTACATTCGCGTGACTGTCGGGTCATCGGAACTAAATAACGGGCCTGTGGAGGCGGTGTAATTGCCCGGACCGCCCGGTGAAACCAGCATCAACCAGTCGAGGTCGAACAGGTAAAGCTGCCACCTGCCGTCCCGCGGCTTGAACATGTACATGTTCTTACCGATGTCGTGACCCCAACTGTCAAAGTTATTGATGATGTGTTCGACTGCGAAAATCGCCATCCACTGCTCAACGTCCGCGAGCGCTTCGGTCTGAGAGGTGTATGGTTCAGGGCTCGTGGCATTCAAAGCGTCGGCAATCGTGAACAGGTTCGTGTAATCGTTCGCGCTGTCATACGCCCGTTTCAGCCAGTACCAGCGATACTTCTCCGTCTTTTTCTTTGACCCGCCGTTGACCAGGTCGGGCGTGGTATAAACGCGCAGTTGCGGTTCAGGATCGGCAATGAGCCCGCCTGCATCGCTAAACTCAAAAGCCCGGTCGATCTTAACGAAATCGCCTTCGCTATCGCCAGGCGACCATTGTTCTAAAAAGTCGGCGTTGGGCTGAACGACGGCTTCGAAAACACCGCCGCGCGCCATGTCAGTTACTCCGTTAACGGTCAGGCGAATGTGGTAGCGATGGCTGTAGGCAATATCGATTTGTTCCGCGATCCAGTAGGCCATTTGTTCCTGGATGGCGGTATTTTCGTTCCCATGGCCGCCCGGCCAGTCTAACACAAGGGCGCTGTCGCCCAAAAACTGATCGTCCGGCGGAAATTCAATGCTGTAGCCGCAACGCCTTCCAGTCGGCGTATCGAAGCTGGGTCCGATATAGGGGCTGCCGGCATAAACCGCGCCCACATTGTAAACGACGCGGTGATTGCCCAGGACGAACGTTGTGTCATTGAGCGTGTTATTCAGATTGTGGCGCGCGTCCCAGGCGTTGAACGAGGCTTGCGTCATCCAGAAACGGTAGGACGGAAAGTTTCCGCTGGGCACGGCTTCGCCGAAGCGCACAAGGCACTCACGCACGGGAGCGTTGTTAGGAAAGGTCGCCGAGGCATTGGGGCTGAAGCCATCCGTGGCGCGAACGTGAAAGGCGATCAACGTGTTGAGGGGACGTCCCGAAATCGTGGCGCTGTAAAGACCGTCACCAGCCACGGCGTCACCGCCGGTCCCGTTGTCCAACATGGCTACAGTTGTCAGTCCGGTGGTCGGGTCAGTCCGATATTTCAGTTCAACCGCGACGCCGTCAGGATCGTGAACGCGCGCGGTGACCACGACATCCTGTCCATCTGCCGGCACGGGCGGGAAATGCGTCACATCGTAAATCGCCGGAGGAGCATTCATCACGGCCCGGCTGTTGCGCGCGCCGGGCGTGCCGAGGTTCGTGGGCAAATCCATCGCGATGGCGGCTTCGTGCCAATTGCCGCGCAAGCGGAACAGAATTTCGGGGTGACCGCGCAACCACCGGACTTTAGCGCGAATGGTGTTGGTGGTATTGGCTGCTTGTGCCGCCGTCAGCGGCGTTCGGATTCGGTTCACCTGGTTGTCACCACGGTCGGTCGCGCGGACGTGGTAGGAGCGCGCGCTGTTGTAGCCTTCTGTCGTTTCCAGGCTGGACGGTTGCTGCGTTCCTTCGGCGGTCCAGCCCGCGATTCCGCCCTCGAAGGTCGAGTTCGCGATGAGGTTTGCGCCGGCCAAAGTGAGCACTTCGACGTCGTCCATCAGGCACTCCCCGGCGCCCTGTAGCAGCACCTGCAATTGATCGGCGGGCGACGTGCCATTGTCCAGCACACCGCGCACAGAAATAATGGTCCACGGCGCCTTTGCGGTTTCGTCGCTATCCGCCCAGTTCGCTGCCAGGCGATTGTCGCTGCGCGGGTCGATCAATTCGAGACTGCTGCCTCCGCCGTCGGACCACTGGCCCCATCGCCCGCCATCCCGATAGGCCACTTCATCGATGACGATATAGCTGTAGTTGGTAATCACGACGCTGCCGTTGGTCGTGATTGAAGGGTCAGGCATGGCGAGCGCGATGCGTTCGCCGCCATTCGCCAACGAGCCGTCATAGTCGCCGACCGTGTTGATCGAGCTGAGCGTTGGATAGCGGGTGATCAGGCGCGCGGCATCTCGCGCCACAACCAGATAACCGCCGGCCGGAATGACGCCATTGGCGGGGAATGTGAAACTTATTCCGCCAGTCAGCCGCCAGCGGGCTACGCTGACGGCGGTCGCGCCTCTGTTGTGCAGCTCTATAAACTCATCATCACTGTCGCGCGATATAGGATTGTACATGATTTCATTGATCACGACGTCGCGTTGCAGAAGGGGGCTGTTATTCGTGCCCTCGGTCGGACTGGCAAGCTCCGAGAAGCGCGGCGCTCCGTCCGGAAAACGGCCCGAAGACACTCCGTTGGCCTGGGCTTCGAAGCGCACGGCGTCGAGGACACGCGAGTCCGCGGCATTTCGGAAATAGATGTTTTCGCCGCTGGAACTGAGCGCGAAACCGAGTTGATCTTGATTGAACGAGACGAAGCCGCGCGGAGGCAAAATTGTGCCCGGCGGCACTGTGAATTTGTTCGTGTTCCGCGCGTCGCTCAGGAAACACCCGGAAATATCGACTTCGATTGTGCCATGATTGTAGAGCTCGATGAAATCGAGCTGCGGTTCGTCGGTGTGAGCCAGGAATTCATTGATGACGACGTTGCGGTGCGGATCGGCCGTGACCGGATCGAGCCGTCCAGGCGACCCGCCCACGGAATCACTCGCGGCCCACGCTTCGACGTTCCCTTCGCCGTAGGAGGGACGCGCCAACACGAGCGAATGCCCCGCGCCATCGGCCGAAACCGGCCACGGCGGATCGGTATCATAATTCGCCTCGAGGAACACCGCGCCGATCCGGTTCCGCAATTGGACGGTTCCACGGTCGTTCGGGAGGCTGTTGGTGTTTGAAAACGGCCCCAGCACGCCGGTGATGCCATAGACAGCCTGCATGTCGGCGGGAGCTTGCGCGATGACAAGAAAACCTCCGCCCGGGATTACCGTTCCTTGTGCGAACGTAAAATCGGCATCCCCGTCCAGCCGCCAGCCGCTAAGGTTCTGGGGCGTGCCCAGCGAATTGAATAATTCAACAAATTCCAGATTTCTGCCATCCGCGCGATCACGCGGATTGTACATGATTTCTGAAATGACAAGGCTCGTGCGGCGGCTGGACTGGCCCAGCGGTTCAGCAGGCAACGGCGCGTTGCGAATGCTCGTCGAGGTCACGTTCGAGAAATCGCGGAACGCAGCCGTGATCGTTTCGTTTGTATTGTGACTTGAGGCGGCGAAGCCAAGCAGAATGCCGGGGGGCATGGCGATTGAAGCCGAACCGAGTAACGTCCAGTATTGCCCATCGATTCCGGCGAACCCCTGGAACGAATTTCCAACCCGTTTCAGGCGCAACCACATATTCGGAAAGTTGACCGGAAATGACCCGGCGATGTTGGCGGCGCCATTGGTTGCCACCCGCGATTGGAAATACGCGCCGCTGATGTTCGGCGTCGCCAGGACGGATGCAAATCGGCCTCCTCCGTTAAGGTCCTCGCGGGCCAGCAATCCCGCTTCGGACCATGCATCGGCGCGTGACAACGAGTCGAGCCGCACCTTCACATCGAAGTCCCCCGTGCGCGGCTGATAACTAAACTGAAACTGGTCGGATGTGCCGCCAATGTCCCGGCCACCGGCTGTGATATTTACTCCGCCCGTAACGCCCGTCGTCCCACCCGGAGGCTGAGGATTTCCAATCATCGCGGACGTAAAGGAAAGCGCCGAGAAAGTAATGGTAGTGTTTGGCGCGATCAAATTCTCGGCACTCGACGTGTCCGCGATATTGTTGACCACTAGCGTGTACATCGCGCCCTCGGTCATCGTACTGACGTTCAGAAGCACGTTGGTCTGCGACCCATCCAGAACGGCGGACGAAATTACCAGCAACCCACTACTATTGGTGATCTGATAGTTGAATCGATTCGTCGCGGTGGCAGGGGCGACGCGCTCGGAAAAGGCGATCTGCACCTGCGTTAACCCCAGCGCCTGTGCCAGCACGAGAGTCGGCGGAGTGCCGTCCGCCTCCACCGTCAATACCGCATTGCTGCTGGTGACCGTATGTGTTGTGTTCGAAACAATATTTTGGGCGACGACTTTGAAGGTGGCACCGTGGTCGGTCAGCGCCACAACAGGAATCGTAAAGCTGGAATTAGTCGCGCCCGGAATCGGAGTGTTATTCCGATGCCATTGAAAGGTGGGCGGCGGATTTCCTCTCGCGCCAACGCTAAACGTGACTGAACTTCCCTCAACGACTGTTTGACTCTGCGGCTGATTTGTGATGGCCACCGGAACGCTCGTGAATGCGGTTGGCGCGACCGTGATGTTGGGCAATCCCGACGCCTTGATGAGCACGTAGTCCACCTCGAACTCCGCCGTGCCGCCGAGGCTCGTCGCAGTGATTCCGGCGAAGCCGGTCCGGGCGGATCGTGCCGGAGTGTAATCATAGGTTGCCTGCCAGGCGGCGGGTTCCGGTTGGGAGCCGTCGGCGAGCCAGATCTTCCCGAAGACGTCATTGACGCCGCCGAGCGAGGGAGCGTTTGGTTCATGCCGCAGTCGTAACCAATACCAGGTGTCATTCTGCCAACTGAAGGAAAGCTCGGTGCCCCACGCGCGGGCGTCGTCCAGGAACTCAATATGCCGCTGGCCGGGGTTCGGCTCATCCCGAAAGAGCCAATTGATCCCCTGGCTGTTACCGGAAGCCACGGCCGCCGCAACACCGCCCCGCGACGGATCGCCCGTCCCGAAATCTGTCACGCGAATCCGGGCCAGCACCTCCTGCACCGAGGTGTTGTAGCCGGGGAGCTCGCAAAGCAGGTGGTTCGGGTCGCCCAGCGTGCTTGTGACGCGCAACAGCCCGTCACTCACCGAAAACACGGGGACCCCGCGCAAGACCCAGTTTGGGTTGAGCGACCCGCCGTCAAAATCGTCCTGGAAACCGGCGACGGTGGTCCCCACGTCGTTGGGCAGGAATTGCGCGTCAGCGCGAAAAATTGAGCACAACCCGGCGCAGACCAGTGATAATACAAAGCGGTTCATAGCGTGAATGGATCGCCGCGAATCTACGCAACAAACAGCAAACAGCAACCAGCAAACGGGTGCGATT
>JAKEEH010000297.1 GCA_022616725.1 Limisphaerales bacterium | reverse complement strand
TATCGATTGGATTTCCGGCAATTCAAGCCGCCGAATCGCCAGGCGACCGTTTGTTTGTGGGGGTGATGGGCCTTGGCCGCGGGCTGGATCATGTCAACGCGCTGCTGCAACTCTCGAACGTGGAGATTGCGTATCTGAGCGACATCGACGATCAGCGGATGGAAAAGGCGGCGCGCGTGGTGAGCGCGAAACAGGAGCGGAAACCCCAATTGGCCAGGGACTTTCGGCGAATCCTCGAGGACAAGAGCATCAACGCGCTGTTCATCGCCGCCCCGAATCATTGGCATGCGCCGGCGACGATCCTGGCCTGCAGCGCAGGCAAGCATGTCTATGTGGAGAAGCCCGGCAGTCACAATGCGCGGGAAGGCGGGCTGATGGTCGAGGCGGCGCGGAAACACAAGCGTGTGGTGCAGATGGGCAATCAGCGTCGGAGTTGGCCGGCGATGATCGAAGCAATTGAAAAACTGCGGGATGGCGTGATCGGGAAAGTGTTGTATGCGCGCACCTGGTATAATAACGCACGCGGCTCGATCGGCCGGGGCAAGCAAGTGCCTGTGCCGGCGCACCTGGATTATTCGCTCTGGCAGGGACCGGCGCCGGAGCGGCCCTACGTGGACAATCTGGTGCATTATAATTGGCACTGGCGCTGGCATTGGGGCGGCGGAGAGCTGGCGAACAACGGAATCCACGCGCTCGATCTGGCGCGATGGGGGCTTGGCGTCGATTATCCGAAACGCGTTAGTTACAATGGAGGGCGGTATCATTTCGACGATGACCAGGAAACGCCGGACACAGGGACAGCGGTGTTCGACTTCGGTGAACGGGGAGCGGCGTGGGATTGCAGCAGTTGCCATCCGCGGCGGGAGGAGCAACTGGCGTTTGTGACGTTTTACGGCGAAAAGGGTTCGCTGGCCAACAAGGGGAACGGCTACAAGATTTACGATCCGAACGGGAAGGAGGTTGGCAGCGGGAGCGGTTCTGGAGGGGACCGGGGCCATATACAGAACTTCCTGGACTGTATTCGCAACGGACAGAAGCCGAATTCTGACATCGCCGAAGGGCAAAAAAGCACGTTGCTTTGCCACCTGGGTAACATCGCTTACCGGACGGGGCGAACGTTGAGTATCGACCAGCAGAACGGCCACATTATCGGGGACAAGGAGGCCGAGAAACTTTGGGGCCGAGAATATCGGCCGGGATGGGAACCGAAGCTGTGACGGGCTACAATTTCGGAGAATACTGGCCGGAGGACCTCGATGAATTGGCCTCACGGAACGAGATCAGTAAGCGATCAGTAGCTGATGCACAGTCACCACGAGCGCGTCGAAGCGGACCTGCGCGGCGCGAGAAAACAGGCCCGGGGCAAGAGCATCGGGGGCAAAAAGGCAATGGCCAAGCGCCGGAGGCCGGGAAGGCGCGCGCCGTCGATGGCCCAAGCCGCGGCCACCGGATGGCATACCCAATGGCACTCCCACTGGCATACCCGATAGGACTCCCAATGGGACTCCCAATGCTACTCATACTCATAGTCATAGTAGCGTAGAGAGAGATTACAGCCAGGGAGCGATGCCAAGCCTCCAGGAAGTGCTGGCCTATGCTGAGAGGGCGGGCCTGGCGCCGTGGAGGGCCACCGACTGGTTCCACGAGATGGAAGGCTGCGGCTGGCTGGACTACAAGCATCGGCCAATCGTCAAGTGGCGCTCGGTTCTGGACCGGCTGCGCGTCAAATGGGAAGCCGACGGAAGGCCCTGCAACCGCCAACACAGGCTGCCACCACGCCCGGGTGGAGGCAGACCTGCTGGAGGCCGGGACCGAGAGGACCGGCAAGAGCGAAAGGGGGCATGACGGCAGCTAAGCAGGATGCTCAGCTGCAGCACAGAGCTGCCCACAGTCAGAGTCAGAGTCACAGTTACAGTCAGAGAAACACTCAGAGACAGAGCCAAAGTCAAAGGCAGTTAATAATGAGGTACCAACTACCTTTGCGGCCGACGATAGGAGGTACTCCTGCGGCGAACACGTTGGCCTCACGGTCGAGTTCCCACGCGCCGATGTCAGGGCGCCCACCGCGGCGGCGTCCACGGATGTCTTCAGTGACCTCTGGCAGCGGCACGCCCTGGGCGATTGCTCCGGCCGCTGCCGCCGTGAGCGCCAAATTCCCGGATGATGGGTCCACAAAGTAGCCCTCCAGCCGCCCAGTGAGATTGCTGCGGAGTTGCGCGTCGCCACCTTCAAGCCGGATTTCGCCGTGCACCAGGTTGTTCACGATTTCGGAATTGGAAGTACCGGTTCCAACGCGGATGCCGCGGCCCCAATTTCGCTCCGGCCGCCAGACCGTGTTGTGGTAAACCTTGATGCGATCGGCATGCCAAAGCTCGATCCCGCAATCCGGTCCGCCGGCGATGAAGTTGTTGCGGATCATGCCGTTTTCGACATAAACAAGCCGTTCTCCGCCGATATTGGCCGTGGACTGGCCGGGATTGCCGAAGGCCACGCCGCGGTCGCAGTTGACGATCACGTTTCGTTCGACAACGACCTGGCGCGAACGCACCCAAATGAATATCGCGGCGCGCCCGCCGCCGTTGCGCCCTTTGACATTGCGGAAGAAATTGTCGCTGAAGGTCCAGTCTTCCAGCGCCATCATGTCGATCGCCGCAATGTAGTCACCCCCGTATAACCAGTCTGCCGGAGGCGCCTTCGTGTTCTCGAACTGACAGTAACGGACGGAGCCGTTGATGGCGCGGACGTTTGGGTCTTTGCCTGCCGACCCTTTGATCGCGCGCACGCCGATATCCCGGAAGCGGCAGTTGTAAATATGAATGTCCCTCGGCGCATTCTCGGCTTCCACTTTGATCCCGTACGAGCGGCAGTCGGTAAAAGTGAGATCGGCGATGGTCACACCCTGGCAATGCGCGATGTGAAGTATGTCGTCCCCGCTGGCCTGGCTGTCCCACCCGCGACCGCGCAGGATGACTTTTGCGGGGTCCGCACTGGCGCTGCGGATAACCAGATTGGTTTTTCCCCTAAGGAGAATGACTCGCGGCACCTTGTATTCGCCATCGCCCAAAAGGATATTGCCGCCGTGCCCAACTCGGCCGACGGCCGCGAGCAGTTCGTCCACCGTTGCGACGCGGATCACTTCTCCCTGCGGGGCCGGCAGGCGCGGAGCTCTCGCAAGCCACGACGGCACCTGCGCCGGCGCCGGCCAGACCATCAGCAGTATCAAGCAGCCGAGTAGTCGTGTCATTCTGGTTGCATCGCAGCGCCAGGGTTATAGGACCATTGATCTAATTCAATTAAGTTCCAGGTGGCGCGGATCATTGCGAAACGTTCATTCATGGCTCGGTGGTGAGCTTTTTCCGCCGATACTCCGACGGCCGCCAGCCGATCCACTTGGTGAAGGCGTTGGAGAAGACGAATGGGTTATGGTAGCCGACCTGGTCGGCGATGGCTTCGATAGTCTGTGACGTGCTCGCCAACAGCTCGGCGGCCCGGCGCATGCGCAGGTGGGTCACCTGGTGCATGGGGCTTCGGCCGAGCTGGTGGCGGCAGAGGCGCCGCAGGTGTTCGTTGCTATATCCCGCTTCTTGTGCCAGACGGGCGAGGCTCCATGGATCCCCGAGGTGCCTGACGACACGTTCCCAGAGAGTTCGCAGCCGGTCATCCTCCTGAAAGGGCTGAGCAAACCTGCGCACGTAATTGTGGATCAGATCGGCCCAATGCTGGATCATCGTGGGTTCGGCGGCGGTTTTGCACTCCTGAGTCAGTCCGGTGATCGCGGACCGCAACGGCAGGGCATCGTATCGCGCCATGACCGGAGATGAAACGTCGGCAACAGGACGCAGGGGTTGTTGATAGCAGGCCCAGCAAAACTCCCATTTCACGCCGGGAAGGGCCTCAAACGCGTTCAAGGTATGGGCTGGCAGCAGGCTGGCGAAGCCCGCCCGGCAGCGGCGCCACCGGCCATCGATCAGCACGTTGCCGCGCCCCCCGAAGCAGGCCAGAAAGTAAGTCGTGGTTTGTTTCGTGCGGACGATTCGCGTCGGGGCCGTTGTGCGCATGATGCCGACGTGCGCGATCTGGTGCTGGGTCAGGGCCGGACAGACAGGAAAATGGGCAATCCACGGGCGAAGTTCCACGCCTGGCCCCTTGACGCCTTGCGTGAGCGTGCCGGAGGCGTGGACAGTCACATCCGTCAGTTCCGGAACTGCGTTGTTGATCTTCACGGCTGCGGTGCGGGATCATAGCGGAGAAATCCGAAGCCCGAAAGCCGAAAGGCAGAGGGGGTGAACACGTGATTGGTGAAGAGTGAGAAAGCCGAAATCCGAACGCTGGAATGTTATGACACAAAGAGCAGCAACGGCCAGGACCGGTTAATGCCTCTGGCCGCTGCCCCCTATGCGAGTGATTAATTCTACTCGACCAAGACGCGATAAAAGCGCCGCAGGGCCGTTCCTGCCTGATTGTCAACGAAGCTGCCGATCACGAGTCCGGTCGCGCGCGTCGTCCACATCATCAGATCGCTCGACGTTTCTACGGTGTAACTGTCGCCCGGCCGGGCGACCCACATGAGTGTGGCGGTGCCAGTGCCAGCATCAAATTGTATGGAGAGCCTGGGTCGGTCAAAGAGGCCGACTTCCGCCTCGAAGTGAGCTTGAATACTATCATCGCCGGTTGCGGGGAGTGGTTCGTCGTACACACGCACCCGGGCGATGGTCATTGACCCCATGAGGCCCGGAGTCACTGTGCCGTTGGCCTCGGTTTGCGCGCCGACGCGGAAGGGCAACTGGTTCGTCGCCGCAGTACCGTCAACCGCATGGGTGATGAGCGTGATTCCGGCCTCGGTGTTGGCCATCTGGCCGTCGCGATAGACAGTAACGGTGGCGGTTGGTTGATCGTAGGTATAGGCAACGAAGGTCCAGCGGCTTGTGGAAATATTGCCCGCCCAGCCGACATCGGGTCCGGCACCCCAGTGGCCCGCAGCGCCAAACGTTGGGTCGGTTCCGTGATTGAACGACATGTTGGACCCGTCCGGAGCGCCGCCGCGCCGACCCCAGGCAAAGACTGTTTCTTCTCCGGCAACGGCCGGGTTGTATATCCAGGCTTCAATGGTGCGACTGCTGCCGCCGGTAAGATAAACCGGCGCGATAGCACCGGTATAATATTGGTCGGTGCCGCTGAGAGTGACTCCCCTGACGCCGTCCACGACCGTGACTGCGGCGGTCACAGCGCCGCCGGATTGGAATACTCCGCCAAGGGCGCCGTTATTCGTCCAGGTGGCCAGAGTTCCGGGAGCAAGGCCGGTGGCGTCGAGGTTAATAACCGCAATGGGAGCGGTGAACGCAAAGTCGGGCGTAATGAGCTGATTGTTCGGATCTGAGTCGTGAATGACCTCCTGGCCGTCCGGGAAGGTATCGGCGTCCGTGTCGGACAGCAGCGGGTCTGTGCCGGTGTCGGTCGGGCTGACATACAGGCCCGTCCCGGTTTCGACATTGTCGCGGAGTCCGTCCTGATCGGAATCAGCGCGCAAAGGATTTGTGGGCGCGGGTGAGCCGCTAACCATACGGTGCAATTCGGCACCGTCATTCACGGTGTCGCCGTCGGTGTCTGGATTATCGGGCAAGGTACCGGCGCGGAACTCTTCGAGGTTCGTCGCGCCGTCATTGTCCTCGTCCATGGCGGCGTCGGCCGGGTTATTCGGATCCAGGAAAGTGAAACGGCGCTCGTAGCCGTTGGGCATGCCGTCGCCGTCGCTGTCGGCCAGCCCAAAAGTCTCCGCTTCGGCGGCGAAGTTGTTCGTTATCGTCGTGGCATCGAGGACGATTTCGTAAACGCGGATGCGGGCAATGGTCATGGAGCCGCGCAGGCCCGCGGTGGCGGTGCCGTCGGCTTCATTCTGGGAAGCGACGCGGAAGGGCAATGGACGTGCTGCGGGTGTGTTGTCGGTCCGATGCGTGTTGAGGACGCCTACGGTGTCGGTGTTGGCAACGGCGCCGTCTTTGTAAACGGTGCCCATGCCGGTTACAGGATCATAAGTATAGGCGACATAGGTCCAGCGGCCGACGGCGGGCGGATTCGCGCCCCAGCCGACGTCGGGAGCGCCCCAGTGCCCCACGGCGCCAAACGTCGCATTGTTCCCATGGTTGAAAGACATGTTGGAGCCATCCGGGCCGCCGCGCCGCGCCCAGGAGAAAATCGTTTCTTCATCGGCGACGACGGGATTGAACACCCACGCTTCGATGGTTCGCGCGTTGGTGCCGGTGAGAAAATCGGGAGCGCCAGGGCCGGTATAGAAGTGCGTGGTCCCGTTGAAAGTCACGCCTTTGGCGTCCTGGACAGTGGTAACGGCGGGAATCGCACCCGCGGGAGCGTTGAACAGGCCGCCGAGCACTCCGGAATTGGTCCATGCGGGTAAAGCGCCTTCGGGGAGTGCGGTCGCATCAAGATTGATCACCGGAGGCGGGTTTACGAGGTTGGGCACGCTCGTATTGTCGGTCGGAATGGAAGAGCGCACCACTTCGTGACCATCAGAGAAACCGTCGCCATCGGTGTCAGGCAGCAAGGGATCGGTGCCGGTGTCGGTCGGGCTCATGTAAGTGCCGGTGTCGGTTTCGACGCCGTCGCGCAAGCCATCGCCATCGGTATCGGCGCGTAGAGGGTCCGTAGGCGCGGCCACGCCACCGTCCATTCGATTCACTTCGGCGCCGTCGTTCGCGCCGTCGCCATCGGTATCGGCGTTGTTTGGCAGCGTGCCGCCCTGGAATTCCTGGAGATTCGTCAAGCCGTCGGTGTCGCAGTCCGCAGCGGCATCGTTTGGGTTGTTGGGGTCAAGGCAGCCGGGGAATTGAAGCTCATAGCCGTTAGGCAGCCCGTCTAG
>JAKEEH010000296.1 GCA_022616725.1 Limisphaerales bacterium | reverse complement strand
CGACGTTTTTGTGCCAACGGATCCAGGGCACAGATCAGGCCGACCTGGTTTTTCACTCTGTACACCGTCGCCGGACACAAAAGGATGGGCTCGTCACCTGGCGTTCTTTGCACCGCGAAAAGAGAGGCCTCGACGGCATTGGGGACAACCCAGGTCCGGCGAGCGAGAGCCTCCACTTCGCGGCGGGCATGGGTGCTGACGCAGATCACGCCATCACTTCGCGGGAGGACAAATCCCTCCAGACGGGCGGTGAGCCACTCAAAGGTAAACGGCTTGGCGTTTGAGAGCCGCGCGATCCTCCTCATATTGCCATGGATCGTGATGATGTTGGCGAAGCCGGAATAGGCCGCAGCGAGCGAGCAGTAACGCTCGGTGCCCTGTCCGTGGACGAGAGCGGGCGCCAACTGTCGGAGCTTGCGTCGGATCGCATAAAGGCACCCCAAATAAGCACCACGCAACCAACCCCATTTCGGAACGATGAGCGGATGATAGTAAATGTTCGCGGCAAGCTTCGCAGGCGAATTCACAGGATTCTGGAGGACGGAAACAATGTGTACCTGGACTTCGGAAAGTTGCGCCAATCCCTCCAGCAGAGCGCCAGGGGCAGCGCCAAAAAAGGGTGTTAAACTGGAATAATGCCGGTGGACCTCGCGATCATCGGAGACGATCATTGAGATTGAGAGTGGCTGTTCCATCGCCGGCGGATGATCAATAATACGCAATCTTCCGTGCCGGCAGCGAGAAGGGCGGCTTCGTAAACTCCTCCGTCCTCATCTTCAAATTCTCGAACGCCTGCAGCACAGTCTGGCAAACACGATCAGGTGCAGGTTGATACGTGTCATTCGCTGCGACATAGATAGGCACTCGAAAGGGATTCCAACGCAGGCTGTAGTCGATGCTGCACTGGGCGAACGCCCACAAGACGGTCGGTTTACCGCAGAGGTTGGCCAAATGCATTGGGCCGCTGTTTTGACCGGCAACGAGGCGAACACCGGAAATGGCGGCAACTGTGTGGCGCAAATCCACGCTGCGCTGGTCCTCGCAGCCATCGGCGCAAAACGCGTAATCAGGATGGCCGATGCAGATGACCGAAAATCCTCTCCGGCGGCATTGATCGGCCAATTCATTGGCGCGATCCGCAGGATAGTTCTTGGGATCGTCTCCTGGCTTATCGACGAGTCGGAAATGAAAAGCGACGTCGCGGATGATGCCGTTAAGCGGCGGCTCCTGAAACAAGCGAAATTCCTGACGCCAAAACAGGCGCTTATGATACTGTGTACAGAGAAGATCAGGAGAGAACACGTCGGGGTCGTGGAGGCCTAACTGAGCCGCTTTGTCGCGCGCCAGTTTGTTATGCAGACGCGGACTCAGCTTGCCGTATCTGAACCCGGCTTCGTGGAGCGGAATACTATGATGATGGACAATGCACCCTTCGTATAAATAATCTCTGCCCGGATAGGTAATGACATGCACCTGCTCGTAATAATGCCGTCGGGCTCGCACGTAACCCTGCCATTGCATGAGTTCCCAACCAAACTCTCCGACGTAAGGCCCCGCTATCAGGCATCTGGAGGGTGCCAGCTTCTGACGCGCGCTCAGGACAGCAAAACGAACTGCGTCCGCCAGCGTGTAAGAATAATAATTTGGCTCAGCAGCCACGTTTGAAACTATGAAAAGTGAATCGAAACGGCTGCACCGCTACGCCCAAAGTTTGATATAAAGGCGCCGAAGCAGGTGATACAGAAATGGAACCCGCGATTTGAGGCAAACGGCGATAGAATCGATCTTGACAAGCTTGCTACAATATGCTTTGGCTTTGCACACTCCCATGCGGACCCGCAAAGCCTGCCTGGTTGATCCGTTTAGAAAAACCACATCACCCCAGTTATCCCGTTCCCCGATGTTTGAACCGCATAGGCCAAATCCATATGACTCCATTAGTGGCAGCAACTCCGCAAACGTCTTTTGGCCCTGGCGCATCGGGGTTTTTGCGGTCTCGACATGGACCGCCATGACGCGATCCTTGATCTTGGAAATGCCTTCCAAGACAAAGTATTCCACGCCTTCAACATCGATCCAAAGCCCGATGCTCGTGGCTTGAGGATGGTGTTTGAGGATAAAATCATCGATTCGGCACGTGTGCACGTCGACCGAGCGGAGGATTTTCAGCTCGGCATGAACCAACAGAGAACTGGTGCCCCGGTTTTCGGCAGGGTTCGAGTAATCGACGTCGGTGATGTGGAACTTTGAAACGCTATTCGAATTGGTCACCGCGAACGGATGCATTTCAATGCGATTGGATCTCAAAGCAGGGTTGGCCTGCATCATTTGAAAATTAATCGGATTGGCTTCAAACGCCACGACGATAGCATTGGGAAGCAGCTCGCGGAAAAGGAGCGATTGAGCTCCATCACGGGAACCGATATCGCAGACACAATCGGCACTCAGGTCCTTGAGTATCGACGCGAACAACATTTTTGTATTCGTCAGCATGTAATTAACGGCCGCGTTTTCGGGGTGACGAGCGGCGTCAAATTCGCGCAGCGCAACTCGATATGCTAGCAAACGACGATCCCTAGGGACAACCCCGAAATTCCCGAACCCATTGCTATCCCTTGCTATCCAGGTACTCAGGATAAATGTTACCGGAGCGGTGCAGTGACGGGCGTACGCGGCATTTACGACCCCTTAGCAGTTTATCCTCCGCCTTTCTCTGCAGCGGATGTTTCCGCTCCTTCCTTCTGTTTTGAACGAACCGTGTGGTCCACCCTTGCAAGGGGCGCCGGCCGGGGCGCCGGCCAACCGCCTCCCCACCGCAAACCCCTTCGCAACCGTTTAATTTAATCTTCAAGCGCACATTTTAGCCGCAACTTTAGGCGTGATTTTTCCCAGTAGTGGGCGGATAACGAATCGGAGCCTCCGTGACCGAACCACGTCAATGCCCGCAATGCCGGACGGCGCTGCCGCCCGACGCTCCGGAGGGCTTTTGTCCCGTGTGCGAACTTCGCCGCGCCCTGGACGCGCCGGCTAACGCAGCTCCACAATCCGACTCGGTCGAGACGACGATTTGGGATCTCAAAAAGATTCGTTACTTCGGCGATTACGAGTTGCTGGAGGAGATCGCGCTCGGCGGAATGGGCACGGTGTTTAAAGCGCGGCAGGTCACGTTGAACCGGCTTGTGGCGCTCAAACTGATCAACGCCGGCGTGCTGGCTTCGCACGACGCAGTGAAACGTTTCAAAGCGGAAGCCGAGGCTGCGGCAGGTTTGGACCATCCGAACATCGTTCCGATTCACGAAATTGGGGAGCACGGTGGACAGCACTTTTTTAGCATGGCGTTCATTGAGGGCCCCACCCTTGGACAAGCCCTGGGCCGGAAACCGATGCCGACGCGCCGCGCGGTACAGATTTTGGCAACGGTAGCCCGGGCGGTACATTTTGCGCATCAGCGCGGGGTACTGCATCGGGACCTCAAACCGACCAATATTCTTCTGGACGTGCAAGGCGAGCCGCACCTGACTGACTTCGGCCTGGCCAAGTTCATTCAAAAGGACAGCACCCTCACGCACACGAACGCGGTGCTGGGCACACCGGCTTACATGTCGCCTGAGCAAGCGCGCGGCGAGGCGAAAGCGGTGACGACGGCGGTTGACGTGTACGGTTTGGGCGCCGTGTTGTACGAGACGCTGACCGGCGCGCCCCCATTTGCCGGCGGCACTTCGTTGGAAACGATTCGGCAGGTGTCGGAGCAGGAGCCGCGGCGGCCATCGGTGTTCAACCCTGAAGTGGACCGCGACCTGGAGACGATCTGCCTGAAATGCTTGGAGAAGGAACCGGCGCGCCGGTATGAATCGGCACTCGGTGTTGCGGAGGATCTGGAGCGATGGCTGCGACGTGAACCGATCCAGGCGCGGCCGACAACTAAACGCGAAAGACTCGCCAAGTGGGTGCGGCGCAAGCCAGCCTTGGCCGGCCTGGTGATTCTGCTGCCGATGGTGGGTGTTATCGGCTTGGGCGGCATCCTCTGGCAGTGGCGGCGCGCCGCATTGCGTGGCGTGCAACTTAGCGCCCAGCGCTTGGAGCTGCGGCGCAATCTTTATGCCTCCGATATGAAACTCGCCCAACAGGCGCTGGCGATAAACAATCTCGGCGGCGCGCGCGATCTGCTCGACAAGCATCGCCCCAAGGTGGATGAGGAAGACCTGCGCGGTTGGGAGTGGCGCTACTTGTGGCAGCAGTGCCAGAGCGATGCACTGTTCACCCTTTGTCGCCGGTCCAACCCCATCGCCTCGCTGGCGGTCTCACATGACGGCAAATGGCTCGCTGTGGGCGAAGAAGAGGGTGGCCAAGTATCGGTTTGGGATTTGGATGCAAAACGGGAGGTTGCCAAGTTGCAGATCGGGCAGAATACGGCACTCGTTGCATTCTCTCCGCGTGAGCCGCTGTTGGCTTGTGTGAACGGGCGTGGTGTGAGCGGTTACTTCGCCTCAGGTCTCCAAAGCACGGGCTATCTTTGGAGCGCCACCTCCAGGCAATTCGTTGGCAACTTCTCACTTAGTGGTCGGTGTCGGCGGCCCATCCTGTTTTCGGCCGACGGCAAATCACTCGTCACCTCCTTGAACACCACAGCCCGACCTAAATCAGGAACTCCAATCTGCTTTTGGCGCATTCCTGACGGCATTGAGCAGACCAATTACTTCATAGAGCATGGCCAGGGGAACCGCGGCCCTGTCTGGCCTGTCGCCGTGGCGGGCGAGATGACCGTCTTCGCCTGCGGCGTCCCCGGTGGCGAACTCCATGTCGTTGATTGGGCAAGCGCAACGAATCGTTGGAGGACACAGACCGAGGACGAAGTGGTGACCATCGCGTTTTCTGCGGACGGGAAAACCCTGGCGAGCAGCTCGGGTCTTGGTCACTCGTTCATCCGCCTTTGGGATGTCGCGTCGGGCCGGGAGATCCAGCGTCTGGAGGGCCACAATGGGTGGGTAAGCGCCTTGGTGTTTTGGCCCGACGGCAAAACTCTGGCCTCTGCCAGCGGCGATCAGACGATCCGCTTATGGAATCTCACTGACCTGACGAACGTGCCGCCGCCGCGTCTGCTGGCCGGTCACGGCGCCGAAGTGTGGTGCCTCGTCTTGCTTCCCGATGCCCGCACACTGATCAGCGGCAGCAAGGACGGTTCGGTCTGCATCTGGAATACAGCGGACCTTCGCAGTCAACGGCCCCGCGTCACACTGCCGACGAGAGTGGACAGAACCGTTTTTTCCGAGGACAGCAAGTCAGTTTTGACTTTAGACAAACAGGGCAACGTGGCGCGGTGGCTTGGAACCGGGTTCCAGCAGCGGGAGCCGATCATGCAGACCGATTCCAATTTTTCGGCCTCGGGCTTCTCAAGGGACGGCCGGCTTCTCGCGACCGTCAGCGGCTCGGGCAGCATCCACGTCTGGGATTTACAGCACAAAGTGCTAATGCGCGAGTTCGAGCCAGGAAAGGAATTCCTGCCCGTGAAATTCATGGCCGAAGGCAAGGCGCTGATTATTGCAAATGTGCGCAGCGATTTGCTGGAAGAGTGGGACCTCACGACAGCGCAGAAGATCACATCCTGGCGAGCAGGTACCACGGGGAGTGCAATCGCCTTTTCGCGGGATGGGCGATGGTGTCTTGGTTTCCGGGACAGTGGGGAGGCCTTGCTCCGCGATATGACCACCGGTCGCGAACGGACTGTGAACCTCGCTGCAAAGCGGGTAACCAGTGCAGCGTATTCTCCCGATGGCCGGATGCTGGCTGCGGCATCCTGGCTCGGTTGGGTGAAGTTATGGGATGCGGTCTCGCTAAGGGAGCTCGCGACCCTTCCCGGTTTTCGGCAAGGCGTTTACGGAGTCCGCTTTTCTCCGGACAGCAAGCGCCTAGTGACTGGAAGCGACGCAACCGAGGCGATCAAGATTTGGGATGTTGCCGGGCGCCAGGAACTGCTGACGTTGGAAGCGGAAGGATCGATGTTCGTTCCCTGGTTTTCCCCGGATGGCAACGTCCTCGCAGCGACTCCGAGCGAGAGCGGCGTCCTTCACTTCTGGTTCGCGCCCTCATGGCCCGAAATCGAGGCCGCCGAGAAGCGCCAGGCTGCCGCGCCA
Organism: Limisphaerales bacterium; assembly: GCA_022616725.1. Taxonomy (GTDB): domain Bacteria; phylum Verrucomicrobiota; class Verrucomicrobiia; order Limisphaerales; family JAKEEH01; genus JAKEEH01. The sequence continues at coordinate 6,975 of JAKEEH010000296.1, read as the reverse complement.
TAGTCTCAAACTTCTCCGCAACTTCCGCCAAACTTTTTCCCAGTAAGGAGTGAATGGCTCGCTCGGAAGAGCGGGAGGGCGGGTTTTGGGGCGGTGAACTGTGTGTGCGCCAAAGCCCGCCACGATTTCACGTTCGGAGAATTGAGTCAGGTGAAACACGGAATATGAAACACAAAGCAAACCTTCTGATGCTCACCGCGCTTCTGGCTGCGGCGACGGACATCTCCGGCCGACCAGTCATCACCCAGCAGCCGACCAACCAAATGCCCTCGATTGGGAGCAACGTGACCTTCAGCGTCACGGCCACCGGCGCGCCACCTCTGACCTACCAGTGGCGCTTCAACGGGACGGACCTCCCCAGTCAGACAAACAGCAGCCTTGGCCTAACTAACGTCCAGTTCATCAACGCCGGCCCGCACCGGGTCGTGGTCAGCAACAACGACGGGACAGTGACCAGCGACATCGCCTGGCTTTCAGTTCTGCCCACCAACGTGGTGAACCTGGGCGATCTGGAGCTTTCATTCGGCGTGTCAACCAACTTGTCCGCGCTGAACTCCCCAAGGTATGACGACGCCGCAACTCTCACTGGCGATGGGCTGACGATCTTCTTCTGTTCGGACAGGTCCGGCGGCCTGGGCGGCTTGGATATTTGGCTGGCCACGCGGGCGACCGTGTCCACCCCCTGGGGAGTGCCAGTCAACCTCGGGGCCTCAGTCAACACCGCTTCCAACGAAGGCGACCCCAGCATCTCATCCGACGGATTGTCGCTTTACTTCTTCAGCAACCGGACAGGAAGCGCCGGGCCCGCCGACATCTGGGTTGCCACTCGGCCTGTGCTCAGCGATCCATTCGGTACTCCGGTGAACCTTGGCCCGGCGGTTAACAGCGCTTGGGAGGAATTTACTCCGTGCATTTCGGCGGACGGCCTGACTTTGCTCTTTAGTGCTCTCGACCGACCCGGAGGATTGGGCGCAACCGACATCTGGATTAGTACGCGGACCAATCGCTCGACGCCCTGGGAGCCTGCGCGAAACCTCGGAGAACCGGTAAACACTGTACACTTCCAACACTTCCAACATTCTCCCTGCTTGTCCGCAGACGGCCTGCTGCTCTTCTACCACGACAACCGAACGACCGTGGGACGACACGGCAGGGTTTGGGTGAGCAAGCGTGCCACCACCGCGTCACCCTTCCGCCCGCCCGTCATGATTCGCGCCATCGCCGAGGTCGAGGCTACATTCCGCACCCGACCCCACGCCATTTCCGCGGACGGAACTACACTCTACTTTGCTTCTGACCGCAGTGGAGGCCTCGGCGATTGGGACATTTGGCAAATCAGCGTGACGCGATTGCCCGTGTTGGCCGCGCCGGGCGTGAACGGCAGTGGCGAATTTCAGTTCGAGCTGCTGGGCCGGGAAGGCGCGACCTACGAGATTCAAAGCTCGCCGGATTTGAGCACGTGGACGACCTGGTTGACCACCAACGCCACTGGCAGCGTACAGCTTAGAGACTCGGCGTTGGTCCCAGGGGACCGCCGCTTCTACCGCGCTCTAAGCCACTGAACTTTGCCCGTTCGTCCTTCGTCGCCTTTGAGCGCCGGCTGCGCCCCGGTTCCTGCCGGTGCATCTCATAAATTCTCCGCAACTTTCGCTCAGCTTTTTCCCAGTAAGGAGTGAACGGCTCGCTCGCATGAGCGGGCGGCGGGTTTTGGGGCGGAACAAATCTGTGTGTGCGCCAAAGCCCGCTGACGTTGAGACAAAAATGGAAAGCCAACCGTTATGAAGCCAAGTCGCTTTACCTTACTGACAGGAATTGCCTGGATCGCGCTGTCCGCACTCACATCACGAGCTTATGCCCAAGGCGGCGTGCCGTTGTGGACCAACCGCTACGACGGGCCGGGCAATAATTTGGACGAAGCCAAAGCCGTAGTGGTGGACAGCATCGGCAATGTGTTTGTAACGGGCCATTCCTTGTCGGAGACGTCGGATGACTACGCAACGATTGCGTATTCAAGCATGGGCGTACCGTTATGGACAAACCGCTACAACGGTCCGGGCAACGGCGTGGATCAACCCAATGCCTTGGCGGTAGACAGCAGCGGCAATGTATTTGTGACGGGGCACGCCTCAAGAACCGAAAACTCTTACGCAGGCGTTTACGCCACGCTCGCATATTCGACTGCAGGCATGCCGTTGTGGACCAACCTTTTCAATAGGCCAGACAACAATCATTATTTTGCCACCGCTGTAGCCGTGGATCGCTCGGGCAACGTGTTCGTGACGGGCAATGGGTACGACCTCGGTACGGAGTTGAGCTATCCTGCAACGCTCGCGTATTCGGGCGCAGGTGTGCCGTTGTGGACCAACCTCTGGCCGGAGGCGGGTGAAGCCAGGGGCGTGGCGCTGGATGGGAGTGGCAACGTAATTGTTTATGGAGGTGGGACGATTGCATACTCCAGTGTGGGCGTACCGCTGTGGACGAACCGCTACAGGTCTGGGGCGCTGGCGGTGGACAGGAACGGGAATCTATTCGTTACACGTGGTGAGTACAACAACGGCAGCGAGTCTGATTACAGTACCATTGCGTACTCGAGCGCTGGCGTACCCTTCTGGACGAACCGTTACAACGGGCCGGCGAACGGCTATGACACATCCGAAGCGATCGCGGTGGACGGCGACGGCAACGTGTTCGTAACGGGAAGTTCTTGGGGCGATTTTCCCAGTGCCGATGATATTGTGACGATTAAGTATTCCAACGCAGGCGTGTCCTTGTGGACCAACCGTTACAATGGGCCGGGGCATAGCTATGATCACGCCCGTGGTATCGCAGTGGATCGCGGCGGAAATGTTTTCGTGACCGGATTTACGTATGACGGCGGCTTTGGAGGGGTGGCAATGGCAACAGTGGCCTATTCGAGTGCAGGTGTCCCACTTTGGACAAACCACTTCCGCGGCGGGCAAGCCGCTGGAATCGCAGTGGACAACAGCGGGAATGCGGTGGTAACAGGGACCAGTTCGGGCGATTATCTTACGATCAAATATTCTGCAATCCCGCCACCCATTCGGCTGAGTATCGAGCCAGACAGCATTGGCGGCTACTTTCTCCGCTTCAAGGGCATCCCCGGGTCCGCCTACCGATTGCAACGTGCGACCAGCCTCACCGGTCTGTGGACTGCCAGCGCCCCGCAGACTGCGTCCGCCTCCGGGCTCGTCGAATTTTGGGACTTCTTCCCGCCGCCGGGCCAGGCCTTCTACCGCGTGCGAGCGGAATAAACCCACCGCGTTCGGCTCAAGGTGAACTTGACGCGTACAGCGCCTCTTCAATGACCGGGTGCGAGCAATGCTGGATGGAGCGCGATAACCGGCACTGCAAAATTCTCCGCAACTTTCGCCAAACATTTTCCCAGTAGGGATTGAACGCCTCGCTCGGATGAGCGCTCGTTGCAAACAACGAAACGCTCTGGTGCGTGTGGGGCCGGTAAGAAAGGAAACACAAAAATGAACACCGAAGTATCAGGGTCGATCAGAGCCAAGTCATTCAGTTTCGCCACGATCGCCCTCGTCGCCACAGGGCTCCTGTTCTCTCGAGAGCGACTCGAATCCCAGAGCAGCGTTGATAAGCGCGAAACCGTTGACGTTCAATTGATTGGCACAGTCTTCCCATGCAGCGAAAGCGTCGTTGGACTTTGTGCCGCGGGCAACATCACAACGGGGCCACTGAAGGGATCAAAAGAGGCCGTCTACAACGGGGGTCGCTATCGGCCGGTATGCCCGGAGTCGAGCCGGCAACCACCCTCTCTTACTCAGGAACGTCCGTATTCCATACCGAAAAGGGTGACCTCCACACGAGTTTCATCGGAGTGTTGGATACGACACGATTGGTGTTTACCGAGATATCGAGAGTAACGGGCGGCACGGGACGATTCACCGGCGCAAGTGGGAACGTCTTTATATCGGGGACAATTACAGCAGATGGAACAAGTTTCGACAGCAGAATCACCGGCGAGATTTACCTCGACCGCTCTGCTCAATAGCGCAATCACTCGTTACGCGTCTCCCAAAAACGCAGAAGGATTATTTGACGTATGAAATCGTTCAGAATAAACAGCCACAATCGAGTCTCTCTTAGACACAGATCTGTTGTAACGGTGCTGGGATGCGCGGCTATCGCGCTGCTTGCAATAGGAGCCGGGTGCCGAAGTGCCGAAGCCGCTCAACGGCCGATCGCGGATTTCACGACCAGGCAAGGGAGTTTCTGCATTAATGACGGTACTGGCGGGTGCATGCCGTTCGTACCGCCGCTGCCGTTCGGGTGGATCGATCCGCAATCGCATATTTTCATGGCAATCGATTATGCCGGATTGGCCAACGCGACGTTGGGCGGACCGCTCGGGACAGTAATGGATGGTTCAATCAGCGAACGACTGATGGCCGACGGGCGTGCTGAAGTGGACGTATTGCTCCATACCAGAAATGCGCTGACGTGGGCGATACAGGGGACTCCAGACAACGAATTTGATTTTGGCAGTGGTCCGTTGATGTTTGGCCACCGGTTGCCTGAGGTATCAGCCGGCGCCACGCCTGCGTTAGGCGAATGCACGCTGCGGATGATATTTCTGAACAGCGCGCCCGGTGCGCCGCTACCGGATTTCTTTGAATTGGTATTAACCCGGATTCAGGATCTCAATTGGATTGCTTTTTCAGGCCGGGCTGACGGGCCTCTGGCGGACGGCACACCCGGGCGATTAACGGTGATCCAAACCGCTCCGTTTCGTGCGGCGATTAAGAACAGATTCAGTGGCGCGCTCAGCGACGCGTTCCCGGTCGAAAAGATTACAGTGCAAACAACCGGACAGTAACCTGGCATCACCATGGCCTTGGGCCACTGATTAAGCCGCTGAACCTGGAGTGCGGCTGCGGACTGGCTGCTTCAATAGTTCGGCTACTCCTCAATCTTCTCCGCAACTTCGACCAGATTTTTTCCTAGTAAGGAGTGAACGCCTCGCTCCGCGAGCGGGCGACAAAGCAAAACCAATCCGGGCGCGAATTGCCCGAAACGAAAGTAGCGACCAATGAAAACAAACACATTAAAGTCGAGAGCGGTCACAGCCACACTCTCGGCGTTGTTCATCTGCTCGACTATGACCACAGCGCTTGCCGCGAGCGAGGTGACACCGGGCGTCTTCCCGCAAAATGCGAAGCCCTACGGCAAGACGTACGGAGAATGGATCCAGGAATTTCACAGGTTCCTGTTTTCGATTCCCTTGGATCAGAATCCATTTTTCGGTAACGATCCGGGGCTCGCCCTTGTCGGGCAAAGCGGCCACGTCTCATTCATCCTTCACAGTCCCGATGATCCCGGTGGCGGCGAATTCAACGTAACTATTCCTGCTGGTAACGGGCTCTTCATCCCGCTGGCTTTGGCTGGAGATGGTACTTGCCCAGGCGATCCGGATTACCAACCGCCTCCAGGGCAAACGCGCGAGCAGTTGCTGATCGAGGTCCTCGACTTCTTCATGGACCTCGTCACTGTGCTGACTGTGGAGATCGATGGGGTACCGGTAGAGAACCCGTTCCAGTACCGCGCTACATCGGGTCTGTACACGTTCGACGCGGACCCGAGCTACGCGCCTATCTTTGCTCCCTGCGGAACCGCCGCCGGAGAGCACGTGGACGCCGCGGACGGTTATTGGGTAATGCTTGCCCCGTTGTCGAAGGGACAACACACCGTTCACTGGGTTCTTACCCTGGGTCCTCCGGTCAACTTCAGCGGGGAAGGCATTTACCACATTACGGTCGAGTAGCGCGCGATCGGAGCAATCTGGCATCGAGTCCTGGTGAAAACCCTTTGGTTTTCGCCAGGACTCATTTATTTCAGACAGATCTCAACAGACTTATGATCTGTGGACACCTTGGATTATCACCAACACCACCGACAAGATGTTCTTCACGACCGGCGCCAGCCGATGTAGGCCGCCGGTTCTAATGTGCCTTGAGCCACTGAAGCCGGAGCGTGCCTGTCCTCAAGTCTCTTCGCAAATTACTGACTGATGCTTCTGTGACGACACACAGTCGTTACGGCGATCGTTCGCATTTACCTCACACTTCGGAGAGCACCATCGACACGGCGTAGAATCCAGTTGCTCCCGTGCGGTCCACACCTTGACGGCACTCCCTATCTCTCCCCAGACGGTACATTGCTCTTTTTTGGTTCAAACCGCCCTCCGGGAGTTCGAGTGAACACCTGGATGGCGAGACGCCTCAATGCGCAGTCGGCTTTTGGTGAACCCGCGCTTATAAAGGCAATCGTGGATCCCACTGGGCAACGAAGTCGTGAGCCAGTTGCTCTTTCACCCGACGGGGCGACGCTTTATTACATTCATTTTCAAGATGGGGTACCCAATCGTGGCGGCGGGATTCTCAGCCAGGTCAGCGTCACGGCGTTGCCGCAATTATTGGCGTTAGGAAAGTACGAATCCGGCAGATTTCAAATCGAACTCCTGGGTCGCGAAGGCACGACCTATGAGATAGAGGTTTCCTCAGATTTGGAGACCTGGAAATCGTGGCGGTTCACCGTCGTAGGAACCAGCGACCCTGTGGTGCTCACCAACCGAGACCCCACAAGGGAGACTCGCGGCTTCTACCGTGCCTTGGGCCGCTAAATCGGGAGGCCGGCTATCACAGCCAGCACGGCGAGGTTGTAACACACGCGCTGAGAAGCACCAGTGCACATTGCGACAGCCGTGAGCCGCGGTGCGGGTGGGAGTGAGTTGCGGCACGCGGCGTAAGGTTCACCTTCCGCAGGCGACCAACCAACGCATGACCGGCACGTTTCAAGAACTGGTTTCGCAGCTCGACGCTTCGGCGGGGGTCCCTAACCTGTGAGTTATCCGATGGAATTTCTCCACTACACGACCCGCGGCATTGGGATATTGGGTGTCGTGATCATCGTCTTCGGGGTGATCTGCGGGGTAGT
>JAKEEH010000295.1 GCA_022616725.1 Limisphaerales bacterium | reverse complement strand
CGCTTCAGGTCCCGAGGATAGCGCGCCAGGTCCTCCGCCGGCCCGAACTGGGTTGGGTTCACGTAAATACTCACCACGACTTTGCCGTTGGCACCGGCCAGGCGGCGCGCCCGCCGGACCAGCGCCAGATGGCCGTCGTGCAAATAGCCCATGGTCGGAACAAAGGCAACGCGGATGCCGTGGCGGCGCCAGCGCAGGGCCTGTCGTTGCATACCGACCGCGGTGGTGATCAGTCGCATTCGCCGCAGGGTGTTCTGCGCCGCAGCGGCTTGGCAATGAATTTTGCAATTTTGGCCGAAGGCGCTGAAGGCGGTTGGCGAAAAGAGTTTGACTCAGTGTGGCTGACCCGGTAGGCAGGAGGGGCTAACAGCGGGAAAACTTATGAAGTTGGAGGCTTATGAGTAGAGTAGTTGGTTGGATTGGCGGCGCCTGCGCCGGCTGTGCCCTGCTTTCATTGCCGGTTCACGCGGCGGAGTCCGGTCCTTACGTGAAGTTGGAACTCGGACCTGCGATAACCGAAGATGTGACGGTGAAGGAGTTTCTCGGGATAGCACCAGGAAGCGAGATAGAGTTTGATCCCGGAATACGGTTCTCGGCCGGGGGCGGTTATTCGTTCAACGACATTATCGCACTTGGTGGGGAAGTCGGATTTTCCTACAACTCAATCGACCGCATTTCGGGGAATATCTCCGAAGGCGACTCCGGCATTGGCAACGCGCCATTTCTGGCCAATGTCGTCTTCAAATTGCCGAATCGTTCCAGAATCGTGCCGTACGCTGGGGCCGGGGCGGGAGTTTCGTGGGCATTTCTGTATGCCGACAACATCACCGATGGCAGCACGTTCGTTTTGGATGGCGACGATGCGACTGCGGTTTTTGCCTGGCAGGCATTTGGTGGCGTCAAGGTTCAGATAAACGATCAGATGTCGCTGGGCGTCACTTATAAATATTTGTACGCCGACGACCCGGAGTGGGAGGCCGAAGACGTGTTCACAGGCTTTGAAAGTGATCTGCGTATCTCGGAGCTGAAGACGCACACGGTTGCGTTTGTGTTTACGTTCAAATTCTAGCCGGCCGCGGCTATTTCCCAATCCCGCGTTCGGAGGCGCGGGTAAATTGGATCAGGTGCTGGACTTCAGGCACCTGGGGCAGGTCGGATTCCAACTTCGCCAGAGCGTTGGGGATGGTCAGCCCGGAGCGGAAGAGGATCTTGTAAGCCTGTTTTAGAGCAGCCTGCGTCTCTTCTGGTACGCCATTGCGCGTCATGCCGATTTTGTTGATGGTGCGTGTCGAGGCGGGGTTGCCATCGGCCATCATGAATGGCGGCACGTCCTGAACGACCTTGGAGCAGCCGCCCACAATCGCCATTTTGCCGATGCGGCAGAACTGGTGAATGGCCGCCACCCCGCCGATGACGGCGTAATCTTCGACGATCACATGGCCGGCGAGCGTGCCGACATTGGACATGATGATGTGATTGCCGAGCACGACATTGTGCGCCACATGCGAGCCGGCGAGAAGGTTGTTGCGGGAGCCGACGATGGTGCATTCGCCATCCCCGGTGGCGCTATGAATGGTGACGTGTTCGCGGATGGTGTTGAAATCGCCAATGCGAGTGGAGGTAGTCCCGCCCTTCCATTTGAGGTCCTGTGTCTTGAGACCGATGGCCGCGAAGGGAAAGATTTCGTTGCCTTGGCCGAGAACAGTGTCGCCATCGATAACAACATGGGAGTGCAGGCGGCAGTTTGGCCCGAGCACTACCTGGGGCCCAAGGACGCACAAAGGGCCGATCTCGCATCCGGCGCCGATCTGCGCGCCAGGATGAACCACGGCGGTTGGATGAATTCTCGCGGTCATGCGTCCATGAGCATGAAAGTCACGTCCGCTTCGCTGACGATTTCCGAATCGACCGAGCAGACGCCCCGAGCTTTGCCGATCTTGCCACGCACCTTAAAAAGCTCGACATCGATCTTAAGGGAATCTCCGGGCCGGACCGGTTTGCGCCACTTGACGCTTTCGGCCGACATGAAATAGGCGAGTTTGCCAAAGTTCTCGGCCTGCCGAAGCATCAGGATCCCCGCCACTTGCGCGATGGCCTCCAACTGCAGGACGCCGGGCATAATGGGGTGGTTCGGGAAATGGCCCTCGAAATAGGGTTCGTTGACGGTGACGTTTTTGAGGGCGGTGATTTTGTTGCCATCGATTTTCGTCACGCGATCGATCATGAGGAAGGGATAGCGGTGAGGAAGGATCTTCATGATCTGCATCACGTCCAACGAACCGCCGTCCTGCAAAAGCTCAGCAGCGGCTTCGGCGGCGGGCTTGGCGACGGCCTTCTCCGGGGCGGGGGGTGGCGGTACGAAGGTCTGCATCGCCACCATGGGGCGGCGCATCTGGTTCTGGATCAGCCGCGCTAACTCGCAGTTTGCCGTGTGGCTTGGGCGCACGGCGACGACGTGACCGCAGAGAGGCCGGCCCAGCAGCGCAAGGTCTCCAATAATATCAAGGATTTTATGGCGGACGAACTCATCCGGGTAGCGCAATGGTTCGGTGGTCAGCACGGCGTCGTCGCGAATAACGACGGCGTTTTCGAGGCTGCCACCGCGGATCAGCCCGTTCTTGATCAGGAATTCGATCTCCTCGAAAAAGCAGAATGTCCGGGCGTGGGCGAGGTCGAGTTTCCAGGTCTCGGGGGTCAATTCGACGCTGTAGAATTGAGAAAAGCGACCCGCCTTATCGGCGCTGGTGCAGGAGATTTTCAGCCGGTCGTGCGGGAAGATGGACATCAACGTATCGGCGCTCTGCAATTCGAGCGGCGTGGTGACGCAATAGGGCTCGCGTTTCTCGCCCTGCGGGACCGAGCCGGCGGCTTCAAGCATTTTGCAATACTCTCGGGCGCTGCCATCCCCGATGGGCGGTTCATTGGCGTCGAGTTCAATGATGGCATTGTCGATTTCGAAACCGGTGAACGCGGCCAGCACGTGCTCGACGGTTTGGATCTTGGCATTGCCCTTGGCCAGGGTCGTCGAGCGATTCGTCTGGCTGACGTTGTCGATGCGGGCTTCGATTTCGGGTTTGCCATCAAGGTCCATGCGCCGAAACCGAATGCCTGTGTTCGGCGGCGCCGGCAACAGGGTCATCGTGACGCGGTTGCCGCTGTGAAGCCCGACGCCCGAATAACTGACGTTTTGCCGCAGAGTCTGCTGCTGCTGTGACACAGACCCGGATTTAACAGGAAGGGCCGAAGCGATGGCAAGTACGGGGTGGACGCGTGGGTATCCGTTCACGCATCGAGGCTGCTCCGCAGCTTGATCCCGAATCCCGTCTTTGATAGGAATGTGGCAATGCCGCGATTTTTTGAATATGTGCCGGCGGCTTTGGCCGAGGGGGTGCCGTTTGCGCTGGGGGTGATTTCGGGCATCAAAGGGTCCAGCCCGCAGAAGAAAGGGGCGAAGGCGCTGTTTTTTGCGGATGGACGGATCATCGGCACGCTCGGAGGAGGGTGTTTGGAAGCGGAGGTGCAGGACCGCGCCCGCCGCGCGCTGTTGACCCAAACGCCAGCGGTTTTCGACTTGGTGCTCGACCACGATTTCGGGTGGGACGACGGGCTGATCTGCGGGGGCAAAGTTTCGGGCTTAATTTTGCCGAATGCCGCCGAAGCGCGGGAGGTATGGGCAAGGCTGGCGTGCGTCAGCGAGCCGGTCCGGTGGGGAGTGCGCGCGGATTACATAATAGCGCTGGACGACGGGTCGGCGGCCAATTGGCTGTTCGAGGAGACGGTTCATCCGCCCGCCGCGCTGTGGATCGCGGGCTCGGGCCACGTGGCGCAGGCGGTCACGCCGCTGGCGCAGCAACTCGATTTCGAGGTTAACGTCTTCGATGACCGGCCAAGCCTGGCCAGCCACGCATATTTTCCGAAGGCAACGCAGTTTCGGGTCGATGCGTGGGAAAAGCTCCTCGCTGAACCGCTGCCGCCGCGCCCCACGTTTGGGCTGATCGTGACGCGCGGCCATCAACATGATGCCCTGGTGTTGAAGGAATGGATTCAGCGCCCCTTTGCATTTCTGGGCATGATCGGCAGCAGCCGCAAGAAGCGATTGATTTTTAACCGCTTCGTCGAGGAGCGAATCGCGACGGAAGAGCAGTTGGACCGCGTGGCCTGCCCGGTCGGCCTGGCGATCGACGCCACCAGCGTGCAGGAAATCGCCGTTAGCATCATGGCGCAGTACGTCCAGCAACGCGCCGCTCTGGCCAAAGCGCCGTGAAGCTTTTCTACACCGGCCCGGTGGTGAACGCGGAGATGCTGGTCGTGATGCTGGAGAAACACGGGATCGCAGCCTCGCAGGAATTTGAGGATCCGGATGGGCCGGACGAAGGCGATTTGAGCCGGCCTGCGAAGGTGTTTGTTCCCGAAGAGGAGTATGACCGCGCGTGGCGGCTGTTTTACGCGGAACGCGAAGACGAGCTCTAGGCGGTCACGCCAGCAACTCCGCCGGAGCGACTTCGATGCGATCGGCAATCTCCGGGGGAATCGGCACGGCATTCATCTTGCCGTCCGGGTAATGGGCCACGCAAACGATGGTGATCTTACCGCGGGCGACTTCCACGACCGGTTCTTCGTTAAGTTTGCGAAAGCGGAATTGATACGTGATCGCTTTGGTGCGTTTCTCGGCCACGAGCAGGTGAATCTCCACAAGGTCCTCGAACCGGAGCGGCTTGCGGAAATCGCACTCGGCGTGGACGCGCGGCCAACCCAGCCGCGGATCGGTCTCGGGCATGACAACCGAGAATCCGAGCGAGCGATAGAAGCCATGTTCGGCCGTCTCCATGAAACGAAAGAAATTGGCGTAGTGCATGATGCCGGCCTGGTCCGTATCAGAAAACTCCACGCGGCGTGTCGCCTTGAATTCGTAAGCCATACGGCTCTCAATTCAGGCCGGAGGTCGCGATCTCGAGCAGCGCCGCGTCCTTTTCAGGTCCATCGATGTATTCGAGAGCGCGCACATAGCGAGCGCGTTCCTTTGCGGGCGTTTCCGGGGAAGTCGCGAGCCTTGCGAGGAGTGGCGCGGCTTTGGGCGTGCGCGAACGCCAAACGATGTCACGGCCCCCGGTAGTGTTCCATCCTGGCCCGGCGGCCGCAAGCCATGCGTCAAAGAATTTGGCCTCCTGCCTGTCAGCGCCAATGCCCAGCGCTTCGAGATACCACCGGTCCTTGCCATCATGTTGGCGGGCCAAATAGGTCCAGAGTTGAGGGGCTTCGGGCGATTGGTTATGACGCAAAGCGATAGCGCATTCGCGGCGGACTTGCGGGGATGAATCTCTCGAGAGGCGCTTTACAATCGGGATGACATCCATTTTCAAGCTGCGGGCGGTGCGCAGGCCGGTAACGCGAATATCGGTCTCCTTGTCTCTCAGGGCGGCATTGACGTAACGCTGCTCTGCGCCCTTGATACGGGCAAGGAGGTGCAAAGCGCGGGCACGAAGACGGGGGTTGTCGCTTTTCCAGAGTCTCACAAGCTCGCGCTCGGCACTCCGCTGCATGCGGTTTAAGGTGGTCCAGGCCAGGTAGCGCGTAGCCATGTTTGGCGATTTCAGGGCGGCGATGCAGCCCTCAGCGTTGCTGAGATCGAGTTTCGGCACCGAGTACCTGTGCCCCGGCGGCGCGAGTCGATAAACGCGACCGCGCATCGTGGAGAGGTCGCGGTCGCCCATATTGTGACCGCCGACGCCGGGGTCGTTCCAATCGGCGACGAACACCGAGCCGTCCGGCGCGACGCAAACATCAGATGGGCGGAACCATTCGTCCTCGCTGGTGAGGAGGTTTTCGATGGTCGCTTTATAGCCTGCGCCGGCGGGGGTAACGGGATAGGCGCGCACGACACGCGGACCGGCATCGCAATGAATAATTTGGTTGCGAAATTGATGCGGCAGGAGTTCGCCCTCGTAAACGGTGATGCCGGTGGGCGAGCCGGCGCCGGTTACAAGCAGGGTGGGAACCACGCCCGGGTCATCGAAATGCCAGTGGAAACGCGGCTTTTCGGAGTCGGGAAGCTTTTGTGTTTGATTGGCTCGTTTCCAGGCTTCGCCCCAAGCTGCGCCGGTGAGTTCGTCGGCGTAACCGAAATTGCCGAACTCCATGACATAGTTGATGCGGACGCTTTGGTTACCGTCATCGTCGTTGTCGGACTGCCACAGAGCGCCGAAAGAATCAATGGCGACTTCGTAGTTGTTACGGAAATTCCAACCGATGGTTTCGAGTTCGCTGCCATCAAGGTTGCAGCGAAAAACCAGCCCCTGGCGATAGGGCTTGCCGCGGCTGGTGACTTCATTTCCAGCAGCGTCAACAACGAAGCTGTTGGTATCGGGAGTCTTGAGCTGCTTGCCATCATTGCCAATGTTGAAATACAGCTTGCCATCGGGACCGAAGACGAAGGCGTGCGCACCGTGGTCATGATCAATACCGCCGATGCCGTTGAAGATAACTTGTGGCGGACCATCGGCTTTATCGTCGCCATTGGCGTCCGTAAACACCATGATTTTGGGCGAACATGAAACGATGACTTTCGGGCCGAGCACACAAATACCGAGGGCGCTGTTGACGTCGTTGCCCTGATAAAACGTCTTGGCCTGATCGGCAGCGCCGTCACCGTTGGTGTCCTCCAGAATGACAATGCGATCGCCTTCGGGCCGCAGTTTGCCCCATTTCTGAAACATGCGGTAGTTGGCTCCCTCGGTGATCCAGACGCGCCCGCGCGCATCGATATCCATGTTGGCGGGGTTGACCAGTTGCGGTTCGGAAGCAAACAGCGTTACTTCAACCCCCTGGGCGGTGGACATCTTCTTCAACTCCTCGCGCGCGGCTTGCGGACCGTGGCCGCGGTCGGATTTCTCCGATGCGTTGGCAGGGAGGACCGCAGCGAAAACGACCAGGAGGATTAAAGCATGTGACTTCATAGTGACGGGTGATTGTAAATAAGCTTTCCAAGCGTGCGTCGAGTTTTCTTTTGGTCATCGATTTTCGATTTTTTTCGCAAAAGTGATACCCCCCACCTTTGTGTATCACTTTTGTATCACTTTTGTATCACTTTGCGGCTCGGTCTCAAAATTGGCGGGCCTTTGGAGTGGCGCGGAGAGACGGCGAGCTTCTCAAGACGGGTCTGGAGGCAGGTCTTGCGATAGAGGAGGAACTCGGTGGAGACGCACTCGAATTCGCGGAGCTTGAGTTCGGCGTCGATGCGGTCGAGTTCGTCGGTGAGGTCGGCGAGCTTGTGCTCATAGCTCTTAAGGTAGCGCTCCTGAATGGCCTCGAGGTGGACGGCACGGAGATGGTCGATTTGGTCCTGGTGTTCCTGTT
>JAKEEH010000294.1 GCA_022616725.1 Limisphaerales bacterium | reverse complement strand
TTATCACGGTAAATTGTGCCGCGCTTCCTGAGCAATTGCTCGAAGCCGAGTTGTTTGGCCATGTGAAAGGGGCCTTCACCGGCGCGATCGCGAATAAGCCAGGGCGGTTCCAGTTGGCGGACGGCGGCACACTCTTTCTCGACGAAATCGGAGACCTCGTCCCCAAAGGGCAGGGCGACCTGCTGCGCGTGCTGGAGGATGGGGCATTTCGCATGGTAGGCGGTGCGGAATTGGTACGCGTCAACGTGCGGGTCATCGCCGCAACGAACAAAAACCTCCAGGAAACCGTCGCGGCCGGAAAGTTTCGCGAAGACCTGTTCTATCGCCTGCAGGTAGTACCCGTTGTCCTCCCGCCGCTACGGGAGCGGACAGAGGACATCCCGTTGCTCATCGAAGATTCTCTCCAGCATTTCGCGGCCAAGCATAAGCGTCGGCCCAAGCGGATGTCGGCTGAGGCGATTCAGTTATGCCAGCGGTTTCCCTGGCCTGGCAACGTGCGGCAGTTGCGGAACATGATCGAGCGACTGGTCATCATCTGTAAACAACCCACGATCGAGGTCGTTAACCTGCCCGACTTCCTGCGCGCTCACGACCAGAACTCAACCACATTCACTGTGCGGCCAGGCATGTCCCTGGCGGAGGTGGAGAAGCTTCTCATTCGGAAGACCCTGACGCACGTTACTGAAAATCGCGAAGACGCTGCCCGCGCTCTGGGCATCAGTCGTCGGGCTCTGCAATACAAACTTAAAGAATATGGGCTACTGAAAGAGCAGCGGCGTGCCCCGGCAAAGACAGACCTGCTGGAAACAAAGGGTTGATCCGACCACTAAGTGCAGAGTGTGCACTCTGAACTTTGCATTAGAAGCGCCTGGCTGCACAGAACGAACGCTTTCAGTGCTAGTACTGCACAAAACGGTGTGAAGGCAACACCCAAGGCTCCACGGGTAGGTCTTTAACTCTCGGCAAATCAAGGGCTTCTCACTGGCCGGCAGGCATTGGCACATGGATTGCGAGGGATCTCAGAATGAACAGCATTATCGAAAACCTGCTGGCCCTCCAAGAGATTGCACTGCGACAAGTGAATCCCTCGGTCGAGGAGCAAACAAAAATGGACGTGCTGCGCAGGAAAATTCCCGAAGGGTTGCTCAGTCAGTTCGACCGCTGGCTTGCTGGTGGGCGCAAAGCCGTTGCTGTAGTGAACCACGGCGTTTGCGGTGAGTGTCACCTCAGGCTCACGGTCGGTACGACGGGCGCGTTGGCATTTGGCGAGGCGATCCAACATTGTAGTAATTGCGGCCGATTCCTTTACCTGCCGGAGGACGACGCGGTGTCTCCGCCGGCACCCGCTCCACGGGTTAAACCTAACCGGTTGAGCAGAAGAGCGTCCGCGCATGCCAAATAACGATCTGATTGACGCCGAATCAGCACTGACACTCGCGGACTACACCAGTCCGGCTCTGATCGTACCCTATCTTCGTGGTCTCGATGCGCCGACGATCATTCAAGAGTTAAGCGCGTTGCTGCAGCGGGAAGGACGGATCACCGACCTGCTCCCATTTTATCAGGCCGCACTGAACCGCGAATACCTTTGCAGCACCGTTACCGAGCCGGGGTTTGCCTTGCCGCATGTGCTTGTAAAAGGCATCGACAAGCCGTCTTTTGCCCTTGGCCGCACGCCAAAGCCGATTGCGTGGGTGCGCAATACCTTGCTCAGAGTGCGGGTGGTCTTCCTGTTAAGTGTCCCGGAAACCGACGCCCGGCCTTACATAATGCTCATTCGAGGCGTGGCCAGACTAAGCGAGGAGGCTGAATTGCTCGAGGAGTTGCTTAAGGCCAAGGACTCATTCGAAATCACTAATCTGTTGCGGCAGGTGAAATTGCCCATGAATCGCGCAAGCACCGCCGACCGCATCCCACCCATTTGATGAAATTGATCATTCCGTTCCGACCCAAGCTCATCGACACTCTCAAGGGGTACAGTGCTCACGACCTGCTACCCGACCTTGTCGCGGGCCTTACAGTTGGGATTGTGGCACTGCCGTTGGCGATGGCCTTTGCGATTGCTTCGGGGGTCAAGCCGGAAGCCGGCATCTTCACGGCTGTCATTGCGGGTTTTCTAATTTCAGCGCTCGGCGGCACGCGCGTCTGCATCGGCGGGCCAACCGGCGCGTTCATCGTGATAATTTACGGCATCGGTGCCAAATACGGACTGGGTAATCTCGCCATCTGCACCGTTATGGCAGGCGCCTTCCTGTTGGTCATGGGACTGGGCCGGATGGGCACGATGATCAAATACATTCCTTATCCGGTGACGATGGGATTCACGAGTGGCATTGCGGTGCTGATCTTCACGACGCAAATCAAAGATTTCTTCGGGTTAAAGGTTGAAAAGGTGCCTCCGGAGTTCATCGAGAAAATGAGGGTATTGTTCGAGAATCTCGACACCCTGCAGTGGCCGACGGTCGTGCTGGCCGCCGCATCATTTGCGATCATTAAGCTCTGGCCAAGGAACTGGCAGCGGCGCTTGCCCGGCTCTATTATCGCACTGGTTGCAGGCACCGCGGTCGTGGCGCTCTGCCAAATTCCGGTGGAGACCATCGGCAGCAAGTTTGGCGGGATTCCGCAAAGTCTGCCGACGCCGCATATTCCCGCGTTTTCATGGGAAAATGTTCGCCATCTCATTCAGCCCGGCATCACAATTGCGTTGCTGGCTGCCATCGAGTCGTTGCTGTGTGCCGTCGTTGCAGACGGAATGATTGACGATCGGCACGATTCGAACCAGGAACTCATTGCCCAAGGCATTGCCAACATCGTTAGCCCGCTGTTTGGCGGGATTGCCGCCACCAGCGCGATTGCGCGCACCGCCACAAACGTTAAGAGCGGCGCCCGCACTCCTGTCGCCGGAATCATCCACGCGCTCACGTTGCTGGTCATCGTACTGATTGCAGCACCCCTGGCAAAGTTTATCCCGCTGGCCACGCTCAGCGCCGTGCTCGTGAATGTGGCGTTACACATGGGGGAATGGCACAACTTCGGCCGATTGTCAAAATGGCCGCGCAGTGACGTGGCCGTTTTTCTGACGGCGTTTATTCTCACGGTCGTTGTTGATCTTACAATAGCCGTAGAAGTTGGCATGGTGCTCGCCGCCATGCTGTTCATCAAGCGCTGCGCCGAGAACACGCAGATCATGGCAGTGGACGAGAGCACGGAAACTGAAGGATCGCATCACTCGCTCATTGGCAAGGAAATTCCCAAAGGTGTGATGGTTTACCGAATCTTCGGCGCGTTTTTGTTTGGCGCAGCGGATAAGCTGGAGAGCGCGCTCAAGCGGCTCAAGCAAGAACCCGACGTGCTGATCCTCCGCATGAGGAAAGTTCTGGCTATGGATGCCACGGGCCTGAACGCGCTTGAGGACCTTTACGAGCGGCTGCACGGCAAAGGCAAGACCGTCATTCTGAGCGGACCGCACACGCAGCCACTGTTAGTGATGGACAAAGCGGGTTTTCTCGACCGCATCGGTCGGGAGAATGTCTGCGCGCACATCGACGCCGCCCTGGCAAGGGCGAGAGAAGTTCTTGGTTTGCCCCCTGCAGAATCGAAAGACCCTCTGGAGAGCGAGCGCGCGAGTTTGCGGGAATCGCGAAAGGAATTGACTGGCGCGCTTGAACGAGCAAATAAAGCGCTCAATATTAGGAAATAATCTCCAGTGAAAGCCGGAGAGAGAAATCACTAACTCAATCCAATGCCTTCGGATATTATCCTGCAACCGGCCACGCTGCTCACCCTATCGCTCTGCGGATACGTCGGTGGAGCTGTGGCCGGATTATTGTTCGCTCGCCACGCAAAGCTGGCGAATTTGTTATCATTCAGCGCTGCGGCTCTCTCCGGTGTAAGCGGATTATTCGCCGCGTTAGTGTTCCTGGCGAGCGCCGCAGCGCCTTTGCGCCAAATCGAACTGGTGCCCCCGCTCAATCCCTTTGTCCAGTTCACGGCTAGGCTGGATGCTCTTGGCGCGTTCTTTCTTGCCATCGTTTCGCTGATTGGTTTCGGGCTATCTGTCTATTCGCTCGGCTACGCGAAGGGCTTTTTGGGGCGCAAAAACATCGGTGTGCTCGGCGCATTCTTTAACATGTTGCTGCTCGCCACAACGTTGGTGTTTCTGGCGGACAACGCCTTCTTCTTCCTCATCACGTGGGAGATTATGGCTTTGACGGCCTATTGCCTGGTGAGTTTTGAGCATGAAAGGGACGAAACACGCAAAGCTGGTGTGCTCTACTTCGTAATGTCCCACATTGGAACCGGCTGCCTTATCCTTGGATTTCTACTGTTGTTTCAAACTTCCGGCAGCTACGGCTTCGACACATTTCATTCCATCGGCGGCCAAATGTCGGCGTCTCGACGGAATGCAGCGTTTCTGCTGTTCCTCGTCGGATTCGGTACCAAGGCGGGCATCGTGCCATTGCACATTTGGTTACCGGCGGCGCATCCAGTTGCACCCAGCAACGTTTCTGCGCTCATGTCGGGCGTTCTCATCAAGACGGGCATTTACGGAATGACGCGTACCTTCTTCGAATTCCTCGGTACGCCTCCGAACTGGTGGGGCGTGACCGTGCTGACCATTGGCACCATCTCGGCTGTCCTGGGCGTGCTCTATGCGCTCATGGAACACGACCTGAAACGCCTTCTGGCGTATCACAGCATAGAAAACATTGGCATCATTCTCATGGGCCTGGGTGCAGCACTGATGTTCTTGCACACGGGCCATGGGCTGCTGGCGTCGCTGGCGCTCATTGCCGGTCTGTATCACACCATCAATCACGCGGCGTTCAAGGCGCTGCTGTTCCTGGGGGCCGGTGCTGTGTTACACACGACACACACGCGCAACATGGAGGAGATGGGCGGACTGGCCAAACGCATGCCGACGACGTCGTTCTTCTTCCTGATCGGCGCGGTCGCCATTTCCGCGCTGCCGCCGCTCAATGGATTCGTCAGCGAGTGGCTCACATACCAATCGCTGCTGCAAGGCTTCGGCACGACCGAGAGTCTCATCCGGCTCATGTTCCCGCTCGGCGGCGCGATGCTGGCGTTAACGAGCGCATTGGCGGCGGCGTGCTTCGTGAAGGCGTTCGGCATCACATTTCTTGCACAACCTCGCAGCCACCACGCCAGACAGGCGCATGAGGCTGCGCCGACGATGCTGATCGGTCAGGCGATTCTGACAGCGGCGTGCGTGTTCCTCGGCTTGTTCCCGACGGTGTTCCTGAAACTGTTCGACCCGCTCACGGAACAGCTCATCGGCCAGCAAATCAGTTCGCAACTCACGGTCGTCAACGGCTTGGTGCTTTCTGGCATCGCTCCGAATGGTGGGACAGTTTCCACGCTCGGCATCAGTTTGATCGCTCTTTGTCTCGTGCCGTTGCCACTTGTCCTGTGGCTGCTCTTCGCTCGCGGCTCGAAGACTCGCATCGGTGCGACATGGGACTGCGGACTCAAGAGCCTGACGCCGCAAATGGAGTACACCGCAACGGGCTTCTCGAAACCGATTCGGATGATCTTCAAAACGCTGTTCCGTCCGCGCCGCGAAGTCCAGCGTGAATACGACTTCTCGCCCCATTTTGCCCGGACCATCCGCTTCGAAGCCCATGTCGAAGAGATTTTTGAAACCCGGATTTATCGCCCGATGCGAATCGGGATTCTGCGACTGTCACGGCGCATCCGCGCGCTGCAAGCCGGGAGCATCCAGGCTTACTTGATTTACATCTTCGTTACGCTGCTCTTGCTGCTCCTGTTTGCGTTATGAACCAGATGAAATCCGAAGCTCGAAAACCGAAATCCGAAAGAAGCCCGACGCCCGAAATCCCAAGTGGTGGTGCGAACGGGATTCTTCGGCGTTCGGATTGCGGGTTTGCTTCGGACTTCGGAGTTCGGGTTTCGGGTTTACTCCCATGAGCCTGCCCGGCATTCTCCTGCAAACGCTGCTGCTCCTCCTGCTCGCGCCGCTGGTGAGCGGGTGTATCAAGAATTGGAAGGCTAAACTCCAAAACCGCCGTGGTCCGCGCGTCTGGCAGCCTTACTTTGATATATTGAAATTTCTGCGGAAGGACATGATTATCTCCGAGCACGCCTCTCGGGTGTTTTCGTTTGCGCCGCATGTGGTCTTTCTTACTTCGCTGCTCGCGGGTTTGATGGTGCCGATGGTCACGACCCAGGCACCATTAAGTCTGTTCGGGGGTATGCTCGCGGTCATTGGACTGTTAGCCCTCGGGCGTTTCTTTCTCGCCCTGGGCGGACTTGATCCCGGGAGCGCCTTCGGCGGCATGGGCAGCAGCCGCGAAATGAGCCTCTCGGCCATCGCCGAACCCGCGTTGGTTCTTGCGATATTCACCGTCGCTATCACCGCGGGTTCAACCGATCTCAGCCGCGTCGTTGCCGCCACGCATGGCCCAACGTTGAAGCTGCTCAATCCGGCGCATCTTATGGCGTTTGCGGCGCTGTTTATCGTGCTGCTCGCCGAAACGGGACGCATCCCGGTGGATAATCCCGCGACACACCTTGAGCTGACGATGATTCACGAGGCAATGCTGCTCGAATACTCCGGCCGCCACCTTGCGTTTATGGAGTGGGGTGCATCCATCAAGCAACTCGTGCTCATGACATTGCTCGTAAACGTGTTTTTCCCCATTGGCATCGCCACGGACTCGTCGCTGGCCGCGCTGGCCGTTAGTTTGTCGGCGTACGTGCTGAAATTGCTTTTGCTCTCCGCCATCATTGTGCTTGTCGAAACCACCAATGCCAAGTTACGCCTGTTTCGGGTGCCAGATCTGTTGAGCGCCGCTTTCGTGCTCGCCACGCTGGCACTGCTGTCGACGTTTTTATTTCAGTAAGATGACTGCTCCCGTAGAACTCGGCTCGCAACTCATCACGCTCATGGCGGCGCTGATGCTCGTGGTGCAACTATTCATGGTGGTTCAGCAGATGTTGCTGACGAACATTCGGCTCTTCGCCATTCAGTCTCTTTTCCTGGCGGGCATCGCCACGGTTATCGGCTACGCCCACCACGCCACGCATGTTTACGTCCTCGCTGTGCTGACGCTTCTTGGCAAAGTCCTCCTACTGCCCCGCCTGCTCACCCGGCTCGTGCGTCGCATCAACATCATCCAGGAAATTGAGCCTCTCCTGAATGCGCCGACCTCAATGCTCCTCTGTGGCGGGCTGACACTGCTCGGCTACCTGGTGGCGCGACCGTTCACGTCCCTTGAACGACTCGGCAACAACACCCTCGCCATCGCCATGACGCTTGTCCTCACCGGGTTTTTCCTTATGTTCAATCGCCGGAAAGCCATCACGCAAGTCCTCGCGCTCCTCACGGTGGAGAACGGCGTGATGCTCGCCGCCGTGGCGTTGACAACCTACGGGATGCCGCTGGTGGTCGAACTCGGCATCTTCTTCGACGTAATGGTGGCGGTGATGATTTCAGGGATCCTCGTCTATCGCATCCGCGAAAGTTTCGCCTCGATGGACACCAGCAAGCTCACGCAGCTAAAGGGATGATATGAAGCTGCTTGTGCCCATCCTTATCGCTCCTGCAACGGCTGGTCTGGCTTGCCTGCTCGTGCGCAGCCGGCGTGTGATGGCGGCCCTGGGCATTTGCGCGTTCCTCACTACGCTGGCAATGGGCGTCCGCCTGCTCCGCGAAGTTTTGGCTCACGGCGCCATCAGCGAGTGCTACGAATTTTTTCACGCTGATGCCTTGAGCGCGTGGATGGTGTTACTCATTTCGACGGTCTCCCTCGGCACGTCGCTCTATGCCGGACGCTATTTCCAGCGCGACCTCGCCGCCAAGATCATCACGCCAGGGCGCATGCGCGAATTCTTTGTCCTTACGCCGTTCTTTGCAGCCGGCATGTTCCTGGTGGTGCTATCCAACAGCCTCGGCGTTATGTGGGCCGCCGTCGAGGCCACCGCGTTGTCGTCCGTCCTCCTTGTGGCCATCTATAATCGCAAGACCTCGCTCGAAGCGGCCTGGAAGTACGTTATCCTTGGCAGCCTCGGTTTGGGGTTGGCATTGCTCGGCACCGTGTACGTGTATGCGGCTGCGTGCAAGAACCAATCCGAACGCCTTCCCAGTTTCAACTGGTCACACCTGATGACGGTCGCAGACCAACTCGACCCCGGGCTCATTAAGCTCGCCTTCGTGCTCGCCCTCGTGGGCTATGGCACCAAGGCGGGTCTCGCGCCTATGCACAGTTGGCTACCCGATGCGCATAGTGAAGCGCCCTCGCCCACTAGCGCCATGCTCTCCGGCGTGTCGCTCAAAGTCGCGCTTTACGCTCTGTTGCGCTTTCATATTCTCGCCACCGCATGCCTGGACTCCGCCTTTAGCCGGAGCCTGCTGCTATATAGGCTTTGGGCTGTTCTCTATGTGCCTCGCAGCGCCGTTCATTTTGGTGCAGCGCAACCTCAAACGGATGCTTGCTTATTCAAGCCTCGAACACGTGGGTCTGATTTGCACCGGCATTGCGATGAACACATCCGTCACCATCTTCGGCGCGTTGTTGCACATGGGTTATCATGCACTGACGAAGCCAGTTTTGTTCATGGCTGCCGGAAATATTGATCAAACCTTTCACACACTGGAATTCCGCCGGATCGGTTCCGGCGTCGTCAAGACCTTGCCCATAACTGTGCTACTCATCGGCCTGGCCGCTGTGTCCGCCATGGGCCTGCCTCCTTTCGGCTTGTTCGTCAGTGAACTCACCATCATCAGCGGCGGCTTCGCTGCGGGCCAGGTGGCCGTGAGCGTGTTCGTGCTGCTCGCGCTTGTCGCGTGCTTCTGTGGCACGCTGCAGCAACTCTCGCGCATCCTCCTCGGTCCGACAAAACGTGAACACCGCAACGATTCGCGGCCGACTGATGGCCTGGCCGCAATGGCGCTGCTGCTAAGCGGGTTGTTGGTGTTCAGCGTGTGGTTGCCCGCACCGCTGATCGACTTGATGCGACAGGCGGCGCGCATCATCGGGGGAGAGCAATGACGCTCATTCTTCTGCCTCTCGTCCCAATGCTCGCTGGCGTGCTCTGCCTTGTCACGCGATCGCGTGCCTCGTGGGAACGGCTGAATCTGCTCGCATTCGTGCTGCTCGTGCCGCTGGCATGCAAGGTCAGCGCGGACGTGTTGGACCACGGCACGACATCCACGCTCGATGGGTTTCTTCGCGCAGACGCTTTGAGCGCGCTGGTCACCTTCCTCACCGCATTTGTGGCACTGGCTTGCGCAGTTTACGGGGTCGGCTATTTGCGTCGAGACGAACGGGACGGGAGAATATCCGGCGCGCAGTTACGCCGTTATTATGTCCTCACGCCTCTATTCGTCGGGGTCATGCTGCTGGTGCCGCTGGCCGATAATCTCGGCGTCATGTGGGTAGCCATCGAGGGCACCACGCTGGCATCCGTGCTGCTCGTTACCTTCTACAATCAAAGGACATCGTTTGAGGCCGGCTGGAAATACATCATCATCGGCAGTATCGGAATCTCGCTGGCGCTCTTCGGCACCATTTTCACTTACTATTCGGCCGTCCGTGTGCTGGGCGAGGACGCACATTATGGCATGAACTGGTCGGTGCTGGTCGGCGTCGCCGAAAAACTCGATCCGGACGCCATGCGCCTCGCATTCATTTTTGTGCTCCTCGGCTACGGCACCAAAGCCGGCCTGGCGCCAATGCACACCTGGAAACCCGACGCGTATTCCGAAGCGCCCGTACCCACGGCTGCATTGCTTGGCGCGGGCTTTATCAACTGCGCCATCTACGCTATCGCGCGTTTCGACATGCTGGCGGAGAAATCTCTCGGTCACGAATTCCCTGGCAAGTTGCTGGCCGGTTTCGGCATCGCGTCGATTCTTGTCGCGGCGCCGTTCATTCTCACGCAACGCAACTTTCGCCGCATCCTCGCCTATTCGAGCATCGACCACGCGGGCATCATGATTGCGGCGCTCGGCTTTGGCGGCAAACTCGGTGCGCTTGGCCTCACCCTGCACATGCTCTTTCACGCCATGACCAAACCGCTGATGTTTTTCTGCGCCGGCAACGTGCAACAACACTTTGCGACCCCGTATTTTCGGCAGGTACGTGGCGTCATCCGGTCGCTGCCCTGGACGGGCAGCCTGTTTTTCATGGCGACGCTGGCTGTCACAGGTACGCCGCCATTCGGCATTTTCCAAAGCGAGTTCACAACTTTGAGCGCGGCACTGGCCGCTGGCCGCAGTTGGTCCGCATCTTTGTTTATTGTGGGCGTGGTGACGATTTTCGCCGGGTTTCTGGTGCACATGGCCAGGATGAATCTCGGCACGGCGCGCCAGGACGCTCCGAGCTACCCTTCCGAATGTCCATGGAAGCTCTCAGCGATGGCAGTCGCAGCCGTCCCAGTCATCGTCGTCGGTTTCTGGCTGCCGCGGCCGCTGCATCAACTTGTTCAACACACCGCCCAGATTATCGGAGGTACGCCATGACCGTTTTGCCCGAATTGCTCTCCATCGTGACCGAACTGCAAAAGCGCTTTCGCGGCCGGCTCGACAGTGTGCGCACGGCGCATGTCAACGAAGTTTACGTCCACGCGACAATGGACCTTGTCGCCGGTTTCACCGCGCATCTTTATCGTAAGTGGAACGCGCGACTGGTGAGCTTCTTCGCTGACGACGCCCGGCCGGGTGAGGGTGCGTTTCACCTTTACTATGTTTTTGCTCTTGATGCAGCGCACGGTTTTATCGTCCTCCGCGTGCCTGTGTCGCCAGACAAACCGGAGTTCATCTCTCTTACCAATGCCATTCACGCGGTGAATTGGCAGGAGCGCGAAGTACAGGACATGTTCGGGCTGAAACTACTCGGACATCCGAACCCACGCCGCTGCGCCTTGCACGATCATTGGCCGGAAGTTTATCCGCTGCGAAAGGATTTCGACCTGCGGGCGACGCTGCCGCCATTTCAGGGCGAGCATCACAAATTCCGTGCGGTCGAAGGCGAGGGCGTGTTCCAGGTGCCAGTTGGGCCGGTTCACGCCGGCATTATCGAACCGGGGCACTTCCTCTTCAGTGTGGCGGGCGAACCAGTATTATACCTGCAGCTGCGCCTGTTTTATGTGCACAAGGGGACGGAGAAGCTTTTCGAGAGCTTACCGGTTCCGCACTGCGTGCGTCTGGCCGAAAGCATCTCTGGAGATTCCAGCTTCGCCCACGCAACCGCGTTTTGTTATGCGGTCGAGCGCGCAGCCGACGTCGAAGCGCCGCCGCGCGCTCGCGCGTTGCGTACCGCGTGTCTCGAGCTGGAGCGAATCTACAATCACCTGGCTGATATCGGCGCGATTTGCACGGACGTGGCGTTTGTCACGGCGAACATGCACGCCATGCGCCTTAAAGAGCGCGTGCTCCGAGTAAACGAACGACTCGCTGGGAATCGTCTGCTCCGTGGCATGGCCTGTTTGGGCGGCGTGCGCTTCGACTGGGACACGGAGCAACTGCGTGCGTTGGCGGATCTGGTGAATGAACTGGAGACGGAGCTGAATTCACTCGTGGAACTGATTCGAGGCTCGTCCTCCACGCGCGACCGTCTCGAAACGACCGGTGTTCTCAAACCCGAACTCGCGCGAGACCTTGGAATTGTCGGGATCGCCGGTCGCGCCTCCGGTTTCGACCACGACTTGCGACGCGATTTCCCACATGCGTTCTATGATAAAGTCCAGTTCACGGTGCCGGTCTTCAGTGAAGGCGACGTCCAGCGACGCATGGCTGTTCGGCGCGAGGAGCTTTACCAGTCCTTCAGCATCATTCGCCAACTGCTCGAAAGACTTCCACCCGGCCCAATCTGCGCGCCGCTCGCCGAGGTGCCGCCTGACCGCACGGCATTGGGGTACGTCGAAGGCTGGCGCGGCGAAATCTTTCATTGGGTTCGCACCGCACCCGGGAACCGTCTGGCCCGCTGTAAAATCAAAGATCCTTCGCTTCAAAATTGGCCGTCATTGAGCGAGGCGATTCTGGGCAATATTGTGCCTGATTTCCCGGTTGTGAACAAAAGTTTCAACCTGTCGTATTCCGGCACTGATCGTTGATTTATGTTTGAAATTCTTCGCGCGAGTTTGAAAACAGGTGTCGTGACGACACGCTATCCGGCCACACCGGCCGAAGTATCAAGTCGTGCGCGGGGACGCCCGGAAATTGATTGGGCCAACTGGAAAGATGCTCGCCCGGGTGCGACAATTTGCCCGACAGGCGCGATTTCGTATCAGGACGCAAACGGCCAGCGCGAGGCGAAGCTCGATCTTGCGAAGTGCATCTTCTGCGGCCTGTGTGCAGAGGTGGACGGAGCCATTCGGATGACCAATAACTGCCAATGCGCCACGCCGCGACGCGACGACTTGTCCACTCGCGCCACCTATCGCCTCAGAGGCGACGGCACGCATGATCAGATTCTGACTGGTCCATTGGTAGGGCAGCCACGAAACCCGGAACAAAGGCCCGTTGAAACGGAATCTCTCGAGACGCTAGGTAAACAAATAAAGCAGCGGACATCCAAATTGTTTGGTCGATCTCTGCATATCCGCGAAGTGGATGCAGGCTCGTGCAACGGTTGCGAAATCGAAATCGTCGGCTTGAACAGCCCTGTCTATGACCTCGAACGCTTCGGCGTCCATTTTGTCGCGTCCCCGCGGCATGCAGACATGTTACTGGTGACAGGTCCCGTAACGCGGAATATGGAGCTGGCATTGAAAAAGACGTATGACGCGATGCCTCCGCCTCGCCTGGTCGCGGCTGTGGGGGCATGCGGCTGCAGCGGCGGATCTTTGGCGTCAACTACGCCACCCGTGGCGGCGTGGACGCCGTAATCCCCGTTGACGTCTATATTCCCGGTTGCCCGCCAAACCCATACGCGCTGCTTCACGGAATTCTAATGGCCATGGGGCGCTTGGACTAACCCTCATTCGTGCCACTCGCGAAGCTTCTCGTCACAAAGACAATTTGACTGAAAATAGAGGACGCTGCTGTAATGCTTTGTCGCCGGTTCAATCCCGGCCATTGGCTCCATGTAGTAGCGGTGCAGTTGGCGTGTAGTGGGAGTGTAGTGACCGAGTAGCCCAGGTTTAGCAATGCTCATGCTAAGGTCGACTGAGGCTCACCTGCGGATGGAACAGTTTGGAAGTCGTTAACTCAAAGCCTCCCAGTCGCAGGCGCGAGTTCGATTCCGATCCCCGCCTCCAACTCATCGATTACCATCTCACCACACATCAATTACTCAAGCACTACTCCCCACAACTCAGTCTGCTGAAGTCTTTCGCTGGCATGACGCTTTAAATCGAGGAAAAACGCGAAACTTCGCGACCGCCGGTTGCAAACCGACCCTCGCCTCTGATCCGGGGCAACCTGTTCTTGGTTGCGGTGATAACGCGCGTCAAGCAGGTGGGCCTCCGGCCAATCAGGAACACAGCGGGTGAGATCAGTCGAGAGCAACTCTTAGCATAGCGTCATCTCAGATTCGTTCCGGAGATTCCGAGAGCGGTTGCGGCGGAGCAACCAGAGGCGCCTTTTGGAGAATCTCAGAGGAAAGCATTCGCGACCGCGCTCTGAATGAATTACAAATCATGTTTCCAAAACAGCCGGAATGAAGACGAGTGCTCGCGAGTGCAGCAGGGCTTCCGGCGTGCTGTCTCCGGCAAGTTCGAAACGGCGTTCACACGGAGAAGCCTGGACCCTATGGCTTTGCGATCATAAAACGGCGGGTCATTTAACCTGAGCAATTGCTTCCACCTCAACAAGCGTAGCTTTCGACGCCAGAGAGGCAACCCCGACGCCGGTGATGGCAGGGCGTGAGTTGCCGAGAAAACCCTTCAGCACAGGCACGATTGATGCCATGTTATCTTCGAGTTCCCCCCGGATAAACACGCGCATTTGCAGAAGGGTGTCCACGCCTGCGCCGGATTCATGGAGCGCGATTTTCAACTTTTCCAGCGCGCCTGCCAGTTGCCCGGAGACGGTATCATTGGAGACCCGGTGTTCGAGGTCCCAATCCACTTGACCGGAGACGAAGACCAAACCGCTATCCAGATCGACGACCGCCTGCGACAAGCCAACTGGCGCACCGTCATACAAAGCTTTCGGGTTTATTTGTTTCATTCGCATGGTTTTTTCAGTGGAAGTGAGGACGGCCTAGACCCTATGGATTTGCGAGGAAAGTCGAGAGGATGTTTGATCTCGGATTGTTTGCGCGGGTTATCGGCAAGGCCTTGGGGCACCGAAGTGCCGACCTATCCGCAGAATGAACGGCGTGTGTTGCACCTGTTTCAGTCATGAATGAAGGAAATCAAACACCCATGAACAAAATCGTGCATTACATCGGTCTGGACGTCCACAAGGAAACCCTCGCGGTATTGATCGCGCCACAGAACAGCAGCGAGCTGCGCCGCTACGGTATCATCGGTGGCGTGACGCTCGGCGAGGGAAAGCCCCGCCACAAAATCGAGGCTGCTTTGATTTTGAATGTCCAAAATTCACGCTTGGACGGAAGTATTGTACAACCGACACATGTCAGCAGACCCAACGCGCCGGTTTGAGGATCGAGGTGCTTCGCAGCAGCAGTTCCTTTCGCTGTTCCTGCGCAGCGAAAGGGAAATCTTTCGTTACGTCGCCGCTTTGGTTCCGAATGTGGCGGACGCGGAGGACATTGTTCAACAAGCCGCAGTCGCACTTTGGGAAAAATTTGATGCTTACGACCCGGCGCAGCCTTTCACCCCCTGGGCGTGCCGGTTCGCGTTAAACAAGGCCCGGCAATGGATCGAGCGTCGGCAGCGATGGCAAGCACTGCTGGAAGGGGGACTCGCTGAGGAACTCGCGCAACGACGCGAGGAGTTGAGGCCGGATCTTGAGATTAAGTTGAAGCACTTGGAGGGTTGCTTGAGCAAACTTCCAGACGAGCAGCGCTTGGTCGTCGAGGGTTATTACTATCGTCGCGAAGGCATTGAGAAGCTTGCGGAGGCCTCGGGCCGGAGCGT
>JAKEEH010000293.1 GCA_022616725.1 Limisphaerales bacterium | reverse complement strand
CTCGATCGGTCCGACGTAGGTTTTGAACATTAGGTTGAATGGCCGCGCCTCGGTCTTCTCTCCGTGGCATTCGCTCACCATTTTGCTCGGCTTTTGCGGGCACGCCGTGCTGCTCATCTGGTCTTCACGGAACCGGCCTTTGCATGTTTTGCAATCGACCATCGGATCGGCAAACGTCGTCGTGTGGCCGCTGGCCTCCCAAATCTTCGGGTGCATGATGATGCTGGCCTCGAGCCCGACGACGTCATCCCGGTGCTGCGTCATGCAGCGCCACCAATACTCCTTGACATGGCGCTTCAACTCCGCGCCGAGCGGACCGTAATCCCAAAAGCCGTTGATCCCGCCGTAGAGTTCGGACGACTGAAAAATGAACCCGCGGCGTTTGCACAGGGAGACAATCTTCTCCATTCGGTCACTGGGCTTCGGCTCTGCCATAAAATCAGGCGCGTCAGTGTTCGGAACAGGAGGGAAGGTGTCAACGTTTCGCTTTCAGAGGTCTGAGACTGAAGTCGGAACTGCCTGCTGGCAAAATATGTTTGCAAAGTGATGCGGAGCGTCAGAGCCTGAGGGCATTATGGCGCACGTCGTGACCAACAAATGTGTCGGCTGCAAGTTCACCGATTGCGTCGAGGTTTGCCCGGTGGCTTGCTTTTACGAGTTGGACAACCAGTTGATTATTCACCCGGAGGAATGCATTGATTGCACCGCGTGCGTGGCGGAATGTCCGGTCCAGGCCATTTACGCCGAAGCGGACGTTCCCGAGGAGTTTCAGCCGAACATCGAATTCAACGCCACCGAAGCCCACCGGATCAAGGAAAAGGGCCAGGACGCGATCGTGCAGAAGAAAGATCCCCTCCCGACCGCCGCGCAACGCAAAGCTGAGCTGGGCTATTGAACGCCCCTTCTCAGGCATATCGCAGTGCAGCAATCATCGCGTCGGCATTTTCTGAACACTGCCATCTACCATCAGAACAATGTCAGAACCATCCGTCGCACGCACACGCACCCAAATCGTGTGTGGAATCAACATCGCGTCGCGGGAAGCGAGCGAGACCGTTGCGTCCCTGTGTTGCAAACCACGGATCTCCTCGGCTCGAAGATAACCGCCCGATACGAGCTGTTGCAGGGGGATCGCTGCCAGCGCGACGTTGCTGGTGGCCTTGTGGTCGCGAGTGAAAGCCTCCGTCGCAGCTTCAAGCCGAGGGTGTGGCAAACTGCGGAGCGCGGCAACCACGCTCTTTGATTCTAAACGTTGGCGGATATTGGGAAGGATCGAAATTGCGTATGCCGCAATTAAAACGGCGAGGACTGCAAAAACGATAACGTGCCTTTTTGTCATCACGTCTCACTGCCGAACTACAGTAATCATGCCAATAGCATATTGAGTCAATACAAGTTCCGAACGTCGCAATCTGGATTGGGCTGGTACTCGACGACTGCGTGTGGCTGCTCCGTGAGAAAAAATACAACCGCGAGTACGAAAAAGACGATTTGCGGCAAGAGAAGTGCGACACATAGCCATTCAAGCCAGCGGAACGACTCTGGCCAACCATTCCAAAATGGGATCGAGGCGCAAATGGATACCACTACCCAGATCAGAGCCAGTACGCCGAAGAAGCGCGTCCGTGGTCTGCAGAGCGTTTCCTGCGTAACCCAACCGCCTCCGTGCATGATGTGTGAGCCTGCTTCCATGTTATGTGCTTCTCCACTAATCGTCAGCGACAACCGGCGAGGAAGCAAGCGCGCGCCGCAAACGCTGCGTCACACTCAACGAAAGCACGCTCGCCCTTCGAGGCGGCTAAATCTCTCCATGAACAACCCGGCCTCGAAATTCGTCTCACTGGCGGTAACGGCCCGGCGTGTGCTGTGAAAGAGCTAGCCTTTTTTGTGGTTTGGTGAAGGAATATCGCCGGAGCACTGAGGCGCCCGGCTGACGGTCTGTTGTATGATCATCTCTGATATTTTGGTCGAGAAAGGGTTGCTGGCCCGCGAGCAGTTGGGCGAAGCGATGGCCTTGCAGAAGGCCGAGGGTCTTCGCCTCGACCGCGCCATCATTCAGCTCGGCTTCATGAACGAGCGCGAGTTGCTCGAAGTGATGGCGGAACAGTTGCACCTGCCGCTGGCTGATTTGACGGATATTTCAATTGACCAGCATACTTTGAAGTCTCTTCCGCTGAAAATCGTTTATCGCAAACGGCTCGTGCCCATCTCACGGCAAAACGGCACGGTGACGGTGGCCACCAGCGACCCATTCGATTTGTATGTGTTCGATGAGGTGAAACTTCTCACGGGTTTGAACGTGCAGCCGGTGCTTGCGCCGCGCGAGGAAATTGAGAAGGTCATCAAGACGCATTACGGACTGGGAGGCGACACGCTCGACGAATTGGTGGGCGACGATGAAGGGTTTCAGGCTGTCAGCGCCGACGCGAGCGATGACCTGCTGGAGATGGCGCAGGAGGCGAGCGTCATCAGGCTGGTCAATGAAATCATTCTCGAAGCGGTGAACGAGCGGGCGAGTGACATCCATATCGAGCCTTACGAACACCAGCTCTCGATTCGTTATCGGATCGACGGCGTGTTGCAGGAAGCATCGATTCCGCCGCAGATGCACCGTTTCCAGGCGGCGATCATCAGCCGCATCAAAATCCTGGCCAATCTGAATATCGCCGAACGCCGGGTGCCGCAGGACGGGCGCATCAAATTTCAGGTGGGCGGCCGGCAGATCGACGTGCGCGTGAGCATCATCCCGATGCTCTTCGGCGAAGGCGTGGTGATGCGCCTGCTCGACAAGGCCACCGTGTTGTATAGCCTGACTGACCTGGGCATGGACGAGGAGACGCACGAACGCTTTCGCGCCCTCATCGACCGACCACACGGCATCATTCTCGTGACCGGCCCCACCGGTAGCGGCAAGACGACCACACTTTACGCAGCACTCAACGCGATCGTCGGGCCGGAGCTGAAAGTGCTCACGGTCGAGGACCCGGTGGAGTATCACTTGCAGGGCGTCAATCAGATCCCGGTGGACCACCAAACTGGAATGTCGTTCGAGCGCGGGTTGCGCGCCATTTTGCGGCACGATCCGGACGTCGTGATGATCGGCGAAATTCGCGACCTGGAAACCGCGCGAGCGGCGACGCAGGCCTCGCTCACAGGGCACCTTGTGCTGTCCACATTGCACACGAACGATGCCGCGTCGGCCCCGATGCGCATGATCGACATGGGCGTCGAGCCTTACCTGGTCAGCAGCACGCTGATCGGCTGCATGGCGCAGCGGCTTGTGCGCAAGATTTGCCCGAAATGCAGGACCGAATTTCGTCCTCCACAGGAGAAGTTGCCGAAAGATTTTCAGTTGGCGCCGGAGGATTCGCTTTATTACGGGCCGGGCTGCCCGAACTGCCACAACGTTGGCTATCGCGGTCGTTCTGGGCTGTATGAACTACTGTTCATGAGCGATGAAATTTCCGAAAAAATCATGGAACGCGCGCCAACGCCGGAAATCGTCAATGCCGCACGTGCGCACGGGCTGCGGTTATTGCGCGAAGACGGCTGGCTAAAGGTCCGCCGCGGCATCACCACGATCGATGAAGTGCTGAAGTGCACGGCGCTCTGACGCGCCGTTGTCAGTGGCGATTTGTTTGCGCGAGAGACGAGTCCCTCGAGGCTGGCCGGCCGAGGTCTGCGCCCGGGGGGAGTGGCGGAGGCGGAAACGCTTTCCGATTGACCAGGTTCCGCCAGATTTCGCGGTCTTTCGGGCTCATGGCCTGCCAGCGTTCGGCGTTCCTGAGGAATTGGTCGCGTTCGGCCGGGGAGAGCAACGCGAATTTCCGCATGCCGGCGATGCACTGTTCGCGGTCGGATTTGGACAGGCGTTCAAAGGCCTGCAGACTGCGTTCCATTCGCTGGCGTTCTGCTTCACTCAACGTGTGCAGTGCCTCGGTTTTTTCCTTCTCCGACAGCTCGAAGAAGCGGTCGAAGTTGCGATAAATCTTCTCCTGTTTCTCGGGCGGCTGCACGCTGAGATACAACGCGCTTCGGTGAATGCGGGCTTGCTGCTGGGTTGTGATCATGGACAGCGGTCCGGCCTGGCTCGGAGCGCCAGTGCGCGCGCTGGTAAAGATCGTAATGGCCGGTTCGCTTTCCAGCACGTCTCGTTGGTCCTCAGTCGTCAATGTGTCCCAGTGCCGCAGCCGCTCCTCAACCAGCGGGCGATACCGCTCAGGGACCAGGTGCAGGCGCGCCGCTCGGTTCGTCAGCCCGCCACGCATCAGCGCGAGCATATGCCATCTAAACTCGAGCGTGCTCAGTCTTTTTTCGCGTTCCTCTGGCGATAAGGCATCGAACTCCTTCAACTTGACGAGGACGAATCGCCGCACGTCATTGGAGCGATTGGCCAGGGCACTTTCGCGGCCCTCCGGGGACAGCGCGAGAATTTGCCGGAAATGTTCGATGGGCGAGGACGGCGGGGCGGGCGGCTGTTGAAGCCGCTTGGGTTCGGCGCTCCACGCGGCGGCGCAGCCCATCAGGCCAAAGATGAAGACAATACGACTCAGATTCATCACTGCAATGCGGCTAGTAGCTCGGCGTCCGACACTGCGTGCACATGCGGCAGTTCACGGATCGCGTCGAAGTCCTTGTAGATTTCCGGCTGAGGCACGCCCGCGATGGGGGCGACTCGCAACACGTTGCGGGCCAGCTCGTGGCGTTGATCCTGCCGATATTTCCGATATTGGAAGGCGCCGGTCCCGGCGAGTATCGCTACGAGCAAGGCCGACGCACAGCGAGGCATCCAGCGCCGCCACCATTGCGGCAGTTGCCAGCGGCGCCGACGGCCCTCGCGGGCGGACTCAAGGTCGAGCTGCCGCCAGACCTGGGCGGTGAAATTCGAGGCGAGGGGCGCGTCGGGCAATTTGTGCAACTGTCGGGTCAGCCATGCTTCCTCCTCCGCATCGACCTGCAATTCGGGGTGCGCGGCCAAATATGCTCGTAACTGTGAGTCCTCCTCCGCCGTCAGCTTGCGCCGCCAACTCGCCTCGAGGAGGTCCTGATAAACTTCGTCATTCATCCAGTCGCCTTTCAGTTAATAACCGATTGGAGCCGTAAGTTGCCGTTTCATTCTCGCCATGCGCCGGTTTTCAGATACGGCTTAAGTTGTTCCTTGAGTGTTTCTCGCGCGCGGTGGATCAGCGATTTTGTCGCCGCCAGCGAGCAGCCCAAGACTTTGGCGATATCATCGTAGGAAAGATCTTCCTGCCGGCAGAGCAAGAGTGCAGTGCGCTGCTTTTCCGGCAGCGCGCTCACCGCCTGGTCCACCTTTTGTTCGAGTTCGCGCTCCAGCAGGGCGTCGGTGGGCCCCGACACGCCCGTGTCCTGAATCTCCCTCGCGGGAACGTCGGGATCCTCATCACGGCCACCGTGCAGCGATTCGGCCGGATGCCGGGAGCGGCGGCGAATCTCGTTGAGACAAAGATTCCGGGCAATCGTAAAGAGCCAGGTCGAAAACTTCGCCGTTGGATGGTAGCGATGCGCTGATTTATAAACCTGAAGAAAAACGTGCTGGGCCAGATCCTCAGCCTCGGTGCGGTCGGGGAGCGTGCGATAGACGAAATTCATGACCGGCTGCTGGTAGCGCTCGACCAGCAAGGCAAAAGCCTCCCGGTCGCCTTCACGCACGCGCAGCATCAAGGCGGCATCAGGATCAACTGGGTCAGCGACCGCGTCCAACATACAGGCAAACACCGCTTTTAGGGGGAAGTTTCGCGCATTTCACCGGAATGGCACGAAATCCAGTATTTGCCTTGGCACCCTAGCACGCCACTGGGCAAAAAGCAGGCGGATTGGCAAACCCAGGGTCTCCGCGGCGCGGCTCGGTATCCAGGGCGACACCGGGGGTTCCGATGTCGGCCAGGTCCCAACCATTCTGGCGAATCGCTTCGCCGAGGAACACGTCGTCGCCCATTTTCACGAGCCGTTTGTCCGGCCAGTCGAGGGCGCGGATGGTGGAGGTGCGAATCATCCAGCAACCACCCAAAATGAAGAACCACCTGCCGTCACCGGTGCCCCGGCCTTCGAAATCGAAGACGCCTTTGCCGCCGGGCTTCCACGAAGGCGGCGGTAATCCGCGATACCATCCGGCACTGCGCACGAACCCGACTGGATCGTCCAACTCTGGCGCAAAAGCCCGGGTGTCATCACACCACGCCAGTTGACCCCACATTGCCGTGCTGTCCGAAACACTTTTGGCAACATTACGCCATTGTTGCAGGACGCCTCGTTCCGCGACGTAAGAATCGTCGTCAAACCACCAGATCAGCTCGGTCTCAACGCGCTCGAACATCTGGCGCATCATTGGGCACTTGTTCAGGTTCACCGGGCTGTCAATGAAATGGTCAATTTCGCCCGCCGTGTGCAGCGATTCCAAATACGCGCGGGTTTTTGTTCCAACGGCGTTCGCTCCGACGACCAGAGAATAGGCCGAGCGCGGGCAATGCCGGCGAATGCACTCAATGGCCCGATGAGCGAGCCAAAGAAAATCGCCGTAGGTCAGGACGCAAATCGTGATTTTCAAATTGTCCGGCATCTCTCACTCAAGGCTGACTGCCAAAAGAAACGGCGCTGCTTCGGTCATCGCCGAAATGAAGTCAATGCTGACAATCTCTTTGCCGGGGTTGGGGTTGTTCCAACTCGTTCGGTAGAGAGTCACGGTGCGATCTTTAAGGTCCTTTGCCGATATCGGGGCTTGCCAAAGCAAGGTGTCATTCCTGCCTGTGCCGGCGGTCACGTCGTTGCCGGCGCTGTGGAGCGATAGCGGTTCCTCCAAGCCGTCAGAATAATGGACGACCAAGCGTGACACTTCGCCGGCCGAAACCTCCGAGAAGACTGCTCCGTGAAGCAGGTGCAGCTTCAAGCATCGTTGACGAACGATGATGTCGCGGACCTCCGTTGGGAATGGGAGATTCCTCGAATTCCTGGTCAAGTGCACGACACCATGCACACGAAACGGTGTGCCGCCGAACTTGTGCACGCCTTTCGGCAGGATGGCCAGATTGCTTGCGTTCGTCAGCATCGGGTGTGCAGGAACGTCATAGAGCGGGATGTGGAAGTAATTCGAGAGATCCAGAAGACTAAAATCCTCTGAACTGACTGGCAGCGGCAGTTGAGCGTCTAGCGAGCGAACATAACGCGCTGCGGGAAAGAGAATTTTATCGCGGTGCATTTCGTGATCGTAGAGATGGGTAAAGTTATCTTCCCAATACACACCGCCGAGGTTTTCGTAGATCCCGCCGCCCCAAGCGAGATTGAGAATCGGATTATGCGCGAGACAGCGAACAATCGGGACAGTATCGCGCAAAAAAACCATCTGCCAGTATTTGTAATCGCGAAGGGTGGCATCCTCCGGCAGACCACGCCGCGGCTTTTCCAGACAGAACTCGTAATGATAATATGTCAGCCGGTCGTTGCCCGGCTCTTTGAGCAACCCCTCTCGCCATCGCGACAGATCGCCGGTCTGGTTCACGTATGGGCACACCAGCACCTGTGGATCACTGATAAATTCGGGGACTAACTCGGACAGCCAATTCGGGATCGTGGTGTACTTCTGTTGATATTCCTGCAGCGCATCGTAGATCTTGGTGAGATTGCGCTGGCAGTCCAGCTTGTGTTGGGGGTCGGTGGTTCTGGCCCGCTCCCGGGCCTGTTCCTCGCCGGTAGAAACTTCGACCGCCCCCAGCAACCAAAGCAGCACAAAGAGCCCTCGGCCGAAAGCGCTTTGAATTACGCAGCTACAAGGCATGCCTTTCATTGCGATGCCGCGCCAAAATATCAAATGGCCTTTCGTTACGGCACCCGAACCGTGGAAGAACTATGCGCCGGGTTCTTGAATCTCATTTCGATCCGTGCACTGACAATGTAACCTTCACGAGTGAGGACGGGAGAGATCTCCAGTTTTTGAAATGCTGATCTGTAAGGGTTCGGATCCGATGTGCTGGGACCTGTCGGCCCGTCAACGAATTCGTTGAAGTCATTCACTGCCTTCGTGTACGCGACTGAAGCATCTGGGTCGGTAATATCCTCATTGTACCAATTTAGCGCTGTGTTGATCGCCTCAAGCAGATCGCGAGTCTTGTGGAGAACATAGTCGAATACGAGGTGCATGTAGTGATCCGTGGCTTCCAGGTCGTCTCCGGAGATGGAGCTGTGGACAATCGTGCCGTCGGGTTTAATGGTAACCGTCCCGGTGTTGCTCGAATCGTGATCCGTAGGGAAAGCAAATATGAGATCGCTGGTTGCGCCGGGAGGTCGGATTGGCAAATCGAATTCCGGGCTGGGATTTTCGAGTTTTCCGCCCAAACGGCCCTCGATGCTGGCGCCGGTAAAGGCGAAGTCCTGGTACGTATCGAATCGTTTGAACAATCCGTCAGGCGCGCTTTCCGGGTATTTCGCCCCGTTTAGCTTCTTGAGCAGCTTTTTGAATTCCTTTTTCGCATGTGAATCGGTGACGAAGTCATGGCGATAATTCGCGACATCTTTCGACAGCGTGACTTTAGATGGATCGCTTTCGATTAGCATAGGTTCTTCCTTTCTTGGGTTTACGTTGTTCAGTTCATGCGTCCGTTATAGATACGTCGCAGTTCCGGTCATTCTTTCATCAAATTTTTATTGGCCGTATCTGGGGCAAGAAACCGGACCTGGCCGCCCTCGAAGTAGTATTCGATTCGCCGCGTAACCTCTTCGGGCGTAATCATTTGCATGCAGCGCGGCATCCCGGCGCGGACATCCAGGCAAAGGTGTTCAGGGTGGTCTTTTTCGTCGCCATCGCCAATCGGGACGATCCGAGAGCGCCAGCAGCCCGCTTGGGCGCAGCATGGGAGAGCACCTACCGCATGAATGAATTGGTGGGTCGGGTAGGCCTCCCAATGCGGCGATTCCCGGCCACCCGCCACGACCACGCAGGGCCTGGCCTTGAGGCGCGGGTCGCGACATTCAACTGCGGCGGCCAAATGCATCAAAAACGTCACGGGGCACAACACACCCTGGGCGTGATAAGTCAGTAAAACGAGATCGCGCAACCGGGTTTTGCCTCGAAGGTCGAGCACGTTCTTGAGGGGCGGATGATAGTCATCAGTGTTGCCCACCTGGACAAAAAGGATCTTGCCTCTGAAGTGGTCCACCACGGCCTGCCATCGGCGGAAGTGCCACCATTTGATCGTGAAATCGTATTTGCCCCCGGCGACAATGATCCAATAGGGAACATCGCTGCCAGTGTACTCCTTAACGGGCGAGGACGCGGCTTTCTCCGCATCGGACAAATGGATGTCGCCCCCGAACACCGTCGGCCTGATGCGCAGGCGAAGCTGTTCATTGAGGTAATCCATAAAGCCCTGCAGAAAGTGAACGGGCCGCTGGTTCGACGCCTGAATGAGCGGGTAATGGCATTCGATTGTTTGCACTTCCGGGTTCTGAGCATCGAGCGGAGTTAAGTAGGGGTTATTCTCCCACAACTCGGCGCAGGAAGTGCGGACATCGGTTGCGAATTTGTTCGGATAACATTTGTGCAAATCCCGGACCGCTGCCGTCAGCATCAGGATGTCTCCAGGGGCCTGGAAATTCGTCAGGATCAGTTTTTCCCGCGCCTGCATTGTCATTGGCCCGCAACAGGCGGCTGTTCTTCAGGGAGGGTCAAGTCTTCGATTCGCACGCCAGGCGGAAGCCGAATCGGGATGGTCGCAGACGAAACCATCGCCGCCCCCCTGAGTCTTCCAGCGCGGTTGACGTTGCCGAACGTGAATTTTACATCGACAGTGAAGCCGCCTCTGACAACGGGTTCGGCAATTGTCCCCATTGGGGCATACTGGTCCTCCAGGCCATCGCGTATAACCAAAATTCTTTCTATCGCTTGCATCCTCTCACGTTCGGTCTGCGGCCCCCCGGCAGAATCGGCCATGCCACGTGATTCCAACAGTTTTGCGTGTTCGCAATTGAGCCGGTAGTACACGGACAGAAATTCCAAAATCTTTTGGTCGTTCGGCCCGCGGCCGTCCGGCGATGGCGCCGACTTTCCATTGGCGGTGGGGAAGTGCTCAGGCCGAAAATCGGGGCGGGCGCGAGGATCTTCAAGCACAGGTTGGGAATGGTTCCGGGGCTTCATATTTGAACGATGAGGCCACGATCACGGAGCCTCTGACCAGCCTCCGTCCAGGTCTAAAGCAGCGAGATGCTGGCGAATGCCGGCGAGGTTCCACACGCGGATCGATTGGTCTTGCATTGCGACGGCCAGGTATCGGCTATCGGGACTGAAGGCGAGCGCCAGCAGCGGCTTGCGGTCGGGGCTTTCCAGGGTTGCGACCACTTTGGACTCACCCCACTGGGCGCCAAGCCGACGCAATCGGATGTTGTACTTCGAATGCACCACGGCCACGGTTCTGCCGTCGGCGGTAAAGGCCAGAGGACCATTCTGATCAGAATCGGAGGACGTCGGAAGCTCAAACGCCGGGTTTGCCCAGGCGCCGACCTGATAGAACTTGAATCCCTGACCGCTGCTTATCGCCAGCCAGTTCCCATCCGGACTGAAAGCAAAGTGGTCGCCTGGTCCACTGGGGAGATCAACTCGGGCCCCTTGGTTGGCTCCAACACCAATCACCTGGACTCCACTGCTCAAGAGAGTTCTGCCCGCAATCCACTCACCCGATGGATGAATTTCCAGCATCGTGAAGCGCTCCCCGATGCATATGTTCGTCTGAGACATCAGTTCGTCGCATCTGAAGGCCATTACATTCGTTCGCCAAACCACTGCTGCCTTGGATCGGTCCGGATTAAGAGTTAATCGGCCAAGTTCCTCCGTGATGGCCGTCAAACGCGACGCCGGACCCGGCTGAATTAGCAGCCCTTCGCTCGTTTGCTCACGCCTTAAAGCGCATTGTAGCAATCCTCCATCGGTAGAGACGAGCAACCTGTCGTTCCTGGCGCCAAAGCACGCGGAGGAGATATAAGGCGATTTATAGGTGGTGAAGGCCAATACTGCCCGCTCGAATCCTGTGTGCAGATCCCAAATGGTAACGCTGTCAGTCGTTGAGCCAGCAAGCAACTGGCTGTCGGGACTGAAATCCAGCCCTGCAAAGTACCGGCTGCCGCGGCC
The DNA here is from genome assembly GCA_022616725.1 of Limisphaerales bacterium. Taxonomy (GTDB): domain Bacteria; phylum Verrucomicrobiota; class Verrucomicrobiia; order Limisphaerales; family JAKEEH01; genus JAKEEH01. Next base: position 2,540 of record JAKEEH010000293.1, on the reverse strand, counting down.
TCGAAGAATGAACGACTCGCCACCGAGCACCTCCCACACGCGCACGGCATTCTGAGCGTTGTTTCGCCCCACGAGAAACCGATCATCGACGCCAAAACAGATCGTGTCCAAACCAGCGCGCGGCACGCGGTGAATCAGTTGATCGTTGGTGATCAACTGTTCGTCCGTGGCGGTATTCCAGAGGCGAATGGTTTCGTCATTGCCCAATGAGGCGATGAGGTCACCTCGGCGATTGAACGTCAGCGAAATCACTTCGCTCTCGTGCCCCTTCAGTATCTTGGCCGGGGTTCTCGCGTCGTTCGTGTTCCAGAGATAAATCGAACCATCCGAACAGGCCGTCGCCAGCACTGAACCCTGCGCGTTCCAGGCAAGGTCGTTTACAACGTCACGATGAAAAAAGCTCGTGACGCGCCGGCGAGCGTTCACGTTCCAAAGCTCAACAATGTGGTCGTCTGGTGAGGATAGGGCCAGGAGATTGTCGGAAGGATCGAACCGGATCGCAGCCGCTGTCTTTGGAAGTCCAGAGGACAGCACCGGGTTGAGAGAACCAAGCGTCGCTCCCGATGCAAGGTCATAGACGGTAATGCGACCTTCGCCGTCGCCGCCACGGCTGTTGTCGCCGAGGGCCAGCATAGTCTCGTCCCGGCTGAAATCGATAGCCGCCCGAGCGCGAACACTCCCTTTGATCACAGATACCTCTCGCCCTTCCTGCCAATTCCAGATGACGACCCGCCTGTTTGAGTCACTTCGTATCTGGCAAATAAGCAATGGGGTCTTTTGTGTCAGCCAGAGTTGTTCCACGACGCCGCCTAATTCAGGAACCCGCGCACGGATAGTTCCATCGCGCAGGGAGCGAAGGGTAAGGGCCCCGTTGGTTGCAGCGGTTGCCGAGACTTCCTGATTGAGGCAAATCGCCATCGGCCGGCCAGTGGAGGGCAAATGTAATCCGTCGGTTGCCTCACGCAAATCGACCAAAGCCAAACAGGCAATGGCTTCATCGCGCAATCGCCCCTCGTCCGGATAACCGAGCCGGCGCGCAGTCGCCAGGGCGTGCAAGCTCTCGTAGCGTTGCCCGGAAAGTCCGCTCACGCGCCGGGCCTGGGCTTCCATGAAGCTTGCTGAGGCCCGCGCCCAGTTGGCTTTCCGCGCCTGGTCAACTGCGATTCCAACCATGATCGACATCACCCCCACAATGACGGCGGCAATGGCGGTCGTGCGGATCACGCCATGGCGAAAGGCTTCGTGTTGGCGCCGCAGGTCGGCGTCCGGCAGGTTCGCCTGAACCCATTTCCGATCAAAGACCCGATAGTAAATGCGGTTCCGTTCGATCAACCGGCCATTGACTGCCCGCACCACGCCAGAAAGTCGCAGAACACTCACGAGAGGGTTTGTCTCGTCGTCCGCCACGGGTTTTCGCCGGAGTACTCGATCGTACTGGTTCAGGAGGCTGGTCCGATCCACTTCGCTGCGCAGCAGTCGCTCGCGCACGAAGATAAGATTGTCATCCTTCTCACAGGCACGGGAAGAAAGGAACAGGTCGCGGCAAAGCCGGTCCACGTTTCCCAGGATATCGCGCCGCCCGGCGCGGGTCTTGGTTTCTTCCTGCGCCAGCGCCTGGCAAAGCCTCTGCGTCAGGTAGGGATGTCCATTGGTCCAATGCAGCACTCGGCGCAACAAACGCTGCGCCGTGGAATGCCGGCCATGCCGGGCCATCTGCAAGCCGTTCGCCAGAGGCAGCGCCTCCTCGGCCGTGAAGTCATTGAGCTCGATGCGCTGGCCGATGTTGAAAGGCGTGATGCGGGTATCGCGGATGAGATCGCTTGGCGTGGCCACGCCCAACAGGCAAAAGGTTATGCGACCAAATTCGGGATCTTCCGCGCGGCGGTTATAGCATTCACGAATGGCGGCAAAGAACTCATCCATGCTGAAGGGCAGGCTGCGAACGACGTCGATTTCGTCAACAAAGATGACCAGGGGACCGGCGACTTGCGGCAGGACCACGTCGCGCAGCGCCACGCAAAATCGTTGCACGGGGCTGATTCGCTGGTGTCCAGACCAAAACGCCTCCAATGGATCTTCGAGTCGTAGTTGTCGGCCAATGCGGGCGATCAAGCCATCATACCACTGTTCAGGGGTCAGATTCTGGCCAATACCAGAGAGGTCCAGCACGACAACGTGAACGGCTCTCCCACGCAATTTGTCGGCAGTCCGCACCATCAGACTGCTCTTGCCCATCTGGCGGGAGGTCAGCACATAACAGAATTCTCCCCGCAACAACGCTTCCAGCAATTCCCGGTCGGCCTTGCGCTCCACGTAACTGGGTGCATCGCGGCGCATAGTCCCACCCGTCACGTAGAAGCTGGCTTCCGTGGCAAACGATCCCTCTTCCCGTCGGGGGACGGCGGGCTGCGGCAAAACCCGGTGGGTCATAGTAGTGGTTCCGAAGCCCAGCATGATCTCTTTTTGCGCCAAAAGCAATCCATAGAATCAGCGCCATCGGCCTCAATAGCCGAACTCGCCGAAGCCCGAATTTCCGGTCG